>CAMDDO010000005.1 GCA_945892755.1 Rhizobium sp. Q54 | reverse complement strand
TCAGCGCCGGATCGGCCGCGTCGCGAGCGCCGAACACGATCTGAAAGTCGGGATAATTCTGCGTGCAATAGGAGCGCAGATTCTCATAAAGATGTGGCTCGGCACCGCACACCGGTTTCAGGATCGTGATCGGCGGCATGAGGCGCGGCTGGGGCGCCCGGGATCGGCGCTTCAGCACCATCACCACCGACGAGAGGGCAACATAGAAAAGCCCCGCGGCGGCGATGCCAAGGAGAACGGCGGTGGTGATTTGATGTTCGGTCATGGGGCCTCACCCGATGCATCCGCGTCAGACGGAAGCGGCAAGGGTAGCCATAGGGAGCTTATCGCGCCTGTTGGGTTACAGGACAGTGACGTAACGGTGAGAGTCGTCAACCCGCCTCGCTCGTGCACCCTGCCGGCCGCGCAAGGGCTTGAGCACGGCGCGGGGCTAGGTTAAGCCTTGTCAGGAACCTCGCAGAAAACCCACAAAACGCAAGGGGGAGATTGAATCCGATGGCACGTCTCAAGGGGAAAGTCGCCGTGATCACCGGCGGCGCTAGCGGTATGGGCTTGGCCAGCGCCGAGCTATTCGTCAAGGAAGGCGCCAAGGTCGGCATCATCGACCTGAAGGACGAGAAGAGCCTCGCCAAGGCCGTGAAGCGACTCGGCACGATGGCCGGAAAAAAAGGTGCGGCTTGCTGCTATCGCGCCGATGTCGGCGACGAAGCCGCGGTACGAGCCGCCTTCGCCGCGGTGCGCAAGGCGCTCGGCCCGATCGACATTCTGGTCAATGCCGCGGGCATCGACACCACCAGTGAGGTCGCC
Organism: Rhizobium sp. Q54; assembly: GCA_945892755.1. GTDB lineage: Bacteria > Pseudomonadota > Alphaproteobacteria > UBA828 > UBA828 > SHWC01. Next base: position 90,039 of record CAMDDO010000005.1, on the reverse strand, counting down.
TCCATGTCGACCGCGATGTGGGATCAAATGATCCGCGTCAATTTGCGCGGCACCTTCCTCTGCACGCGCGAAGCGCTCAAGGATATGAAAAAGAAGAAGTGGGGCCGGGTGATCAATTTCGCCTCTCAGCTCGCGCACAAAGGCGCGCCCGAGATGGCGCACTATGTGGCAAGCAAATCGGCTGTGATCGGCTTCACCCGGTCGCTCGCCTATGAGGCAATCAGAGATGGCATCACGGTCAACGCGATTTGCCCTGGCCCGATCGACACGCCGTTGCTGCGCCAAATCCCGAAGCACTGGCTCGCGCGCAAGAAAAAGGAACTCCCGATCGGGCGTTTCGGCCGCGTGGAAGAGGTCGCCCCCACAGTTTTGATGCTGGCCTCGGACCCGGACGGCGCCTATTACGTCGGGGCGACGCTCAATATGAATGGCGGCGACGTGATGGTTTGAGCCCCGGGGCCCGCGCCTCGCGGTACGAGTGGCAAAGGGGGGGGCTTGATGCTCAAGGAGTTCCGCGAATTCATCTCGCGCGGCAACGTGATCGATCTCGCCGTCGGCATTATCATCGGTGCGGCCTTCACCAGCGTGATCGGCTCGCTGGTCAACGATATCATCATGCCGCCGATCGGCCTGGCCTTGGCGGGCATAGACTTCGCCAATCTGTTCGTTACCCTGTCCGAGGGCAGCTATGCCTCGCTCGAAGACGCCCAGAAGGCCGGCGCGGCGACCTGGAACTACGGCAAGTTCATCAACACGATCATTCATTTCCTGATCGTCGCCTTCGTCATTTTCATGGCGGTCAAGCAGGTCAACCGCTTCCGCTCGAAGAAGGAGGCCGCCCCGGCGGCTCCGCCGCCGCCGCCCAAGAGCGAGGTGCTGCTCGAGGAGATCCGCGATCTTTTGAGGAAGCGCTGAGCCGGTTTGTCGACCGGCCTCACGCGGTCAGCGCGTTTCTCGCGCGGTAGCGCGCGAGGCTTTCGAGAAAGCGGTCGATCTCGGCCGGCGTGTTGTAGTGCGTCGGCCCGACGCGCACGACGCCACCCTTGTCGAGCAGGCCGAGGCGCGTGACCGGCTCGACGCCATAATTGTGGCCGCTCCACACGTTGATTCCTTCAGTCGCCATGAAACGCGCGATGGCGGCGGGATCATGGCCGGCGAGATCGAACGAAACCGTCGGCACCCGTCGCGCCAGATCTTCCGTTCGGCTGAGGCCGAGTATGCGCAGGCCCGGCACGGTCGCCAATCCATCGATCAGCCGCTTGGCGAGCATCCGGTCATGCGCCCGCATGGCCAGGGCGCCGGCGACGATGCGTTGCCGTCGCGTCGACGACGGATCAGACCCGCCCGCGCCGAATTCGCGGCCGAGCCACTCGAAATGCTCGATCGCGCCGCGAATGCCGGCCAGCGCCTCGCGATTCGTCGTGCCGTTGACGAACCTGAACGGCAGCTGGTTCGAGGCCGCGCGCACCTTGTAGGCGGTCAATCGCTCGAGGTGCGCGCGGCGGCCCCAGGCGAGCGCGTAATGCGGCCCATGGAATTTGTAGGCGGAACAGACCAAAAAGTCGCAGCCGAGCACCTGCACGTCGATCGGCACGTGCGGCGCGGACTGCACCGCGTCGACATAGACCAGCGCACCGACCGCCTTGGCCGCGCGCGCGATGCTGGCTATGTCATTTAGCGTGCCGGTCACGTTGCTCGCATGATTGACCGCGATCAGCCGCGTGCGCGAATTGAGCGCGCGCTCAAGGCTCGCCATGTCGTACTCAAAGCGCGCGGGATCAAAATCGAGCCAGCGCACGGTTAGGCCGCGTTCTTCCGCCAGCATGAGCCAGGGCGTGACATTGCCGTCATGGTCCATGCGCGTCAGCACGATCTCATCGCCCGGTCGAAGCTCGCGGCCAATGCTGCGCGAGAGCTGAAACGTAAGGGCGGTCATGCTCTGGCCGAAGAAAATCTCGTCAGGCGAGGCGGCATTGACGAAATCGGCCGCCGCCGCGTGCGCTTCGCGCACGAGCGCGCCGGCCTCGACCGAGGTATCGAAGAAGCCACCGAGATTGGCGTTCGCCGTCGTCATCGCCTCGACCATGCGCTCGATCGCGCGTCGCGCGATCTGGGTGCCCGCCGGGTTATCGAAGAAGACGGTGGGGCGCCCGCTCTCGGCCCGTGCGAGGCCTGGGAATTCGCCTCGGATTCGCTCGACGTCGTAGGGCATGGGGACTCGGGTCGGGGAGGCTGGTGCCGCCTGCGTGACTCGAACACGCGACCCCCGCATTACGAATGCGGTGCTCTACCGGCTGAGCTAAGGCGGCTCCGGGCCGAACTATAACCGCATCTGATCGGGCACGACACCTGCAACGATGCGGCGCGGGGGCACGCTAATCGCCAACGCCCACGGCGTCAACGCGGCGCGGCGCCCCTCCGCGACCATAGGCGGCCTCGATGAAGGCTTGGTAAAATCTAGGTTGTCGGCCTGCCGACTGGCGCGTTGGGCCGAAAATCCTTGACTTTCCATCGCCTCGACATGATTTGGCCGGGCATGGTAACAAGCCCTGGATGGCCGCGATAGAACATGACGAGCAGCTGCTTTCCGCATTGATTGCCGATAGGAAGCGTGATGTTTCGGGGCTTTGCGGCAATACCCACTGGTTGCCCTATGCCCAACGCATCGAGTCCGAAATCAGGGGCGCCAACCTCGCCAATTTCCGTACGAATTATCGTCTGATAAAGGGTTTCGCGATCGGCGGCGTGCCGATGCCCACCGAGCCAAGGCGACATTGGAAGCGAGCAATATGGCGCCGACTCGAAATATTGCCGGTGGTCGAACAAGTCATCGGCGAGCATCGCCGGCTGACCGCGGCGCTTTATCGCGAGACGGTGAAGTGGCGCGTCGAGCTTGCTGAACTCTGCTTCGATGCGATCCAATCCGAGTTTCCATCAATGCGAATAATCAATGGCACCGCCAATGGCGGCGCCGACGACACTTTCACGCGCGACGGCATAACGATGAGCGCACAATGGATCAATTATCTCGCGCGTGCGGCGGATTTTTACCGACAGGTGCCGACATCTTCGGTCCGGAGCTTGATCGAAATAGGTCCGGGCGTGGGCCTGAATACGCTCGCCCATCTCGCCCTGAACCCGCATTTGACGGCGATCATCAACTGCGACCTGCCAGCCGTGCTATACCTTTCAACGCAATTTCTACGCAGTGTCGACCATGCGACGGTGATCGATTATTTGGCGTGCGTCGACCGAGACAAATTGGATTGGCGTGATGGCGCCGATAGCGATGGCCGGTGCACGATCTTTCAGATTCCGCCTTGGAAACTGTCGAGCCTATCGGGATCGGTGGACTATTTTTTCAATTCATTTTCCTTCCAAGAAATGGAACCCGCTCTTGTTGACTGCTATCTCGACATCGTGGCGCCCCGAATAGCGGGAGGCGTTTATGTTCACGCTTATGATTCGACGGAAATGGCCTCGGCGAAGGTCATGAAATCTTTAAATACGCTTTCGTTCGTTACCCAACGCCTCTCATCGCATGGCTTGAGAAAGCTCCCATTCTTGGCGCATTATTGGCCCCGATATTGGCGCGGCGATCCAGCCATGTGCCTGCTGATGCAGCGATAGAGCGACTTACCGGCGGCGTTTCACGCATCGGGGCGGAGCGGCTCGGCCAAGGCCGGGCCGGGCATGACGCGCGTGGCGGGGATTGCCGTGGCGCCGGCGCTTGGCAAAATCGGCGCGCGCGGCGCCTCACGGTCGACCACTTCGCCACGCGCCTCGCGCGCCTCGCGCCAATCGATCGTATCGAGCACCCCGCAGGCCGGACAGACCATCGACCACGCATCGGCATGCGCGTGACAGGCAGAGCAACTCCAACCTGGATCAGCCGGCGCGCTGGAGGCGGCTTCGAGGTGCCGCCGCGCGGCCGGCGCGTCGCGGCGCTCTTCCTCCTCCAGTCGCGCCGACAGTCGATGTACCGAAACGCTCGGATGAGACGCCGCCAGCGCTTCGAGCTCTTGGCGCGCGCGACCCCAAAGCTTGGCATCGAGCGCGCCTTCGGCGATCAGGCGCCGGCTGCCCGGATGATTTGGGTTGAGCGCGGCCAATCGTTCGAGGCGAACAAAACGTTGGAGCGGCTTCTCTTGCGGTTGCGCCGCGAGGTAGAGCCGGCCGAGCGCGGGATGCGGCGCATGACCGAAGCTGGCCTCGACCAACCGGCCGGCGCGACCGCGCTTGCCAAGGGCCAACGCCGCCTCGGCGGCGAGAATGGCGGCTGGCACGAAGCTCGGATCGACGCCGCGCGCGCGCTCGGCAAGCTTGAGCGCAAGGCGCATGTCGCCGGCATCGCGCGCCGCATCGGCGTCCTGGTAGATCAGTCCCGCACTGCGCCGGGCAGCCGCGCCCGGCTGGATGGCGCCGTGACGACGCGCCCGTTCGATCAAAGCGCGCGCGCCTTCCTTGTCGCCGACGCGGCTGCGCAGCTCTAAGAGCGCGCTGAGCAGCCACGGTGTATCGGGCCTCAGCCGAAAGGCGCGTTCGGCCAGCATGCGCGCCTCGGTGACATCGCCCGCCTTGCTCGCCTGCACGATCAGGCCGCGTAGGCCAAGGAATTCGGTTTCGCGCCGTTCCAACATGGCGTTGAAATATTCGCGCGCGACCGCCTCCTTGCCTTCAAGCTGCGCCGCTTGCGCCGAAAGCAAAAGCGTCAAGGGTGGTTCGCCGAGCAACGCATTGGCACGGCGCGCGAGGCGTCGAGCCAAAGGAGCGTCGCCGGCCGCCGCGGCGACCAGCCCTTGGGTCAGTGCCTCATAGCCAAGCCGCTCGCGTTGCAAGGCGCGCGCCCTGCGCAGCGCGCGTGGCCCGCGAAATAGCCAGCGTGCCGACAGAACCAGAACCGCCACGATAGCCGCGAGCGCGGCGACACCGCCGACCAGGGCGGCCGGCGAGAGCTCGATCAGATAGTCACCCCACGCGATCTCGACCCGGCCGGGCTGATCGGCGATCAACATGCCGATCGCAGCCAGCACCGCGACGACCACGATAAAGACGATGATGCGAAGAATCATTGGGCGACGGGCGGCGCGGCTGGCCCGGCCGCCGGCGGTTCGCCCGAAGGCACGATGCGCGCGGCGATCAGGCCGGTGACGTGCCGGTCGATCGCGCGCACAGCCTCATCGAGCGCGACGCGGCGGTTGAGCTCGGTTCGATAGGCCTCGAGCCTGTCGCCGCCCGTCAGCCCAGCGAGCGCATCGAGCGCGGTCGCGCCATCCGATTCGGCCAGCGCGCGCTCCGCGCGGACCAGGCGCTCATCGACGCTGCCGGGCTCGAGCGTGCCGCCCGTCTTTCGAACCGTAACGATGCTACCGAGCCGCGCGATGGTCTCATCAACCCATCCGGCATCGGCATCGGGCTTGGCGGCGGCACGCACCACGTCGCGCGCCAATGAAGGGAAACGGGCCCGCAACGCCTCATAGTTGAGCGCACCATGTTCGGCATAGCGGTTGACCTCCTCGAGTGGCGCGCCGAGCGGTGCGGCATCGCCGAGCAGCGCGCGAAGATCCGATACTTCATGCGCCAGCGCGGCGCCGTCGCGTGCCGCTGTCATGAGCGCGGCCTTGGCCGCCACGAGAGCGACCAGGCGGAGATTGCCCGTCGATTGCGCTTCGACCCCCGATACGCGTGCCGCGAGGCCTTCGGCCGTCGCGTGCAAGGCGGCAAGCTGCGTACGCAATTCAGCCGCCTCCGCGCTGGCCGCCTCGGTCACGGCAAGCCGGCTCTCCATGGTGGCGAGGCGCGCCCCGAGCTCGGCGTCGCGCGCCACCGACGCCGCCTCGCCTTCGCTCGCGGGCCGGCGTTCGATCGCCTCCAAGCGAGCCGCATAATCGGTCAGTTGTTCGGCGATCGCGCGGTCGGCCGCCTCGCTCGATGGCGGACGCGCGGCGTCTTTTTCGAGCGCCTCGAGTCGCGTGAGAAGCTGGGCGAATTCGCCTTCGTTCGCTGTCTGCGCCTTGTTCGATAGCGGGACCTCACCCGATGGTGCCGGCTCGGCCGGCGGCGGCTCCGGCGCGGCTGGCGTGTCGGCCGGCATCTCGGCCGGCGTGTCGGGTGCGGGGGCATCGCGCCGGCCGGTGATATCCGGCCAGGCGAAAAAAAGCGCAACACCGATCGCCGCAGCGAGTGCCAAGCCAAGCAGCCACGGCAAGATCGCGCGCTTCGGTTTGGCCTGGGCCGTAACCGGCTCGCTCATGTTGGCCCGCTCGTCTGTTTCCACCATGGCTTTGCCGTTTGTCAGCCCTGTTCCGCCAGCACGCTCGCAAGCGCGTCGATCAGCGGCCCTTGCTCCGGGCGCGCCGCGACCACGAGGCGACGCCACGGCAGCGCCTGTGCCACTTGCGCCACCCCTGCGCTCAGGCAGACCGCCCCAAGGCCCACCGCCGCGCCCGCGCAGCCGGCTTGTTTGGCAAGCGTAACAAAGGTTTCGGCCGTGCGTGGAGAGAAAAGCAAAACCGCCGCGAGGCGCCCGCCGCCGAGTGCCGCCGCGATCTCGGGCGCCAGAGCGCGCGCCGGCGTGGCGTTGTAAAACACGATGCGCTCGACCGCGAAGCCCTTGGCTTCGAGCGTAGCCTTGAGATCGCCCGTCACCGTGCTGCCCGCGGCATGAACCAAACGGCCGAGCCCTGGATTGCAGCGTGCGGCAACCAGCGAGGCGAGCGCCACGGCATCGCCGCCGGCCGCTTCGACCGAGGCAAAACCGAGGCCGCGCATGGCGGCGGCGCTGGTTTCGCCGACCGCGAGGACGGGCACCTCCCGCCCGCGCGGCGCGGGCCCGAGCGCGGCGGCAAGCGCGCGCGCGCCGTTGGCCGAGGTGATCAGAAACGCCTGAACCCCAGCGATCGGCACGAGAGGTGGCGGCGTCACCAATCCGATTTCGAGCAGTGGCGCGAGCAACGCGCCGCAGCCAATCGCATCGAGCGCGACAATCAGGCGCTCGGCTTCTTCAGCCGGGCGGGTGACGAGGACGAGCGGGCGGCTCATGCGGGCGCGGCGAAGAAGCCGGGACCGGCCTCGACCTTCAGCGCGTCACCGATCTCGTGCCCCAGGGATACCGCATCGTGTACCGACGCGGTGCGCTCGGCGCGATGGCAGAACCGGCCGTCCGGCGTTGCGATCAGGGCGCGCAGGCGCACGCGGTCGCCTTCGACGATTTCGGCGAGTGCGGCGATCGGGGTTCGGCAATTGCCCTCGAGCGCGGCGAGCAGCGCGCGCTCGGCGCTGACCCTGATCATACTTTCCTCATGGTTGAGCGGCGCGAGCAAGGCCGCGACTCGCTCGTCATCGATACGGGTCTCGATGCCGATCGCGCCTTGCGCCACCGCGGGTAGCATCTCCTCGGGCTCGAGCACCGCCTTGACATGGCGCAAGGCATCGAGCCGCTTCAGCCCGGCCAGCGCCAGCAGCGTGGCATCGGCGGCGCCCTCCTCCACTTTTCTCACGCGGGTCTGGACATTGCCGCGCAGCACGACGATCTCAAGGTCCGGGCGCTTGAGCAGGAGTTGGGCCTGGCGCCGGAGCGAAGCGGTGCCGACACGGGCACCCAGGGGCAGATCGGCGAGGCTGGTTGCACGCTGGGCGATCAGCGCGTCGCGCGGGTCTTCGCGCGGCAGTATGCACGCGATGACAAGGCCGTCCGGTAGCGCGGTCGGCACGTCCTTCATGGAATGCACCGCGAGATCGATCCGACGCTCGATCAGAGCGTCCTCGATTTCCTTGACGAAGAGCCCCTTGCCGCCGATTTCGGCAAGCGGTCGATCGATGAAGGCGTCACCCGAGGTGCGGATGACTTCGATTGCGATGGCGTTCGGCTGGGCCAGCGCGGGATGGGCGGCGATCAGCCGCGCGCGCAGCTCGTTCGCCTGCGCCAGCGCAAGCGGACTGCCGCGCGTGCCGATGCGGAGAAGCGGTGCCTGGCTCATGGCAGAAAGACACTGTGAATCACCATGAAGATATAGCGCGTTTCGGGGCCGGCGCGTAAATTCCGCCGGCCATGATCGTGCTCGGCATCGAATCGAGCTGCGACGAGACCGCCGCCGCGCTGGTGACCGACCAACGCGAGGTGCTCGCCGACCTCGTGCTTTCGCAGCTCAAGGACCATGCGCCGTTCGGCGGCGTGGTGCCAGAGATCGCCGCGCGCCGCCATATCGACCACCTCGATTCGCTGATCGCGCGCGCGTTGAAGGAGGCCGGTATCGGCTTCGGGCAGCTCGACGCGGTCGCCGCGACCGCAGGGCCCGGCCTGATCGGCGCGGTCATGGTTGGGCTGATGACCGGCAAAGCGATTGCGTCGGTCTGTCGCGTGCCGCTGATCGCGGTCAATCATCTGGAAGGCCACGCGCTGTCGGCTCGGCTGATCGCCAGCATCGAGTTTCCGTTTCTGCTTCTGCTCGTTTCGGGCGGTCATTGCCAGCTTCTGATCGTCGACGGGGTCGGCGCCTACCGCCGGCTTGGCACCACGATCGACGACGCGGCGGGCGAAGCGCTCGACAAGGCGGCCAAGCTGATCGGCCTCGGCTATCCGGGCGGCCCGGCGATCGAGCGCACCGCGAAAACTGGCGATCCGCGTCGCTTCGCGCTGCCGCGCCCATTGCACGGCCGGCCCGGCTGCGACTTTTCCTTCGCCGGACTCAAGACCGCCGTGCTGCATTTGGTCGAGAGCTTGCCAAATCCGCTTTCGCCGCAAGATCAGGCCGATGTCGCGGCCGCGTTTCAGGCGACGGTCGCGGATGTGCTGATCGATCGCACGACGAACGCAATCAGAACCTTCAAGACAGCCGCGGCCCAGGGCTCGACGCTGGTGGTCGCCGGCGGCGTCGCCGCCAACACGTTGTTGCGCGAACGGCTCAAGGCTCTTGCCGAGGCCAATGGCCTAACCCTGCTCGCACCACCGCTGCGCTTGTGCACCGACAATGCGGCGATGATCGCCTGGGCCGGCGTCGAGCGCCTGCGCCTGGGCCTGACCGATGGGCTCGATGCCAGCCCGCGCGCACGTTGGCCGCTCGACCCCCTGGCTGAACCGGCGCCCGGCACGGGCCGGGTCGGGCGCCTCGGGCGCAAGGCCTAGGTGCCCAGGAGCTTGACCCCTCGGCCTAGCCACAACAATTAACTATATGGTTAAGTATTGGCTCAGCCGATGGGAGAATTGGGCCATGACAAAGCACGAAGTGGTTTCAGAGGACAAATGGCTCGCCACCCGGAAGGCACTGCTGGCCGAGGAGAAGGCGTTCACCAAGGCGCGTGACCGCTTGAGCGAAGCGAGGCGCGCACTGCCCTGGGTCAAGGTCACCAAGACCTACAGCTTCGAGGGGCCGAAGGGACAAGAGGGCTTCGCCGACCTCTTCGAGGGGCGCAGCCAGCTTATCGTCTACCATTTCATGTTCGGGCCGGACTGGAACGAGGGCTGCAAGAGCTGCTCGTTCTGGATGGACAATTTCGACGGCGTCATCGGCCATCTCAACCAGCGGGATGTCAGCTTCGTCGCCGTCTCGCGCGCGCCACTGGCGAAGCTCGACGCGTTCAAGAAGCGCATGGGCTGGCACTTCAAATGGGTCTCCTCGCTCGAGACCGACTTTAATTACGACTACCACGTCTCGTTCAGCGAGGCCGAGAAAGCCAAGAACGAGATCGCCTACAATTACGGCACGCGGCCCTATTTCTCATCCGACGGGCCTGGCCTCAGCGTGTTCCACAAGGACGAATCGGGCGTGATCTTCCACACCTATTCATGCTATGCGCGCGGCCTCGACCCACTGAACACCGCCTATCAATTGCTCGATCTCGTGCCCAAGGGCCGCGACGAGGCCGGTCTGCCCTTCCCGATGACCTGGGTGAAGTTGCACGACAAATACGAGACTCAGGCGCGATAGCTCTCGATCGTGGTCTTGAGCGCGGCCTCAAGCGGCGTGAAGCGGAATTGCGGAAGCAGTCGCGCGAGCTTTGCACCGTCGAGCAGCACGGTGGTGTCGTAGAGATAGGCCAGCTCGGCAAACTCACGGATTGCCGGGTTGAACAGCCCGACCAGGCGCACCATCGCCCACGGCATGACCTGGACCTTGAGGCCGGGATGGCCGGCGACGCGCGCGACCTCGGTCATGAAGGCGCGCTCGGTCAGGCGCGTGCCCGGCGTGACGTTGACCACCTCGAAAGCGCCAAGCCCATCGCCAAGCGCGAGCAGGTCAAGGCCGGCGCGCGCGAGATCTGGCAGGAACACACGCTCGTGCATGATGTCGAGCTTGCCGAAGCTGTTGATCGTCTTGCCGCGCGCGGCGTTGCCGTAAATGCGATCGACCAGGCCGTTGCGCACGCTCGGCCCGAAATAATCGCCGGCGCGCACATTGAGCACACGGATCGCCGCCTTGCCGTCCGCCCCCTTGGTCGCGTCTTGCAGCTGACCTTCCAGCCGCGCTCGAAAGTTCCCTTTGCGCGAATTCGGCCGATGTGGCGCCAGCTCATCGAACGGGCCGCCGGCCCCGAGCGAATAGACATTGCCCGGAAACAAGATCGTGCCCCCGACCGCCTGCGCGGCCTTGATCACGTTCTGCGTCGCGGTGTGCAGATAGGGCACCCATTGGTGATAGGGGTAATTGACTCCATGCACGACAAGCCCGCAGCCCTCGGCCGCCTTGCTCAGCGCGGCCAGATCTTGCACGTCGCCGGCAATGACCTCGGCCGCGGCGCCAAAGCGTGCCTTGAGCCGCGCGGGCGAGCGGGCGAACAGGCGCACGCGCCGGCCGCGCGCGATCAGCTCGGCCGCGACCGCGCCGCCAAAGCCGCCGCTCGCGCCGAGCACAAGAACCGGTTGGTCGTCCGCAACAGCCATGATCCTCACCCTTCGACACTGATGGTTTCTCGGCTAGCTTAGCGGCACGGTCAGTCGGGGGCGATAGATGACACGGATCGGTATCATCGGCGGCGGCGCCTGGGGCACAGCCCTCGCGCTCGTGGCGCGCCGCGCGGGGCACGAGGCGCTGATCTGGGCGCGCGAGCCGGACGTGGTCGAGGTGATCAACATTCGGCACGAAAACCCGCGCTTCCTGCCCGGTATCAAGCTCGATGCCGCCATCGAGGCGACCGGCGTACTGGACGAGCTGATCACCCAATGCGGGCTGATCGCCCTGGTCGCCCCGGCGCAGCATGTGCGCGGCATCGCCAAGGCTTTGGCGAAGCTCGGCAAGACGCCGCCGCTGCTGATTTGCGCCAAGGGCATTGAACAGACCAGCGGGTTGCTGATGACCGAGGTTCTGGGCGAGGCGCTACCGGGCGGGGCGCTTGCGGTGCTGTCCGGCCCGACCTTCGCGCGCGAAGTGGCCGAGGCGAAGCCGACGGCGGTAACGATTGCAGCGAGCGACCGTGCCTTGGCCGAGCGCATGGCGCAGGCCTTTGGCGGGCGCGCCTTTCGCCCCTATGTCTCGGACGATCCGCTCGGCGCGCAAATCGGCGGCGCGGTTAAGAACGTGCTCGCCATCGCGTCGGGCATCGCGATCGGTCGCGGCTTGGGCGAGAACGCACGCGCCGCCTTGATCACGCGTGGCTTCGCCGAACTGACCCGGCTCGCGCTCAAGAAGGGCGCGCGCATGGAAACGCTCGGCGGCCTCTCAGGCCTCGGCGACTTGATCTTGACCGCAACCTCGGACCAGTCGCGCAATTACGCGCTCGGCCGCGCACTCGGCCAAGGCACCACACTCGCCACGCACCTGTCGAGCCGCGAGAGCGTCGCCGAGGGTGTAACCAGCGCGCCAGCGGTGGTCGAACTTGGCAAACGTCTCGGCGTCGAGCTGCCGATTTGCGCGGCGATTGATGCCGTGTTGCACAAGGGCGCTGCCATCGACGCAGCAATCGGCGCGCTGCTCGACCGCCCGTTCAAGGCCGAGGCCTGAGGCCTGGCCGCCCACCGGGCGGTTCGCTAAAGTGCACTCAACATCGCGAACACGAGGCCCCGATGCTCTTCGTTATCCGCAATATCGACAAACCGAATTCAGGCGCGCTGCGGGCCGCCAATCGCACGGCGCACCTCGCTTATCTCGACAAAATTGCGCCGGTGCTGAAGCTTGCCGGGCCGTTCCTCGCCGATGACAACGAGACCATGATCGGCTCGCTTTGGATCCTGGAGGCGCCCGACAAAGCCGCAGCGCTCAAGCTCGCCAAGGCCGATCCCTATGCCGAGGCCGGGCTGTTCGAGAGCCAGACGGCGACGCCCTTTCGCCGCGCGCGCGGCGTCGAGCTGGGGTAACGGAAATGGCCTATTGGTTGCTCAAGACCGAGCCCGAGGAATTTTCCTGGGCCGACCAGGTGAAAAAGAAGGTCGAGCCATGGACTGGCGTACGCAACGCCCAGGCGCGCAATTTTATGAAGGCCATGAAAAAGGGCGAGCAGGCGTTCTTCTATCACACGGGCGAGGAGCGGCGGATCGTCGGCATCGTCGAAGTCGCGCGCACCTTCTATCCCGATCCGGTTGAGCCAACCGGTCCATGGGGCCAGGTTGACGTGCGCGCGGTGAAGCCGGTGCCGAAGCCGGTCACGCTCGCCCAAATCAAGGCCGAGCCAAAGCTCGCCGAGCTTCTTCTCGTGCGCCATTCGCGCCTCTCGGTCATGCCGATCGACGACACGGCCTGGGCGCTGATCTCGAAAATGGCCGGGCTTTAGCGATCGATGACTGAACCGATCGCGCTGTGCCGGCTCGACGAAATTCCGGACGGCGGCTGCAAGGGCTTCGTGCTCGGCATCGGCGCCGCGACGCGCGAGCTGTTCGGCGTCAGGCGCGGCAGCCGCGTGTTCCTCTACGAGAATTCGTGCCCGCACACCGGCGGTCCGCTCGATTGGCAGCCCGACATATTCCTCGACGTCGAGAAGGCGCACATCCAATGCGCCACCCACGGCGCGCTGTTCCGTATCGAGGACGGCTATTGTGTGCACGGGCCCTGTCTCGGCCGCCATCTGACGGCCCTGCGCGCGCGGATCGAAGCCGGACAGGTTTGGCTCGAAGCCTGAGACTCTGCCGCCCGCCTTGCCTCGCTCGTCCGGTACCCCAATAATTGTAGCCCAGATGAAGAGGCACGAAGCCCGAAGCCACGAGGAGCCCGAAGCCATCATGTCAAACGAATTGATCCCGATCGATCCGGCCGTGGCGCAACGGGCGCACTGCGACGAGGCGACTTACAAATTGATGTACGAGCGCTCGGTCAAGGATCCCGAGGGGTTTTGGCGCGAGCACGGCAAACGCATCGACTGGATCAAGCCCTATACCAAGATCAAGGACGTCTCCTACGATTCGCACAATCTCCATATCCGCTGGTTCCATGACGGCACGCTGAACGCCTCGGTCAATTGCCTCGACCGGCATTTGAAGACACGTGCGAGCCAGACCGCGATCATCTGGGAGTCCGACGATCCCTCGCTGCACAAGCACATCACCTATCACCAGCTCTATGTGATGGTGTGCAAATTGGCGAATGGCTTGCGTTCACTCGGCGTCAAGAAGGGTGATCGCGTCACCATCTATTTGCCGATGATCCCGGAAGCCGCCGCGGCCATGCTGGCCTGCGCGCGGATCGGCGCTGTGCATTCGGTGGTGTTCGGCGGCTTCTCGCCCGATTCGCTCAGCAATCGCATTCAGGATTGCGACTCGACCGTGGTGATCACGGCGGATGAAGGCGTGCGCGGCGGCAAGCCCGTGCCCTTGAAGGCCAACACCGATGAAGCGCTCAAATCATGCCCGGGCGTGAAGCGTGTCGTGGTGGTCAAGCACACCGGCCGCAAGGTCGGCTGGGTCGAGGGTCGCGATATTTGGTACGAAGCGCTGACCAAGGACCAGAAGGACGATTGCGCGCCCGAACCGATGAACGCGGAAGACCCGCTGTTCATCCTCTATACGTCGGGCTCGACCGGCAAGCCCAAGGGCGTGCTGCATACCACGGGCGGTTACATGGTCTTTGCGTCGATGACGCACCACTACGTCTTCGATTATCACGACGGCGAGGTCTATTGGTGTACCGCCGATGTCGGATGGGTCACCGGCCACACCTATATCGTCTATGGCCCTCTCGCGAACGGCGCGATCACGCTGATGTTCGAGGGCGTGCCCAATTTCCCGACGCCGTCGCGTTTTTGGGACGTGGTGGATAAGCACAGGGTCAATATCTTCTACACCGCGCCGACCGCGATCCGCGCGCTGATGCGCGAGGGCGAGGCGCCGGTTAAGCGCACGCTCAGAAAATCGCTCCGCCTCTTGGGCTCGGTCGGCGAGCCGATCAATCCCGAGGCCTGGCTTTGGTACCACCGCGTGGTCGGCGATGAGCGCTGCCCGATCGTCGACACCTGGTGGCAAACCGAGACCGGCGGCATTCTGCTCACGCCACTGCCGGGCGCGACCGCGCTCAAGCCCGGCTCGGCGACACGGCCGTTCTTCGGCGTGCAACCGGTCGTACTCGACCAGCACGGCACGATCTTGGAGGGTGCCGCAACCGGTCTGCTTTGCCTCGCCGATTCATGGCCGGGGCAAATGCGCACGGTCTATGGCGATCACGAGCGCTTCGTGCAGACCTATTTCGTGCAATATCCCGGCTATTATTTCACCGGCGATGGCTGCAAGCGCGACAAGGACGGCTATTACTGGATCACCGGTCGCGTCGATGACGTGATCAACGTCGCGGGCCATCGCTTGGGCACGGCCGAGATCGAGAGCGCGCTAGTGGCGCACCCCAAGGTCGCCGAGGCGGCGGTGGTCGGCTACCCGCACGACATCAAGGGCACCGGTATCTATGCCTTTGTCACCTTGAACGCCGGCGAACAGCCTAATGAGGCGCTGCGCAAGGAACTCGTGCAATGGGTCAGGAGGGAGATCGGGCCGATTGCCTCGCCCGATGCGATCCAATGGGCGCCCGGCCTGCCCAAGACGCGCTCGGGCAAAATCATGCGCCGCATCCTGCGCAAGATCGCCGAGAACGATTTCGGCGCACTCGGCGACACGACCACGCTCGCCGATCCGAGCGTCGTCGATGATCTGATCAAACACCGCGCAGGCAGCTAGCCTAGCCCCGCGGCGCTGGCCCTAGGGCGTGCCTTAGTCGCGCGGGCCGGAGCGCGGCGGCCGTCCGCCGAAGCGGTCGCTGCGATCGCGGTCGCGATCGCCGCCACCGCCCCCGCCGCCGCCCTGTGGGCGGTCGCGCGCCAGATTGACCACCACGTTGCGGCCGCCAATGCTTGTACCGTTCAGAGCCTGCATCGCCGCCGTGGCGGCCTGCTGGGTCTCCATCTCGACGAAACCGAAGCCGCGTGATCGCCCGGTCTCGCGGTCGCTGATCACGACCGAGGATGTTACGGTGCCGTGCGGCTCAAATAATCGACCGAGTTCCTCGGCCTTCATCGTGTAGGGTATGTTCCCTACGTACAATTTGCAGGTCATCGAAGCGGTCTCCGAGCCGGGCCCCTCCCCGAGTCATTCGTGGTCATCTGTCCACCCGGCTTCGGTCACAATCACGGCGCATTTTGCCGGGCGCGTCAACAGAGAAGGGCTTTGGTCCTTTCACGGCGACGGCGCGGGCCGGCGTTTTATCGGTCCGCCGCGGGGAGTTCCGCCTACCGGCCCAACCCGATACACCAAATCGTTGAACCATGACTGACGACCACAGCATTCCGCAGAATTGGGCGGGCTACGACGAGACCGAGCACGCCACCTGGCGCGCGCTCTTCGCGCGCCAGCACGCGTTGTTGCCTGGACGCGCGGCGCCGGCGTTCCTCGAGGGTCTCGAACGCCTGCCGATCTTCGGCGATGGCATTCCCGATTTCGACACGCTTAACGACGTGCTTGGCCGCGCCACCGGCTGGCAGATCGTCGCGGTGCCTGGCCTAGTGCCCGATGCTGTGTTCTTCCGCCATCTCGCCGCGCGCCGCTTCCCGGCCACGCGCTCGATCCGCAAGCCCGAGGCAATGGATTATCTCGAAGCGCCCGACGTGTTTCACGACGTGTTCGGCCACGCGCCGATGCTCATGCTTCCGGTCTTCGCCGACTATATGGAGGCCTATGGCAAAGGCGGGCTCAAGGCGCTTGGGCTCGGCGCCTTGGAACGCCTCGCGCGGGTCTATTGGTACACGGTCGAGTTCGGCCTGGTGAGGTTGCCTGAGGGCTTACGCATCTATGGCTCGGGCATCGTCTCATCGCGCGCGGAGAGCCTATTCTGCCTCGATGACGCCTCGCCCAACCGCATCGCGTTCGACCTCAGCCGCGTGCTGCGCACGCGCTATCGCATCGACGATTTCCAGGAGTGCTATTTCGCGATCGACGGGTTCGATGCACTGCTCGAGCTAGCACGCATCGACTTCGCGCCGATCTACAGAGAAGTCGCCTCGCTGCCCGACATCGGGCCCGGTGAATTGATCGCGAGCGACCACGTCATCACGCGCGGCACGGGCGCGTATCACAAAGCGAAGCTTTAGAAATCGACGCAGCGGCCGCCGCGTTCCCAATCGCCGTAGCGCGTCGGCTCAGGGCCTTTCGGCCCGCCGATTTCAACCGGCCGCGCCTTCGTGACGGGCGCGGCGCGAGGCACGGCGCCAACCTCGGGGTCCAAGGGCTCCGTCGCGGTGGTCGTCTGGCCTGCCTTCGTGTCGCTCATGCCCCATGACATAGCGCATGGAATCCGCTGGGACTAGACCATGTTCCCAACGGGCTCCCGCTTGAAGCCGGTCGCTTCGCCGCTCATATAGGGGTCGATTGAAACTGATCCCCGTCAAGGACCCTGCGACCTCGATGCCCTACGCCCGTACTGCCGTCTTGCTCGCGGCGATGACCGCGATCTTTCTTGGTGCTGGCCATTTGATTGGCGGCCAGAGCGGCATGGTGATCGCGCTCGTGATTGCCGCCGGCATGAACCTGTTCGCCTATTGGAGCTCCGACAAGATGGTGCTCAATCTCTATGGCGCGCGCGCGGTCGGTCGCGCCGAGGCACCGGAATTGGTCGGCATCGTCGAGCAGCTCGCCGATCGCGCCGGCCTGCCCATGCCCAAGGTCTATCTGATGGACAATGAGCAACCGAATGCGTTCGCCACCGGGCGCAATCCGCAAAACGCCGCGGTCGCCGCGACCACCGGCCTCTTGCGTCATTTGAGCCCGGAAGAAGTCGCCGGTGTCATGGCGCACGAGCTCGCCCATGTCCGTCATCGCGACACGCTTGTCATGACCATCACCGCGACGATCGCCGGCGCGATCTCGATGCTGGCCAACTTCGCCTTCTTGTTCGGTGGCGCACGCGGCAGCGACAATCGGTCTGGAATCGGCCCGATCGTGACGATCGCCGCTATGATCCTCGCGCCGATCGCGGCCATGCTGGTGCAAATGGCGGTCAGCCGCTCGCGCGAGTACGAGGCCGATCGCGCCGGCGCGGAAATTTCGGGCCAGCCGCTCTGGCTCGCTTCCGCGCTCGAAAAACTGGGTCGCTTGACCAAGCGCATCGACAACCCCCAGGCCGAGCGCGCGCCCGCGACCGCGCATTTATTCATCGTCAATCCGCTGCATGTGCGCGGGCTCGGCGGCCTGTTCTCGACCCATCCGAGCCTCGAGCGGCGCATCGCGCGACTGTGCGAAATGGCCGGCGCGCCTCGCCAAGGCGCGGCCATGGCCGGGGAGTGAACCCGGCCCCAAGCGCACGGCGCGCCGCTCTCTTCCTGCTCGATCAGGTTTTGCAGCGGCGCCGATCCCTCGATGAAGCGATGGACGCCTCGGGCGAATTCAACGCGCTTGAAGCGCGGGACCGTGCCTTTGCCCACCTCCTCGTCCTCACCACGCTGCGTCGGCTTGGCCAGATCGACGCGTTGCTCTCACGCGTCATGGCGCGGTCCCTGCCAGCACGGCGCAATGCGGTGAGAAACCTCCTGCGCCTCGGTGTGGCGCAGCTCGTCTTCCTCGATACACCGGCGCACGCGGCGGTCGGCAGCGCGGCGACGCTGACCGGGGAGCTCGCGCCCGACACCTTTGTGGCGCTGGTCAACGCCGTGCTGCGCCGCGTGGCGAGCGAAGGAAAATCAGAGCTCGCCACGCAAGACGCTGGATGCCTCAATACGCCGGAGTGGCTGTGGCGGTCGCTGGTCGAGAGCCATGGCGAGGCGATCGCGCGAGCCATCGGGCAGGCCCATTTCGCCGAACCGCCGCTCGACCTCAGTTGCCGTGCCGATGCCGCCTCGTGGGCCGTGCGGCTCGGCGGCGAGTTGTTGCCAAACGGCACGGTGCGTCTGGCCGCACGACCAGCGGTTGAGACTTTGCCCGGGTATCGCGGCGGCGCGTGGTGGGTACAGGACATCGCGGCGGCGCTGCCCGTCCCCCTGTTCGGGCCGCTGGCGGGGAAGCGGGTGGCCGAGATCGGGGCGGCGCCCGGCGGCAAGACCGCGCAGCTGATCGCGGCCGGCGCAGACGTCATCGCGCTCGACCGGGCGCCCGCGCGCCTTTCGGTGCTGCGGGAAAACCTCGCCCGGCTCGGCATGACGGCGGTGTTGGTTGCGGCGGACGCCACGACCTGGCGACCGCCCGAGCCGGTCGATGCCGTGCTGATCGACGCGCCCTGCAGCGCAACCGGCACGATCCGGCGGCACCCCGAGGCGCCCTACCTTCGCAATTTGGCCGATGCCGAGCGGCTGGCCGCGACCCAGGACGCCCTGATCACGGCCGGCGCGGGCTATTTGAAGCCGGGCGGCCTGCTGGTCTTCGCGACCTGCTCGCTGCTGCCGCTTGAAGGCGAGGCGCGCATCGATGCCGCGCTGAGCCGCCCGCTCGGCCTGGTTCGAGACCCAATAGCGCCGGCGGAACTTGGCGCGCTTGGCTTTGCCGTGACGCCCCGCGGCGAGCTTCGCACCCTGCCCTGCCATTTGGCAAAGCTGGGCGGCATGGACGGATTCTTCGCCGCGCGCTTGCGGCGAGGATTCTAAGCTGATACGAGAACGCCATGCAGCAGGCCGTTCGAGTCGCGCCGTCCATTCTGGCGGCCGATTTTTCGTGCCTCGGGGATGAAGTGCGCGCGGTGACCGCCGCCGGCGCGGATTTCATTCATGTCGACGTGATGGACGGCCACTTCGTGCCCAACATCACGATCGGCCCCGAGGTGGTGAAGGCGCTTCGCCCCCACACGAAGCTGCCGCTCGACGTTCATCTCATGATCGCGCCGGTCGACCCCTATGTCGCGGCGTTCGCCGAGGCGGGCGCCGACATCATCACGGCCCATATCGAGGCCGGGCCGCATATCCACCGAACCCTCCAGCTCGTTAAGAGCCTTGGCAAGCGCGCCGGCGTCTCGCTCAATCCGGGCACGCCGGCCGAATCGATTCAACACGTGCTCGATCTGGTCGACCTCGTGCTGGTCATGACGGTCAATCCGGGTTTCGGCGGTCAGAGCTTTATCACAAGCCAACTCGACAAAATCGCCGCGATCCGGCGCATGATCGACGTAACGGGCAAGGCGATCGATCTTGAGGTCGATGGCGGCATCAACGCCGAGACCGCGGAAGCGGTGGTGAGCGCGGGCGCCGACGTGTTGGTCGCTGGCTCGGCGACCTTCCGAGGCGGTCGGGCCGCCTACGCCGCCAATATCGCGCGGCTCAAGGCGGTGACGTCTGGTGCGGTGCGCCGGCCGGTCGCCCGCTCCGGCTGAAACGAACATGTTCGAACCGGATGCCATGAAGGACACTCCATCCGCCGGTCTGGGCGGCACGCTCCGCTCGCTTTTCCGCGGCCGCGGCCATGAACGCGGTACCGCCCGCGGCGCCTTGCGACCGCTGGTTCAGCCGGCCGATCTGGTGCCGGGCGAGGCGGCGCGCGGCAACGCCATGATGGCCGGCGACTATGGTTTTGCCGGCGAAATCGTGAGCGCGCCGGATGGCGCGCCATGGGCCGATCAGTCGGCCGGCGCGGCCTGGTTCGACGGCCTGCACGGCTTTGCCTGGCTGAGAGATCTGCGCGTGCTTGGCTCGACCGGCGCGCGCGGGCGCGCCCGCGCGCTCGTGCTCGATTGGATCGAGTGCTCGGAGGGACTGCCCGCGCCCGCGCGTACGCCGGCCGTGACCGGCACGCGCTTGGCCGCATGGCTGGTCGCCTATGATTTTCTGATCGGCGGCGTGGACGACTCGTTCGCGCGGCGCTTTCATGCCGGGGTGCTCGCCCAGATCAAGCTGCTTGTCAAAGCCGGACGGCGCGGCGATGACGGCGCGGCCCGTTTGGCGGCGCTGAAAGGCCTGATCTATAGCGGCGTCGCGCTGGCCGATGGCGACCGCCGTCTGTCGCAGGCGCTTAAGGCCTTCGATTCGGAACTAGCCGAGCAGATTCTGCCAGATGGGGTGCACGTTTCGCGCTGTCCATCGGTGCAACTCGCCGTGCTGCGCGACCTGATCGATCTGCGCGCCACGCTGATCGCGGCGCACCAGGAACCGCCGGCGGTGCTGCAGACCTCGATCGACCGCATGGCGCCGATGCTACGCGGTTTCCGCCACGGCGATGGCGGTTTGGCGCTGTTCAACGACTCGTTCGAAGAGGAAGCTTGGCTGATCGACCGCGTGCTTGGTCAGGCCGACGCCAAGGGGCGCCCCTTGAGCGACGCGCGGCATGGCGGCTTCCAGCGCATTCAAGCGGGGCGCACGCTGATCCTGATGGATGCCGGTGCACCGCCGACGAGTGGCAGGCGTGGCCATGCGGGCACACTCAGCTTCGAACTCAGTGTCGGCAAGGAGCGCCTGATCGTCAATTGCGGTGCCTGGCTCGGACCCGATGCGCACTGGGCGCAGGCGCTGCGCAATTCAGCCGCGCATTCGACGCTGACCGTCGATGACACCAATTCCGCCGTCGTACTCGATGAAGGCGGCATCGGCGTCGGACCCAATAAGATCGAGGCGAGTCGCGAGGAAAAGGACGGCGCGGTCTGGCTCGAGGCGAGCCATGACGGCTATGCCCAACCCTTCGGCCTGAAACACACCCGGCGCCTCTATGTCGCGACCGATGGTAGCGACGTGCGCGGCGAGGATCGTTTGACGAGCTCGGGCGGCTCGCGGCGCGCCGGGCGCGGTTTCACGGTGCGCTTTCATCTGCACCCCGAGGTGCAGGCGTCGCTGGTCCAGGATGGCTCCTCGGTTCTGCTCCGCTTGCCGAGCGGCGCGGGCTGGCAATTGCGCGCCGCCGGCGGCACGCTCGACCTCGGCGAAAGCGTCTATGCCGGGCGGGCCGGCGAGCGACGGCGCACCGAGCAGGTGCTGATCACCGGCGGCATCGGCGCAGAGGAAACCATCGTCAAATGGGCGCTCCGCCGCATACCGAAGGGTTGAGCGGCAATCCCGTTAGGCGGGCGTGTTAGGGCGATCATCGAGCGCCGGTCGCAGCAGGCCGAGCGTGCGTAGCTGGCGCGCGATGACCTGAGTTTCATCAAAGAGCCTGAGCGCGCGGACACGCCCCGCGCCGCCAAATCGCGCCCGCTGCGCCGGATCGGTGATCAGCCTGGCGAGCGCGTGGTGCAACGCGGCGGGTTGATTGACCGGGACAAGCAGCCCTGTCTCGTCTGGCACGACCTCTTCGCGCGTGCCGCGAATGTCGGTCGCGACCACCGGCAGCCCGCTCATCATGGCCTCGATGATCGAGCGCGGCATGCCTTCGCGGTGCGACGGCAGCACAAAGATATCGGCCGCGCGCAGCAGCGCGGGCACGTCGCTTCTATGGCCGAGCAATTTGAGGTTCGCCAGATCGGCGGGCGGCGCGACCGCGCCGGCATGATCGCTCGCGAGGCGTTCGCCGGCGACCCAGAGCTCGGCATTCAGGCCGCGCATCGCCTCGAACAATTCGGGAAAGCCCTTCTCGGCGACCAGTCGGCCGACCGCAAGGACGACGATCTTGTCTTCCGTCGTGCCAAGACTGGCGCGGAGCGCGGCACGCGCGGCCCCGCCATCATGCGCCGGCTGAAAGCGTGCGGCATCGACCCCATTGCCGATCGCTTGGATCACACCGCCCTTGCACAGGCCATAGCGCCGTGCCGCCTCGGCATCCTCCTCGGCTTGGGTGAACAGCACGTCGGTCGCGCGGCCGCCGAACCATTCGAGCCCGATGACGGGCCAGCGTTTCCAGCCCGGCATGCGCTCATGAAAATAGAAGCCGTGCGCGGTATAGACGATGCGCGGAACCCGAGCCCGCCGGGCGGCAAGCCGGCCGATCAGCCCGGCGATCGGGGTGTGGACGTGCACCAAGTCGAAGCGCTCGACACGGAACAGGCGCTTGAGCGTGCGATAGGCGCGAGCATGGCTGAGCAGATTGAGATTGCGTTCGAACGGCACCGTGATGGTGCGGAAGTCACGCGCCGCGATCTCCTTGAGCCAAGGGCCTTCGGCGCAGACACCGATCACCTCATGGCCTGCCGCGCGCTCCGCCTCCATCAACGGTAAGATGAAGTGATAAAGAGTGAAATCGACCGCGCACAGTTGGCAAATTTTCATCGCGGCTAGGCCAACTCCGGTCTGTGGTGCTCGCACCAGGCTTGGAACGCGATCAGCGTCCAGAGTTGCGCCGAGGTGTCGCGCCGTCCGGTCTTGAGCGCCTTATGCCAGGCCAGCGGCAGGTCGGGCCGAAACAGGCCCTGTCGCTTCAATCGCGCGGGGTCGATGGCGCGCCGGCAGAGATCATTGAGCTCACCCGTGAGCCAGGAGGCGATCGGCAGCTCGAAGCCTTTCTTGGGCAGTGCGAAGGCTTCCGCCGGCAATCGGTCGGCAAAGGCACGACGGAGAATTCGCTTTCCCTCGCCCGACACGAGTTTGAAATCGCCCGACATGGCGGCGGCGCACTCGACAACCCGATGATCAAGGAAAGGTGAGCGCACTTCGAGGCTGTTCGCCATGCTCATGCGATCGACCTTCACCAGCATGTCGGACGGCAGCGAAAAAAAGAGATCGGCATGCAACATGCGGTTGATCGGATCGGCTTGACCGGCGTCCGCGCGTCGTGTCGCGATCATCGCGTTGAGCGGCGGCGGCGGCAAAGCTTTGGCCGAAAGCTGTTGCAGGGCTTCATCGGATAGCATGCGCAGCCAACCGGCTTGACGCCCTATCTCGTCCTTGCCGGCCTCGGCGATGAAACGGCGCAGACGCCGCGTCCGATCGAATAGTCGGACATTCTTGTTCTCCGGAAGCAGGCGGGCGAGCGGCTCGATCACGCCGGTCCGCAAACAGCGCGGCAGGTTC
The DNA here is from genome assembly GCA_945892755.1 of Rhizobium sp. Q54. Taxonomy (GTDB): domain Bacteria; phylum Pseudomonadota; class Alphaproteobacteria; order UBA828; family UBA828; genus SHWC01. Next base: position 66,792 of record CAMDDO010000005.1, on the reverse strand, counting down.
TGATAGCGCGCAGCCATCAATTCGCCCTGATATTTGCGATAGCCGCCAAAGACCTCATCCCCGCCATCGCCTGACAGCGCCACCGTGACATGGCGACGGACTTCGCGAGACAGAATGAAGGTCGGCAGCGCCGAGGAATCGGCGAACGGCTCGTCGAGCCCCTCGAACATCGGATCGAGCGCGGCGAGCGCATCCTTTGGCGCCACCTCGATCGCCTGATGGTCGGTGCCAAGATGTCGGGCGATTCGGGCCGCCGCCGGGCGCTCCTCGTAATAGGCGGCAGCGCCGGCAAAGCCGACCGTGAAGCTCCGCACCTTGCCCGATTGACGCACCATCGACGCGGCAATCAGCGCCGAATCGATGCCGCCGGAGAGAAACACGCCGAGCGGTACGTCGGCAATCAGGCGCGCGGCCACCGCCGCGTCGAAATGATGCACGAGGTCGCGCGCGGCGCGACCTTCATCGGAATAACGCGGCGAACGCGGCGCCGCGAGGTCATACCAGCGCCGCATGTCCATGCCGGTCGCGGAGAAGCGAGCCAGATGACCGGGCGGCAGTTTGTGGACATCAAGCGCGATCGAATAAGGCTCGGGCACCCAGCCGAGCGTCAGATAGAGCGCGAGTGCCTCGGGATCGAGCGGCCGGCGCTCGCCCAGCATCGCTTCGAGCGCGATCAGATCGGAACCAAAGACGAGACCCGAGTTGGTGCTTCGATACAGGAGCGGCTTCTTGCCAAAGCGGTCGCGGGCGAGAAACACTTGATGGGAGATGGGGTCAAACAGCGCGAAGGCGAACATGCCATCGAGCATGGGCAAGAGCGCTTCGCCCCACTCCTTCCATCCAGCCAACAGGACTTCAGTATCGCCCGCGCTCTCGAAGCGATGGCCGCGCGCGAGGAGTTGCGCGCGCAGCGCCGGAAAATTGTAGATCTCGCCATTGTACGCAATGACCAGACCATGCCGCGCCATGGGCAGGGCCGCCGCGCCGCTTAGATCCTGGATCGCGAGGCGCGTATTGGCAAAGGCCGCGACCTCGTCGACATAGCGCCCGGCCGAATCCGGCCCGCGCAGCTTCAGGCGGGCGAGTGCGCGGTCGAGACGCGGCTCGACCGTCGCGCGGTCAAGACCCTTCCAATCGATCAGGCCGGCTATGCCGCACATCGACTAGGCCAGCGACGCGTAGAATGCGTCATAGGCGCCGATCAGCCGGTCCAAGGAGAACTCCTCGACAATACGCCGGCGTGACGCCGCGCCGCGTGCCGCGCGCGCTTCGGGCGCCTCGCCGAGGAATTGGCGGATGGCCGTTGCAAGAGCTTGCGGATCGCGCGGTTTCACGATCAGCCCGGTATCGCCGACGATGCGGCGCGCGTCGCCAACGTCGGTTGCGACCGCCGGCAAACCGCACGCCATGCCCTCGGCGAGCGCATTGGAGAAGCCCTCACCGAACGCCGAGGGCAGCACCATCAGGTCGCCCGCGTCGAGCAGTTCGGGTACGTCGGCGCGCCGGCCAAGCGCGAGCACCCCCGGGTGCTTCGGCAGGCGCTCGGTGCCGGCGCCAATCAAAAGCGCACGCACGCCCGGCAGCGCATCGAGCGCGGCAAACAGCGTCGCGTGATCCTTCATGGGATCAACGCGCGCGACATGAACGATTAGTGGCGTCGCTGGATCGATGCCGAGATCCGCGCGAACGCGCGCACGCGCCGCAGCATTGGGCTGAAACCGTGTGGTATCGATGCCATTCTCGATCAAGACGAAGCGGCGCGGGCGATAGCCGATCGCTTCATGGGCCGCCTGCCCTGCCGCCGAATTGACCACGATGGCATCGGGTTGCCGTGACAGCTTCGCGCCGAGGCGCACCGCGAGGCGCAGACTGAGCCCGTAATGCGTGAGGTCAAGGTCAGAGCAGCGCAGGCCCCAAACCAGCTTGGTGGCGCGCCAGCGGAAGGAAAGCCGATGCGCGACGAGCGCGGCAAGATCGGCGTGATAGAGCCAACTCTGGACGATGCGCGGTCGCTCGTCGGCGATGTAGTCCGCCAAGCGGCAGAGGCCGCCTAGGCGGGGCCGGCGGCGCGACATGCCGAGATCGCGCACGGCGACCCCGGCGGCCAAGAGGCGCGCCCGCACGGCGCCACCGGGCATCAGCGATACCACCCGATGATTGGCGCCCTTGGCTCGCATCGCGATGAGCAATTGGGCGAGCTGGGTTTCGGCGCCCCCGGCATCGAGCCCGGTGATCACGTGCATGACGCTGGGGCGGCCCTCTGTTAGCGTCATGGTCGCATGATCCACGCCCTTCGCTGCTGCGCCACGCCGCCATGAACCTGAAACATCTTGTGCGGCACAGCCTCTGGCTCACCTGCTTCTATTATCTGATCGACGATTGGCGCACGGCCCGCCGCCTGGCGCGCGGCCGGCTCGAGACGCGCTCGGGCAAAAGACACGACGCGCTCGCGCTCGACCAATCGCTCGCCTATATCGACCGGGTCCATGGCGATTATTGCTGCTATGGCGGCTTGGCGCGCTTCGAAGGCAGCATCGTCGAGATCGGACCGGGTGACAATTTTGGCGTCGCGCTTTGTCTTCTGGCGGGTGGCGCCGCCGAAGTTCATGCCATCGATCGTTATGTGCCCGAGCGGGACGAGGTCGCGCAGCGGCGGATCTACGAGGCCCTGGCACGGCGGCCCGGCTTTGCGGCGCTGTTCGATGGGCCGCCGGGCGAGCGCACAATCCGTGGTCTGCATTATCATCCCGGCACACCAGCCGAAAGATTTTTTCACGGCGCGACTGGGCGTTTCGATGCGATCGTTTCGCGCGCCGTGCTGGAGCACCTCTACGATCCGCTTGCCGCGCTCGACGACATGGCGCGGGCGCTCAAGCCGGGCGGAACCATGGTGCACCGCATCGATTTGCGCGATCATGGCATGTTCGCCGGGCATCATCCCCTGACCTTCTTGACCATCCCCGCCTGGCTTTATCGACCCATGACGCGGGCCTCGGGCCGCCCAAATCGCGTGCTTATGCCAGCCTATCGAAGCTGGCTGGCGCGCTCGGGCCTAGACGGCAGCCTTCGCATCAGCCGGCTAGCCGGCCTCGCCGACGAGATCGAGCCGGTCGCGATCGAGGCACTCGATCCCGCGTTGCTGGGGCGCGCGGTCGATCAGGTGCGAACCATTCGAACGCGTCTGGCCGAAGCCTTCGGTACATTCGACGACGAGTCGCTCGCCGTCAGCGGCGTGGTGCTGGTGGCGCGCAAACCGAGCCACTAGAATTCGCCCTCGATCACCTGAACCAGGCGCGCGGCGATTGCCCTGGGCTCATGGCCCAGCGGCAACAGGCTCCGGCGCGGCGCGGGCACCGGATCGGGCGCAACGGCTCGCACGGCGGCAATGTAGGGCTCGCCGGCCTCGGCGATCGTGACCGCGCCGAGGGGCGCTTCCGACGCCAGCTCGGCGATGCCGCCGGCCTCGGGCGTCGCGATCACGCGCGTGCCGAGCGCGAGCGCCTCGAGTGCGGCATTGGCTTGCCCCTCCCAGCGCGACGGCAGAAGGAAGGCGTCAGCGCCGGCATAGAGCGGAAACGGGTCTGACTGGAAGCCCGCAAAGCGCAGGCGCGAGCCCAACACGAGCCGCTCGGATTGGCTGCGCAGCGCCGCTTCGTCGGGCCCGGCCCCGACGATGGTCAAATGCGCGTGCGGCGGCAATTGGCTCATCATCTCAATCAAGCGGTCGAAGCCCTTCTGATGTGTCAACCGGCCGGACCCAATGAGACGCACGCCCTCCCCGGGCTCACGCAGCGGCGATGCGGCGGCGGCGCGCAGGCGCGCGACATCGACCGGATTGGGCAGCGAGATCAGCCGTTCGGCCGGCACCCCGATCATGGTACGGAGCTCGGTAGCGGTGGTGCCGGCATTGCTGAGCACGGCATCCGCGCGTCGGTAGAGGCAACGATAGGCAAGCCGCATCGCCGGCGGACACGGTGCCGCCGCGATGCTGATGCTGGGTCGGTTCGCCTCGCGCACGATGAGACGCGGCCGGCCCCGGAGCAGCGGCCGAAGCGCGAGCAGCGCGATATTGACGTAACCGAGCGTCGAGACGATCGCATCGGGCCGTTCGCGCCGCAGCGTGCGTACCAGCACCGGCAGCGCCTGGCGCAGACGCGGTCGCGCGAGATCGAGCAGCGGCACATCGGGCGGCCTGAGTGCCGCGAGCGGCCCGCGCGCATCGAGCAGAATCAAAATGGGCTGCACGCGGGAACGATCGATCACGCCAAGCAGCGTCAGGATCACGCGCTCCGCGCCGCCACCGGCGAACGACGGCAGGACGAACGCAACGCGGTGGGTCATGCCACCGGATTTGCCGCGGCGTGCCAGACCGCGAGCAAATCGGCGGCGCGCGCTTTACCATCGCAGAGCGCGAGCACGCGGGCGCGGCCATTGGCGCCGAGCCGAGCGGCAGTCGCGCGATCGTCGGCCAGACCGACAATGGCGTCGGCGGCGGCGCCAGGGCTGTATTCGGGCAACAGCACGCCGGTTAAGCCGGTCTCGACGAAGCGATCATAGCGGCCGGTCGCAATCACCGGCTTGCCAGCGGCCAGGGCCTCAAGCACGTCGCGGCCCCACGGGTCATCGCCCCGGCTCGGCCGGATCAGTGCATGAGCGGCGGTCAGAACGCGTTCCGGCTCGGCGACGTGGTCCAGAAACAGCATCACGTCGTCGAGCCCGCGTGCCTTGGCGAGCCGATCGAGACTCGTCGCGCTGGGGTCAGCGGCCTTGAGGTTCGAGGGGATACGCCCTCTCATCCGCATGTCGCCGGCGATCACCAGGCGAATGTCCGACCGGCCACGGCGTTTCAGCTCGGCCGCGATGTCGAGCAGCCGATCGGTGCCACGCACCAGCGCGAAATTGGCCAGCGCGGCGACGGTGAAGCGCCCGTCTTGCGTCACGACGGGATGCGGCGTGACCGAAGCATCGGGTGGGCGCGCGATGTTGTAGATCACCACGCCGCGTGATGGATCGCCGCCGTGCCGAACGAAGCTTGCCCGCTCGTTCTCGGTAATGAATACCAAGCGGTCGGCGCATCGACTGATCATGCGCGCCTGCCAGCGCGCGACCGGCGTATCGACCAAATTGGTGCGCAGGTGCATCACGATCGGGGTCTGACAGCGTCGTCTGAGCCAGTGCGCCAATAGAAAGAGGCCCTCATGGTTGAAATGGACGATGTCGGCCTCGTTGGCGGCCTGCGCTAAACGACCAAGAAGCGGCCGCGCCGCGCGAAACGCCAACGCAACCCGAAGCAGACCATAAAGACTCCGTGAGAGGCGCGGCAGAGACGTGAAGCGCGGCATGAGAGGCTCGGCCGTGCATGTCATGCCGAGCGCACCATAACGCTCGACGATCGGGCCCTTGCGGGCACACCAAATGATCGGTTCGATCGCGCGTCGATCCATCGCCGCGAGCGATTCGTACAGACTGCGCGAGGAGCCGCCATAGCCGCCCTCGCCGTCGAGGCAAAGCACTTTGAGGACCACGCGACTTCACTCTTCCGGGGCGACCAACGCCCTCGTCGCATCGATGCCGAGCGAGAACAGTGCATCGACAATCGACAACCCCGGCACGAATCCGCCGCCGCCGGTTTGCTGGTAGGCCTTCGGCGTGAACGCGCTATAACGCAGCGCAATGCCGGCACTGGCGAATTTGGCTTCGTCCTGATAGAGGGCGCCACCTTTGCCCGAGAGGTAGACTGCGCCCGGCGCCACGGCGCCAACCAACGCAACGAGGCGATCATCGCCCTCGAGTCCGCTGACACCAAGCACGCCGTCGCGGGCGAAGCGCGGCGCAAGTCCGAGCGCCGCGGCGAGCCCCTCGATCAGATGACGATTGGCGGCGGCGAGCGAGTCGAGCGGCGCCTTGAGCAGCAACGATTCCAGGTACGGAAACACCGCGCGAAAGGCGGCGGCACCGCGATAGGCACCGTGCAGAGTATCGACGTGGCGGCGGGGCCAAAGTCGATCGGCAAAGGCAACGGTCTCAATCGGCTGGCCCAAAGATTGTTCGATGGGTTGGGTGAGCCAGACCGGCTTACCGTCGCGCAGGATCTGAACGCGATTGGTGTAACTGCCCTTTGAAAACTGTGCGGCTTCGAGGAAGACGAAGACCTCGGCGCGCGCGAGCTTATGAAAATAGCCGAGCCAGGGCAGGTAATTGGGCTGGTGAATGGCGACGACAACAGTTCGATCGGCCGGCTTCGTCACCCTTTCACGACCTCACGCACCGCCTCGATGATGCGGGCACGTGCCTCGGGCCGCATGTCGGCGTGCATGGGCAGAGCAAGCACGCGCGCCGAAAGCCGCTCGCTCACCGGTAACGAGCCCGGCCCCTCGCTCCAGCGCCCATAGGCCGGCTGCAAATGCATCGGGCGCGGATAATAGATCGCGGTCGGCACGCCGCGCGCCTTCAAGGCCGCCTGCACGTCGTCGCGTCGATCGACTTGAATCGTGTATTGGGCCCAGGCGCTCTCACGCTCAGGCAGGGTGATCGGCGTCATCACGAGATCGGCGAGGCCCTCGGAATAGGCGGCGGCGAGCGCCGCGCGCGCCGCGCGGTCGTCGTCCACCACGTTGATCTTGGCAAGCAGAACCGCGGCCTGGAGCGAATCAAGCCGGCTATTGAGGCCGATCCGGACCACCTCGTACTTCGCGTCGCCGGTGCCATGGCCGCGGATCGAGCGATAGACCGCCGCGCGTCCTTCGTCCGTGGTGAACAGTGCGCCGCCATCGCCATAGCAGCCGAGCGGCTTCGACGGAAAGAAGCTGGTCGTCGAAACCGGCGCGAGGGCGCCCGCGACGCGGCCCTTATAGCGCGCGCCGAAACTTTGCGCGGCATCGGCAATGAGCAGCAGGTTCTCGGATTCGCAGAGCGGATTGAGCCGGTCGTAATCGGCGGGCTGACCGAACAGATCGACCGCGATCAATGCGCGTGGCTTGAGCGCACCGGCCTTTCGCACCGCCGCGATGCGCCGCTCGAGGTCATCGCCATCGATCAAGAAGGTGCGGGCGTCGACATCGACGAAGACCGGCGTGGCGCCGATCAGGGCGACGGCCTCGGCGGTCGCGGTGAAGGTGAAGGATGGCAGGAACACCGCATCGCCCGGCCCGATGTTGTCGGCCATCAAGGCGATGGTGAGTGCGTCGGTGCCGTTGGCGCAAGTCACGGCATGTGGCGCGCCGGTATAGGACGCCATTCGCCGCTCGAACTCCTGGACCTCGGGGCCGAGCACGAAGGCGCCGTGCTCGAGCACGCGCGCCAAGCGAATGTCGATCTGGGTGCGCAGCCGCGCGTGCTGCGCCCTGAGATCGAAGAAGCTGATCGGCTCCCCGGCCGGTTCAGCCGATGGCGACAAGGCCGGGCTCGGTTTCACGATAACGCTCTCCGGTACGAGGACAAATGAGGTCGGCGCCGAGCACGTCGCCCGACCGGCCGACCCAGCCGCGCTCGCGCGCCGGGTTGCCAATCATTAGGGCGTGATCCCTGACATCGCGCGTGACCACCGCGCCCGCGCCAATCATGGCATAGCGCCCGATGGTAACGCCGCAAATAATGGTGGCGTTGGCGCCGATGGTAGCGCCGCGCCTGACCAAAGTGGGCATGAACTCGGTCTTACGTTCGACGAAGGCGCGCGGCGTCAACACGTTGGTGAAAACGCAAGACGGGCCGCAAAACACCTCATCCTCCAGCGTGACGCCGGTATAGAGCGCCACATTGTTTTGCAGTTTGCAGCCATTGCCGATGACGACATCGGGGCCGATCATGACGTTCTGGCCAAGCACGCAGCGTTCGCCGAGCCGCGCCTTCGCCATGACATGGCAAAAATGCCAAATCTTGGTGCCGGCACCAATGACCGCGCCATCGGCCACGATCGCGCTCGGGTGAGCGAAGAAGCTCGCTGAATTCATCGGCTCTTAGATCGCCTCGGGGATCCGCCGGTGCGCGGCCATGCGCGCCGTGGCAAAGCGCGCCAGATTTTCATGCAGGCTTTTCATGATCAAGGTCGCGGCCTCGAGCGCCCTCAAACCATCGGTCCCACTGACCAACGGCGCCGTGCCATTGGCAATGGCGGCGATGAAGGCCTTGTCCTCTTCAAGAATGGCATCGGATTCCTGGTATGTTTGGTTTTCGATGGCGATTTCAGGGCGCCCGACGCCAGAGGTCGAGTCCTTCTTGTAGACATGTCTCAAGGTGCGCTCGAGAAAATCGATTCCGATATAGGACTCTGGCTGGAAGATGCGCATTTTGCGCTCGGCCTTGAAGCTGACCCGGCTCGCCGTCATGGTCGCGAAGCAGCCGTTCTGAAAGCGGACCCTCGTGTTGACGACGTCTTCCGAGGGCGACAACACCGGAACACCGATCGCCTCGACCGAATCGATCGGCGCCCGCACGAAGGCCAAGATCAAATCGATGTCATGAATCATGAGATCGAGAATCACGCCAACATCGGTGCCGCGTTCGCGAAACGGCGCGATGCGATAGGATTCGATATAGAGCGCATCGCGCACCTTTTCGCGCAGCGCGACGCCGACCGCCGAAAATCGCTCCAAATGACCGACCTGTAGAACCGAACCCTTCTTGGCGGCAAGGTCAACCAAGCGGCGGGCGGTTATAGGATCGTCGGTGATCGGCTTTTCGACCATGACGTGAATGCCATGGCCGAGAAGCATGTCAGCCACCTCGAAATGCGCTTTGGTCGGCACCGCGACGATCGCGGCATCGATGCGTCCAATCACCGCGCGCGGATCGCTGAGCGCGAGCACGCCATGCTTGGTCGCGACCGTCTGCGCGGTTTCGGGATCGGCGTCGACCACGGCGACCAGTTCGACGCCCTCCATCGTCGCCAATTTGCCGGCGTGCAGGCTGCCAAAATAGCCTGTGCCAATGACCGCCACGCGGACTGGCTGCTTGGTGGCGCGCCCGCTCACGGCAAAGCCTCGACAATCGACGCGCCGCCCGAGTTCAACGCGCGTTGGCAGGCCTGCAAGACCGCAAGCACCCGATGACCCTCCCGCCAATCGCTGATCGGCGTTTTTCGATTCGCCACGCAGTCAAGAAAATGCCGGCATTCGCGCGCCAAGGGTTCCTCGGCGTTATAGGCGATCGGCATGGCGGGCGCTTTGGTGACGGCCGGAATATCGCCCGTGATGTCGACCACGTGCGGGTAGTGCAACAATTTATTCGGCCCCTGTGCGACATCGTCAAACACCACCATGCCTTCGGCGCCGATCACCACCATGCGGTGATCCTTATAGGGGTGCAGCCACGACACGAAAATATGGGCCTGAATACCGTTCGGAAACGCCAAATGCGTCAGGGTCAGATCAGCGACCTCCGCCTGCAACCAAGCGCCGCCAACGCAAGTGACCCGCTCCGGCATGGCACCGGTCAGACCGAGAATCATCGACACGTCATGCGGAGCGAACTCCCAGAGCGCACCACCCTCGCGCCTGATCCGCCCGAGGCTCGCGCGGTTCGAATAGATATAGCGCAAGGGCCCGATGCGGCCCTCGGCGACAAAGCGCTTCAAGGCCGCGAACGCCGGGTGAAACAACAAGAGATGGCCGACCATCAGCGTGCGATCGAGCTTGTCGGCAAGGCGGCCAAGCGCTTCGGCCTCGGTCGCAGTCAGGCAAAGCGGCTTTTCGATAAATGCATGTTTGCCGGCTTCGAGCGCACGGCGGCCGAGCAGGCTATGGGTCGCGGCCGGCGTCGAGATCGCGACCGCATCGATGGTGGGATCGGCCAGAAGCGCCTCAAGCGTTCGGGCGACGCGCGCCTTCGGAAAGGCCGCGGCTTCGCGCGCGAGCGTTGCCGCGTCTTCGTCACAGAACGCGGCGAGCGCACCGAGCGCATCGAAATTGCGCATCAGATTGCGGCCCCAATGGCCGGCGCCGATGACGGCGATGCGCGGCGTCATTCGCCGGCCCCGCGCTGTGGGTCATAGCTTTCGATCATGGTGGCGAGCGCTCGACGCATGGCGGCGCTGCGGCCAGTGACATAGCGCTCCAGCCGATCCGTCGCGTCGATGCCGGCTTCCGCCATCCACCAGATCGGGTGGGTGAGTAATTGCAAGGCGGTTCCGGCCATCACCGCCGGGTGAGACGACGGATCGCCATGGTGAAACGCGCCGCGCGAATCGCTGCAATAACCGATCGCCTTGAAGAAGCGCGGCTCATAGGCATGGGCGCGCCCCGCGAGCGGGCGCGCGAGCCCAAGCAGCGCTTGTGCCGGCCGGTGGAAACTGATGATTCGAACCGGCCGGTCAATCAAGCCTTCGAGCATGGCGCATTCCTCGGCGGCGGCTTGGTCGAGCGCCTCCATACCGCCGTCGACGAGCGCCGCATCGAAATGCAGTCCGACTTCGTGGCCGAGCGCACCAAGGTGCCGTAATACCTTGCGACCGGCCTCGGCGAACGGGTTATAGAGTTCGCAACGCAACAGAACGAAATAGGTCGCGCGCAGACCAAGCTTGACCTCGAACTCAGCCATGGCGAGGGCGGCATCGAGTGAGACGTCAATGTCGTGCCTCAAGACGAGATGGCGCGCCTCCGGGCGCACCGTGAAGAAATCGCGCCCCTCATAGCCGCGCGCGCGAAGGGAATCAATCAGCGCGGCATAGCTCTCGGGCGAGAAGCCGGTGGCCGCGCTCATGCAACCTCGCGCATGACGGTCTCGAAAAATCGGTCGACCTTGGCATCGCACGACCCAAGATGGTGCAGCACCACGAACGCGCCGCCGAAGCGCCGGCAAATATCGGCGGCGCGCGACGCCTCATCAAGCGCCTGTTGGGGACTTAGGTCGCGGTACTTGCCGCCGAATAGGCCGAAATCCATCAACGCGGTCGAGGCTTGTTCCAGCGCCAGCGGCGTACGACGGGTCAAGCTATAGGCCTTGAACCGACGGCAGGTGCCAGCGCGAAAATTGGTAATTTCGGGAAAGGCGAGTGTGAGGTCGAGCACCATGCTGTTGCTGGCCCAGATATCGGGCGTCGTCGCGGCGTCATAGCCAAGCACATGCTGACGGCCTTCGTTCACCTGGAGCCCGATGATTCGCTCAAGGCCTTGTTTCTGGCGCGTCCATAAGGCCGCATCGCTCGCCGTGCCAAAACCGGGATGAAAGCCGATAAGGTGGCCACGACCCTGAATCTCCCCGACCAAGCGGCGTAAGAGTGGCGCCATTGAAAGCGCGTAGGGACTATCCATCGAGGCCGCACTGGGCCCCATGAAATAGAACCGGCTCGGGACGCCTCTGGCCTCGGAGCGCGCCATCAACCGGCGCGCCGAGCGCCAGGGATCGCCACCGCCAAAAGCGCGCCACAGACGCCGCGATGCCCTCAACGGGCTTCGGCGTTTCAGGAGATCACCCGCCGCCTCGCGCAAGGGTGTAAGCGGCCGGTGATAGCCGCGCAAACGGTCGACATCATGGGTCACCAGCACCTCATAGGACGTGGCGCTCGGCGCGTGACCACCGGTGAGCGCCAAAGCGAGATCGCGCGCCGCTTGGTCGGCGGCGGGCTCGGCGCTCGAATGAAAGCGTGCCGCCATGGACGCGGCATAAGGAAAACGGCCATAGCGATCATTGGCCGGGCTGCCTCGCTCTTCGAGCCGGGTCAGCATCAGGGCGATCAAACCGATCGCGTCATAAGCGAAGCGCTCATCCGAGGCCGCCGGTCCCCGGACCGGAAAAAGCGGGGCTGGCCCGACGCCAGCGGCAAGTTTTTCGAGCGCCTCGCGTACCGGATGAATACCGTCTTCCGCCAAACGCACACCGCCCGGAAACAAGACCGCCGGCACGGCGAGCGCGCCTTCCGGTGGCTCCGGTCCATAGTGCAGCACGCGCGCGGCGGATGGATCGCGGCCGATGCCATGCGCGCGCTCCACAAAGCTGAGTGCGTGCTCGATTTCAGCACGAAAGAGCGCGAGGTTCGGCGCGAGCGAGAAACGATAAGCGAATGACGCGGTCATGCCGCACGTGGCTCGAACAGACGAACCCACGCATCGTGCGTGATGAGCTGGCGTAAGAGCTTGGGGTGGTTGGCGGCGCCGGTCAGATGCTCGTCGATACAAGCGGCAAGCGCGTCGATCCGAAGCACGCCGAACGATAGGGAATCGAGCCGGCCGCGAACTTCAAGAAGCCGAGCCCGGTGCGCCGGGTCGTTGCGATAAAGTGCGCTGAAATTCTGCCACGAGCCGGCGCTGTGCGCCTCACTCGGTAGGGCCGGTCGCATCGCAAGACCGAGCCGACGCATCAGGCCGCGACCCAGAAGGCCGGCGACTTCGAGCCAGCCAGGCAAGTCGGCACGAAAACCGGTATTGGCGTTGGGCAGACGCGCTATCTCCGGATTGATCAATTGCGCAGCGCGTTGCATGACCCGCGCGCCGACACGCCACGCCGGCTTCATGCCGAGATAGATCTCGAACACTTCGTTGTCGAATGCCGGGAGGCGCAAATCGGTCGCCGCGCGCACCGCCATCATGCCGCAGAACGCATAGTGCTTGCTGACCGCGTGAAGGATCAGCGCGTCCCAGGCGTTGCGCGGTTCATCGGAATGAAGCCAAGGCTCCAGCACCCGATCGAGCGTGCGTGCCTGACCCTCCCACCACGCCGTGCGCCATTCGGGCGCGATGATGTGCTCAACCGTGGCGCGTGGCGGACCCTGGCGTAAATTGGCGAGAACGTCGGCGCCCGAGGGGTGCGCCGGTAGCGCGCGCAGCGTCGGCAGCCGGGTGTGTGAACCGCCAACATCCAAAAAGCGTGCCGGCGTATAGTAGCCACGCAGCGTGTAGTCGAGGCCGTGACCACTGAGCGTGATATCACAGCCGGCCGAGACAACCGGCATCATGGCGGCGAACGGCGTCGAGGCCGGGTACATACCGCCCGAATCGCGCACCGCCTCGTCATGAAATTCAAGGATCGACGCCGGATCGAATATGATCGGGTGGTGGGCCGCGCCGAGCCGTGACGCCGTCTCACGCGCTATCGCCATTTCCGGATTGTCATAGCTCGCGGTGGTGAAGCTCGGCATCGGCGCGGGCGCCGCGGCAAGCAGAGTGCGCGAATCGAGTCCGCCCGAAAGCAACATGCCAACGCGGCCCGACGATTGGCGCGCAAGCGCGTTTCGCAACGCCGTCGCGAGCGCGGCGGCGGTCTCGCGTTTGCTCAAGCCCGCCGGGCGCCAGCGCATTTCCCAATAGCGCTTCTCCTCGACCGTCTTGCCATCGAACGAAACCAGCGCGCCCGCAGGTAGGGCGACGATATCTCGAAACGGCGTCGTACTGCCGAAGGTCCGCTGCATGGTGAAGAGTTGCGCAAGCGCCGCCGGATCGAGCGCGCGCGACACCCGAGAATCACCAATCAGCGTATGAATTTGACTGGCGAATACGAGCTCGCCACCGCCGCGCCATAGGTGAAGCGGGTGAGTGCACAGCCTATCGGTGATCAGCGTCAGGGCGTGGCGCTGATGATCATAGAGCGCGGCGCTGAACTGGGCATTGGCTTCGGACAAGCGGTCAAGTTGCCTGTCGTGGGCCAGGGCAACGATGAGCGCCGCAAAACTGCTCTCGGCGCCAAGTCCGCGATAGGGGGCCGAATCGAATAGCTCGCCGGTGACTACGCAGGTGAATCGATGGTCGGTCGCGCGGCTATTTGCACGATCGAGCATATGGGCGACACGCGCGAGCGCCGCGCCCCGACCGGCCGGCGCGTCAAGCGCGTAGCGCGACGGCACGCGGCGAGCAAGTGGCGCAAGATCGGCCGGCGCGTCGCGCGCGCCGTGAAACAATCCGAAGAGACCGATCATGGCTACGCCAACGGCAAGCCCAGGACATTGCCGCGCGGGCCGACGAAGGTTCGGTAACCGGCGGCTCCGAGACACTCGACCGCGCGCGCCGCCACCGGCTGACCGTCGATCTTGTACCAACCGGCGAGTCTGACGCGCGGGCGCCAGCGTCGGAGCGTCTCGCCAGCCCCTTCAAGAGCGGCGATCTCGGCGCCATTGATGGTCAAAGAGAGCATGTCGAGACGCGCGAGCCCGAAGCGCTCAACCAGCTGATCAACAGTCGTGGCCTCGACCGTTTCATCGGCGCCCTCTGGCACGATCTCGTCGATCAGGCTGGCCGCCTGCGCGAATTGGCGTTTCAGCGTGCGCCTGCCGGGCGTCGACCACAGCGCGGCATGAACAGGAACGATTTCTCCCGTCGCGCCATTGGCGGTGATATTTCGTTCCAGCAGACGGACACAAGCGCCGGCGGCCTCTACCGCGATAATGCGCCCGCCTAAGATCGCTGGCCTCAAGGCGAGGGCGCCAAATCCTAGGAAGGCGCCGCCATCGAGAACCGTTTCGCCCGGTCTGGGTTGGAACGCCTCCAGCAACAAACTTCGCGCCGCGACATCAGGGAAATCGGCGATGGCATCCTTGTGCTGACCGTGGAAGCCCGTCATTTGCGGCGGGGCATAGCCACCTGGCTTGAGGTCGGGGCGCATATGAGGATAGACGAAGCGGGTCAACACATCGTGCGCGAGGCGGAAATGGCGCGCGGGAATCAACCCCCTGAGCTTGGACGGCATCGTCGCGTGCAAGGCGAGCGCCGCCTCGTCGCTCCAAAAGCCGAATAGCGAAACGCCTTCGTCGACGAGCCGCGCAACCGGATCGTCGTCCGCGCCAAATTTCAACCGAGGGGCCAATTTGCTCAGATGCTCGACCAAGGCGGCATGACTGCGCCGCCAGCCAGGGCTGATGCGGCGCACCCGCGCCTTGAGCGCATCGCGCGGGCTCATGACGCAGTCTCGCCGAGCTGGGGCGGTGCATAGCTCTCAAAATAGCGCAGGCGCGCGCGCAGCTCGGGCGTCAATCGATCGAGGAAACGATGCAGCAGGCGCACATCGTCGGCCGAGATCCGGGTAGCCCCATAGCCTTGGCCGAGATTGCTGTTGCTTGGCGCGAGGACACGGGCGGGTCGATGCGGCAAATCGAGCGCGTCCATGAACCGGTTCATGCTCGCCGCATCGTTCAGGGCTTCCGTACGAAGCTCGACGGCCTTATCGACCACCGGCAACGCCGCGAACTGATCGAAACGCAAATAACACTCGCACCACGCCCATAGATAGAACTCTCCCGGTGAAAAGCCCGATGGGTCGAGCCGGAGAAGATTATTAGGCGCGTTCGGCGAGACATGTTCCTTGGCGAAGCTCTTGCTCCGATTGAGGTAGCTTCGCATCACCAGAACCGGATCGCGGAGCAGGCGGATCAGTGATAGGCGCGGCAGGGCACGCATGAAGCCCCAGCACAGGCCGCGCACGAAGCGGCTATTGACGTCGATGTAGAGGCGCGCGCCTGTGCGCCGTGCCTCGCGACGAATGACGTGCAATCGTTGCGCCACGACGCGGTCGATATAGCGATGGTCGGCGGCCGCGTCGGCCGCCAGGATGCGGCCGCGGCCGAGCATTTCGTCGGTCTCGATAAAGCGCCGCCTGAAATGGCGCTCAAGGTCGCCGAGCGCGCCGGGCAAGAGCGGGCGCACTTGGGGTTCCTCGAAGGCGACATGGGCCCCCTCAACATGGGTGGCAAGGAACGCCGCAAGCGTGCCCTGCCCGCTGCGGCCGGGCGAGGCGGTGAAGACCCAGCGTTCAATGTCGCGTGTCGGAGAAATGGTCGGAGTCCTGTCGGGCGGCCCTATCGCGGCTTCACGAAGCGCGGCGAAGCTTCGATCTCATCGCTCAAATAGGTCCGGCTCTCCTCGGTCAACGCCAAGAGATAGCGGCCATAATCGGTCTGACCCATGGCCTCGGCCAACGCGCGCAGCTGATCGAGCCCGATCAGGCCGCGACGAAACGCGATCTCCTCCGGGCAGGCGATCTTAAGGCCCTGGCGACGCTCGATCGTGGCGACGTAATTGCCGGCCTCGAGCAAGGAGTCGTGCGTCCCCATATCGAGCCAGGCCGCGCCGCGCCCGAGCACATGGACCTTGAGGACGCCCTCGTCGAGATAGCGCCGGTTCAGGTCGGTGATCTCGATCTCGCCGCGCGCCGATGGCTTGAGCGCGCGCGCCATGGCCGGCGCCCGCTCGTCATAGAAATAGAGCCCCGTGACCGCGTAGGACGAGCGCGGCTGTGACGGCTTCTCCTCGATCGAACGCACGGCGCCGTCGGCGTCGAATTCGACCACGCCATAGTCGCGCGGATTCTGCACGTAGTAGGCGAAAATCGCCGCCGGATCGCCGGCGCGACCGGCGCGGCGCAAGGTCCGGCCGAGACCTTCGCCATAGAAAATATTGTCGCCGAGCACCATGGCGACAGGCGCACCGTCGAGGAATTTCTCGCCGATGATGAAGGCCTCTGCGATGCCGCGCGGCGCGTCTTGCGTCGCATAGTCGAGACGCAGGCCCCATTGCGCACCGTCGCCAAGCAGGCGCTCGAACAAGTGGCGCTCCTCGGGCCGCGTGATGATCAGGATTTCCGTGATATCGGCGAGCATGAGGACCGAGAGCGGGTAATAGATCATCGGCTTGTCGTAAACCGGCAGAAGCTGCTTGGAGATCGAGCGCGTGGTTGGCAGCAGGCGTGAGCCGGTGCCGCCGGCGAGAACGATGCCTCTACGCTTGGTGGCGCTCATGCCAGCAGCCCGAGCCGCTCGCCACGATAGGAACCGTCCTGTACGCGACGGCACCAGGCGAGATTGTCAAGATACCAGCGCACCGTGGCCTCGAGGCCGTCTTCGAATCGCGCCGTCGGGCGCCAGCCGAGGCGCGCCACGGTGGTACGAATGTCCATCGCATAGCGCCGATCGTGGCCCGGTCGATCGTCGACATGTTCGATCAGCCGGCGATGTGGCGCTCCGGCAGGGCGGCACCGATCCATGATCGTGCAAATCAGCTCGACCACCTCAAGATTGGTGCGCTCGGCTTCACCGCCGAACACGTAGGTTTCGCCCGGTTCTCCCTTGAAGAGCGCTGCCAGAAGCCCGTCCACGTGGTCGTCGACATGGAGCCAGTCGCGCACCTGGAGACCATCGCCATAGACCGGGATGGCGCGCCCGTTCTCCGCCTTTAGGATCGCGAGCGGAATCAGCTTCTCCGGAAATTGGTGCGGGCCATAATTGTTGGTGCAGTTGGTGACAATCGCCGGTAAGCCAAAGGTGCGGCCAAAAGCGCGCGCCAAATGGTCGGCCGCAGCCTTGCTGGCGGCATAAGGCGAGTTCGGCCTGTAGGGGCTCGCCGCCGAGAAACGGCCGACCGGGCCGAGCGCGCCAAACACTTCGTCGGTCGAGACCTGAAGGAAACGAAAGCCACCATCGCCCAACGCAGCATTCGCCCGCACGCCGCGCGGCCCACGCAGATAGGCGCGAACCGCGTCGAGCAATATCGTGGTTCCGACTACATTGGTCTGGATGAAATCCTGCGGCCCTTCGATCGAGCGGTCGACATGCGTTTCGGCGGCAAGATTGAGCAGCGCATCCGGCCGATAACGCTCCATGATGCGCGCGACCGCGCGCCCGTCCGCGACGTCGGCGTGCTCGAAGCGATAGAGGGGCGCGACCTCGATCCCGACCAGCGAATCGAGATTACCGGCATAGCTCAGTTTGTCGAGATTGACGATGAGGTGGCGACCCTCGCGGACCAGCCGGCGTACCAGGTTGGAACCGATGAAACCCGCGCCGCCGGTGATGAGCAAGCAAAGGCGCTCGGACCCGCCGCTCACGCGCTGTCGCCTTTCGGTTCGCCAATGGACTTTGCGGCCGCACCATTGCCGCGATGCAGGCCCAAGAGCTTCGGCGCGAGCACGCGCTCGGGCGGGAAGATCGAGGTGAGCCAAGCGTGAGTCTCGCGCGGGCGTTCGACCGAGGTGAGCAGTATCGCATCGAGCGTCGGGAACGCCTGTGGTTCCGACATCACCGGCAGCCCGAGAAAGTGCTCGCCCGCCCGCATCGGCTCGATCATGCCAACCAACTCGACCGGATGACCGCGCGCCGAGAGCACGGCAACGTCGCCGAGCTCGCTGATGCCCGCGAGCGCAAGGCGGCGCCAATCCTGCGCCACGCAGGTCGCATAGAGTTCGCCATATTGCCCGCGCGCGCGGCGGAAGAACCCGAACGAATCAGACAGAAACTGCGCGGTCAGCCGCGTCTTCTCGGTGAAGCCTTTGGGCGTCAGGTAATAGGCGTAGCGATTGGGCGGAATCTGCCTAATCTTGATATAGCCCTTGCGAACACAGCGGCGCATATAGGCGTTGGTCATGCCGAGCGCGATGCCAAGCTCCTTGGACAGCGCACGCTGGTTGACCTCCGCCGAATCGTCGATGCGGACGAGGATGTCTCGGATGATGTCTTCTTCGCGGGATTTTGGCATGAGAGATCGTGCGCGGCCCGGGCCGGGTTTGAAATCCGGCCACGCTACCGCCCTCCCGGGTGCACCGCACCCGGTGCGTAAAACAGCCGGCGCCGGCCAAAGGCCGATTCCGGCGCGACAATCGCCATGTTCAATTTTCGAACATGGCGGGTCAAGCGAAATGTTCAGTTCGTGAACACCAAAACCTAGGCTCAATCGGTCGCTCCGTTCTCAGGCGTGATACAGGCGTGCTAAGTTGATTGTTTGTGGAGGCTTAGATGGCGACCCGTTCCCGAGCGCAGCCCACCCCGGATGCCGCAACCGATCCCGCCCGCTCCAAGCCGGCCCGGCTCCGCGCCGAGCTGTTTTCGCCCACGCTCTCCTACCTCATGGAGGCTCATAACGGGCTGTCGGCCAAAATCGTCGAGGAGGCCGGCTTCAAGGGCATTTGGGCGTCGGGCCTGTCGATGTCGGCGGCGCTCGGCGTGCGCGACAACAATGAGGCCTCCTGGACCCAGGTGCTCGACCAGCTCGAGTTCATGTCGGATGCGACCACGATCCCGATCCTGGTCGATGGCGATACCGGCTATGGCAATTTCAACAATGTCCGTCGTCTGGTGAGGAAGCTGTGCCAACGCCAGATCGCCGGCGTCTGCATCGAGGACAAGCTGTTTCCGAAGACGAATTCCTTCGTCGGCGAGGCGCAGCCCTTGGCCGATATCGACGAGTTCTGCGGCCGCATCAAAGCCGGCAAGGATAGCCAGACCGACGCCGACTTCGTGCTGGTCGCGCGCATCGAAGCGCTGATTTCGGGTTGGGGACTCGACGAAGCGCTGCGCCGCGCCGAGGCCTATCACCGGTCGGGGGCTGACGCGGTGCTGATCCACTCGAAAAAATCTACCGCCGACGAGATCTTCGCCTTCTGCCGCGAGTGGGCGGGCCGTTCGCCGGTCGTGATCGTGCCGACCATGTACTACCGCACGCCGAGCGAAGCCTTCGAGGCCAATAGCGTCAACATGGTGATCTGGGCCAACCACAATTTGCGCGCCGCGATCACCGCGATGCGCGCCGTATCGAGCCGCATCATGCGGGAGCATGGCCTGATCGGGGTCGAAGGCGAGATCGCCGGCGTGAAGGAAGTCTTTGATCTGGTTGGCCAGAGCGAGCTGACCCAGGCGGAAAGTCGCTATCTCGCGCCGCAGCAGCAGAGACCGCGCGCGATCGTGCTGGCCGCGACGCAAGGTACCAAACTCGGCCCGCTCACGGCGAACCGGCCGAAGTGCATGATCGATTTGCGCGGCGAGCCGCTGCTGCGCCGGCTGGTCGCCACGTTGAACGAGAGCGGCGTGCGCGACATCACCGTCGTGCGCGGCTTCGCCAAGGAGACCGTGGACCTCGCCAACATCAAGACGGTCGACAATGACGCGTTCGCCGCGACCGGCGAGGTCGCCTCGCTGGCGTGCGCGGAAGCAGCGCTCGACGGCGACTGCGTCGTGAGCTATGGCGACATTCTGTTCCGCCCCTATATCGTCGACGATCTGATCGGCGCCGAGGGCGATATCGTGGTGGTCGCCGATGCGCGTTGGAACAGCCCGGGCCATCGCGCGCCGGACCGCCAGATCGACCGGGTCAAATGCGGGCGGGCGTTTACCGGCAGCTATCTCGACGAGGGACCGGCGCCATTGGTCGCGATCGCGCCCGACCTGCCGTCGAGCGAAACCCATGGCGAGTTCATCGGCCTGGTCAAGTTGAGCGATCGAGGCACGTCGCTGGTCAAGGCCGAGCTCGCGCGCATGCGTGCCGATGGCAGCATCGCCAGTGCCGACCTGCCCGATCTCCTGACCCGCCTGATGGCGCAAGGCGTTCCAGTTTCGGTGCTTTACATCACCGGCCATTGGCTTGACGTCGACGACGCCTTCGACCTCGCCAAGGCACGCAATCTGATGTAGGGTCCGGCCGCCTTTCGGGGCGCGGGTGCTGCCTCGTGGCGTGCGGCGTTCGTTCGAAATCCGAATCGTCGAAGGCTCGATAGATTGAACCGAATGCGCGAGATTTCGCGACCGCCGTCCGAGACGGAGAAATCGGCCCAGACTCGCGGCCGTGGGGTCGAGGATGTCTCGGCCGCGCCGGTCTCGCATTCGGGCACGCCTCGCGAGGCGTTTCTCTGTTGGTGCGAAAAGGTGACGCATGACGCGTTCCGCCGCGCGGTCTCGAGCGCGCCCGAGGAGCAGTTTTACGACCTTTGCCGCGCGACCGGCGTAGGCACGAAGTGCACGTCATGTTTGCTCGACGCGGAAGCCGCCTATGACGAGGCTGCGCGTCAACCCATGACAAGGATCGGCACGACGGCAGCCCCTCGACGTACGGACCGGCTGAATGCGAAGCGAACTCTCTACGCCTGGCTCGACCGCTTGTCACCGCGCGCCGTGATTCCCATGCGTGGCATCGTTCCCGTGCTGGCGGGGGCAGGCATCAGCACGACCGTCAGCGTCTCGAATTCATCCTCACGCGCGATCGGGGCGCATTCGCCGCGATTCGCCGTTCAATTGGATTTGCGCGACGCCGACGGTCGAAGCATGGGCTCCGTCGCCCGGACGCTCGCGCCGGGCGAGCGCCTTGACCATGAGGTTCCGCCTTGGACCGATGGCGAAGGCCTTTCGACCGGCTCGTGCCGGGTCTCGATGAAGGCGCTTGGGAACGGCTATCGCGGCTCGATCCGTCCGCATTTCACGGTGAAAACGACGCGCTCGATCAGCTGCGTTCATTCCCAAAGCAATGGCCGGCGCACGGCGTTCCTTCGAACGGTAGCGCGGCCCCAAGGCGAGACCCAGTATTTGAGCGTGGTGAATTGCGAGCCGGAGGCCGCGTCGATCCAGGTGCGGGCGACGCGCGATGGTGACGAGCTGATGATTCGGCGGGTCACGATCGCGCCGCTCGGCGCCATGCTCATCGAGCTCGCGGTGCCATTTGAGCAGCGCCATTCAAGCAAACCAATCGTGGCCGAGCTCAAGTCCGACCGCCGCCTGCGCACCCACATCGTCGTTGCGGCCGGAGATCCGGCGCGCATTTCCCTGCATCACATCTGAGTGTCGTGCCCGGATTCTCTTATTTGTTGCCGGTCGTGGGCGTTGGCCCGCCACCGGGCTATACGGTGAATTACTCGCTCCCGATCACGACCATTGGCGATCGCCTCAAGACCCAGGCCGCGACGGTCAACGTGCTTCATCGGCTATGCCGAGATGGCGTCGAGGTCAGCTCACGCGCGACCACGATCGTTTTCGACAACGGCCGCCCATCGATATCGGAATGGGAGGTCGCGATCGAGGACGACGGCCGTAGCGATTGGGCCAGCGGCGCGCGGATTTCCTATTGGGAAGTCGACGTCGCGGTCGAGCCGCCGGGCGCGTTCACGACCAACCAGCCCGCCCCCACCTACACCTTGTTCAGCGGCCCGGAACGCAAGACGTTTTTCAATGACAACGCGATCAAATTCGGCGATCCCGTCACCATCCATCAGGTCCGTGAGCTTGGCGCATGGTGCGCCGGCTATCCCTGTTGCGCGGTCGATCCAGCGGTGGATGCCGATGAATCGGTTGTGTTGATCAACCCCTATCATCGCCCCGCGGTGGTCAACATCGAGCTCGTCGGTTTGCCGACCATGGAAAAGGTCAAGGTCGAGCCGATGAGCGCGCGCCGCGTCTCGGTTGCTGGGCTACTTGGCCCCGACGTTCGCGATTGGCGCGGTCAGATCTATGTGACCGGTCGCAGCCGCCTCATCGTCTTCTTCGCGAAGCACGGGCTCGCCGATCCGGGCGCGGTGACGACGCTCGAGCATCCGGACCTCTATCGCGGCGAGCCAACCCACGAGGCGCTGACACAGCGCCTGCGTCGATGGGCCGGCAATTTGATTCCCCGGTCGTAATTCAACTCAGCAGAGGCACGGAACCAGTAATGATTGGCGGAATTCTCGATGGCGTCGCGGCGATCTGCCGCGCAATCTTGCCGCGGCGCGTTGTCATGTGGTTGCGCGGCGATTATAGCTCGGTTCGCGGCCGATGGATTCAAAGGCCCATCGAGGACCTAAATCTGTGCCTCAGCCGCCTTCGCGGAATGAGCTATCTCGAGTGGTATGCGCGGCGACTGGATGGGTTCACCACCGTGGATTCCCCTGAGCGGCGCGAAAAATTCCGGAAGTACATGGAGAACGGCCGAGACCAATTCAACGTCATCAAGGCGCTCGGCGTGCAGCCTCATCACGCTGTGCATGAGTTCGGCATGGGGATGGGTCGCGTGGCTGGCCTTTTGGTCCCCTACCTCAGCGGCGGCAGTTTTTCCGGCAATGACGCGAGCGCTGGCAGGCTCAAAAAGGGGCTCGATTATCTGAAGCGGGAACAGGGCATCGATGCGGATCACCTTTTGATCGTCGCCAACAAGGACAATTCTTTCGATTGGCTGAAGGGTCGGGAAGTCGATTACATCTGGTGCTTCGCGGTCTTCATGCACATGCCCGAGCGCGATATCGAGGATGTCATCAAGAACGTACGGAAAATCATGCACGAGAAGTCGGTCTTCTTCTTCACCTACTCCGAGAAGAATCCGAACAAGCGGATCGAACGCATGGGGTCTCATGATTGGTGGCACAATGCGGCCTATTTTCGCGATCTCGGCGAGCGCTATGGCTTCGACATGCAACTCCACACCGAAACCCTGCGACAGAACATGGCGTACCATGACGCGACGCGCCTTGCCGCCTTCACGCTCAAGCCGGCTGCCGCTCGCTGAATCGGGCTAGACCTGGGCGACGCCCGACATGATTTCCACCGATGAATTTCTGGGCCCCGCGCGTGCGCGTGGTTTCGATTTCTATACCGGTGTGCCGTGCTCGTTCCTGACGCCGCTGATCAACCGCGTGATCTCCGACCCGGCAACGAATTATGTTGGCGCGACATCGGAGGGCGAGGCCGTGGCAATCGCCGCCGGCGCGCACCTCGCTGGGCGCAAGACCGTCGTGATGTGCCAGAACTCGGGCCTCGGCAACACGGTCAACCCGCTGACTTCGCTGAACTTCCCGTTCCGGATTCCGACTCTGTTGATCGTGACGTGGCGCGGTCAGCCCGGCCTCAATGACGAGCCGCAGCACGGACTCATGGGTGAGATTACGCAGGATCTGCTTGAGCTGATGCGGATTCCCCATGCGGCGTTTCCTTCGGAAGCCCGCCTGGTTGGCCCGGCGCTCGATCAAGCCGCCGAATGGATGGCGGATTCGGGCCTGCCTTTCGCCTTCGTGATGGAGAAAGACACGGTGACGGACGAAGGGCTCGATCAGGGCCCACCGCCCGAACGCCCGCCGGGCACGACGCTCGATCTGAGCGAGCGGGGCGAACGGCCAACCCGCGCGGCCGTGCTCGAGCGCTTTTTGAGGCGCGTGCCGGCCGACGCCGCGGTGATCGCCACGACCGGCAAGTGTGGGCGCGAGCTGTTCACCCTGATGGATCGCAAGCAGCAGCTCTATCAGGTCGGCTCGATGGGCGGCGCGAGCGCGATGGGCCTGGGCGTCGCGCTCAATACGACGCGCCCGGTGATGGTGCTCGACGGTGACGGCGCCGCCCTGATGAAACTTGGCAATCTCGCCACCATCGGCACCTATGCGCCACCGAACCTGACCCATATCGTGCTCGACAATGGCACGCACGATTCGACCGGCGGCCAAGCCACCGTCTCTTCGTCGGTCTCGTTCAGCGAAATCGCCGCGGCGTGCGGCTATGAGCGGGCCTATTCGTGCGAGAGCCTTGCCGGCTTCGAGCGCGCCTTCGAGGATACGCTGGCCGGACCGAAACCTGCTTTGCTCCATGTCCGGATCGTGCCCGGCTCGATGGCCAAACTCGGGCGTCCGACCATCAAACCGTCCGAGGTCGCTTTGCGCTTCAAGGCGTTTTTGGCCGGGGCCTGAGCGCTCGGGTCAGGCCACCCGCGCAAAGAGCTCGATGGGCGCGATCACGCCACGCTCGATCGCCTCGGCGGCGTGGCGCAGTTTCTCCTTGAAGCCCGCCCCCATGATGAGCGGCGTGCCAAGCGGCGGCGTGCCGCCGGCCGCTTCCGCCTTGGCTCGCATCTCGCGAAAGAAGTCGAGCGCGAAGTCGCGCCGGTTGCGTTCGACAACGACCGCGAAGCCGGCCGCCTCGAGTGATTTGCGATAGGCCGCGGGCTCGACCACGAAGCTGGTTTCGGGGCGGTTCGACCACGGCACGGGAAACTCAAGATCGCCCAAGCCCGTGCGCATGAGATCATAGACGCCGAAAATGCCGCCCGGGCGGAGCACCGTGCGGACCGATCGGAACAATTTCGCCTTGTCATCGATGTTCATGCCGACATGGATCATGGTCGCGCGATCGAAGCTCGCCGCCTCGAATGGCAAATCGAGCGCGCTGCCCTGATGGAACGAAACCCTGGTCGAGAGGCCCGAGCGCCGCGTCAGATCGGTCGCGACGCGAACGAAGACGTCGGTCAGATCGATCCCGACCACGTCGCAGCCGAAGGCGCTCGCGAAATAGCGCGCCGGCCCGCCTATGCCGCTGCCGATATCGAGCAGCCGAAGGCCAGGGTGGAGGCCAAGCTGCTCGGCAAAGTCGACTGTCGCCTGCCGTCCGCCAACGTGGAACTCATCGACCGGGGCAAGCTCATCAGGGCTCAGACGATCGACATCGAGGCCGGCCAAGGCCAGTGCCTCCAGGAGCCTTCGACCCAGCGCCTCATCGCCATAATGCGCGGCTACGCGTTGCTCGATATCCATGAGTCTCTCCCGCTCTGGCCAGTGCTCACGATCATGCCGGCTCGATATCGCCCTCGGGCACCATGACCCGAACGGCGCGACCCATCAGCGTCAAAAGAATCGAAACGCGCTCGGCATCGGTCCGCGCCTGAAAGATGCCCTCGATGTCGCTCAACGGCCCGGTCGTGATGCGCACCTTCGCACCAGTTTGATAGGCCGGCGGTTCAAGATCGAGCACGCCCGCTTGATCAGCTCGTGCACGCAGGCCTTCGATGACCGAATCCGGCACCGGGACGGGGCCGGCGGGCCCTTGGATCACATTGGCCACCCCGAAGGTCGAAAGCATGGCGCGCCAGGGCGTCGTATCGAGATCGACGGCGACGAACAGATAGCGCGGGAACAACGGGCGCAGCACGATTTCCATCTTGCGGGCGTGGCGCCTGCGGCGGCGGCAAAGCGGCAGCCAGGGGTCGAACCCCTGGCGTTCCAAGTTCTCGCGCGCGCGCCGCTCGGCGTGTGGCTGGCTGCGGACGACGTACCAATGGCGCGTCATCGGGGTCTTTCATTCATCGGGTCCATGCGATCCTTCATAGCATTGCGCGGCGGGCGAGGGTAAGTCAGCCTGCTAGAACCCGATTCGCGATGCCACGAGATTCCCGACCCGCATGACCGAGCCCACCAGCCGCAAGGACGTACAGCGACGTCACAGCGACCGACTGGCGCCATCGCGCGAGCAATGGATCGCGCGCAGTCGGTATTTCCATGACGAAGACGGGCGCATGATGCGCTTTCTCGTCGAGCCGGGGAAACGCGTGCTGGCGCTTGGCTGCGGCGTGGGCAATTTGCTGGCGACGCTGAAGCCGGCGCGTGGCGTCGGCATCGACCTCAGCCCCGGCATGATCGAAACGGCACGCCGGCGTCATGGCGAGGCTGCCCGGCCGGAGCTCCGCTTCATTGTCGGCGACGTAGAGGACCCGGCGACCCTGGGCGCGCTTGACGGTCCGTTCGACGCCATTCTGCTCGCCGATTCGATTGGCGCGCTCGACGATGTCCAAACCATGCTCGACTCGCTCCAAGCGCTGGCCAACCGCGATACCAGGCTGGTCGTCGCGTACTATTCCTGGCTCTGGCAGCCCTTGGTCGCACTCGCCGAGCGCATCGGGCTCAAAATGCCACAGCCGCCGCAAAACCGTCTGGGCCCCGACGACATAGCCGGCCTGCTCGCGCTCGCCGACTACGAGGTGATCAAGCGCGACTGGCGCATGTTGGTGCCCTATTCGCTGTTCGGCCTCGGTTGGCTGATCAATCGCAGCATCGCGACGTTGCCGATGATCCGGCGACTCTGTCTCCGCCACTATCTCGTCGCGCGCTCCAAGCGGCACGCCGGCTATGCAAAGCTTTCGACCTCGATCGTGATTCCGGCGCGCAACGAGAGGGGCAATATCGAGAACGCGGTGAAGCGCCTGCCCGCCTTCTGCGATGACATCGAGGTCGTCTTCGTCGAGGGCCACAGCCAGGACGGCACGCTCGAGGAAATGAAGCGTGTGCAGGCCGCCTACCCCGAGCGCGACATCAAGGTCTTTCAGCAGGATGGCAAGGGCAAGGGCGATGCGGTGCGTAAAGGCTTCGCGCAGGCGCGCGGCGAACTCTTGATGATCCTCGACGCCGACCTCACCGTACCGCCCGAGGCGCTACCCAAATTCTACGACGCCATCATCTCGGGCAAAGGCGAATTCATCAATGGCAGCCGACTGATCTATCCGATGGAGCGCGGCGCCATGCGGCCATTGAATTTCGCGGGCAATCTGTTTTTCTCGACGTTGTTCTCCTGGCTTCTCAATCAGCGCTTCACCGACACGCTGTGCGGCACCAAGGTGCTGACCAAGGCGCATTACCAGCGCATCGCGGCCAATCGCGGCTATTTCGGCGAGTTCGATCCGTTCGGCGATTTCGATCTCCTGTTCGGCGCCGCCAAGCTCAATCTCAAGCTGATCGAGGTACCGATCCGTTATGCCGACCGGCTTTATGGCACGACGCAAATTTCGCGCTTCCGTCACGGCTTCATGCTGTTGCGCATGGTGCTTTTCGCCTTTCGCAAGCTGAAGGCGTTTTAGGCTTGGGCGCCTCGATCCTGCTTGCGCATCGCGCACGGTGGCAGACCAAGCCGGGTCTGCGCGCGATCTATCACGACTATTATCGGCGCATGGCCCAGCGCACGCGGCCCGGCCGCACGCTCGAGATCGGCGCCGGCACGGGCTGGCTGCGCGAATGTCTCGAAGACGTGGTCCTGAGTGATGTGCAGCCGGCACCCTGGCTCGATGTTGTGGCCGATGCACAGCGTCTGCCATTTCGCAGTGGCAGCTTCGATAACGTCGTGATGCTCGATGTGCTGCACCACCTCGAACGGCCGCCACTGTTTTTTGCCGAGGCCGAGCGGGTGCTGAGGCCGGGCGGGCGCCTGGTCATGATTGAGCCGGGCATCACGCCGGTCAGCCGGCTCGTCTTTCGTCTGTTTCATGACGAGCCCGTCGAGCTTTCGGCCGATCCCTTGCCGGAGGGTGCGCCGACGCCGGGCCGCGACCCCTATGAGGCCAATCAGGCGATCCCGAGCCTTTTGTTCGGCCCGGCGCGCGCGCGCTTCGAGCGGCGCTTTCCGCGGCTCAAGCTGATCGAGCGCCGAAGGCTGAGCCTGTTCGCCTATCCGTTGTCGGGCGGCTATCGCCGCTTCAGCTTGATTCCGGCCTGGCTCGTAGGCCCGCTGCTTCGCGTCGAAGACGCCTTGCTGCCCCTGTTCGGGCGGTTCATGGCGTTTCGTCTCTTGGTCGCGCTTGAGCGCCAGGCATGAGCACGGCACGCGTGCTCTGGTTGATCTTTGGCGTCGCCCTGGCGCTCAGAGTCGCCTACGCGCTCGCCATGTACTTGATAGCCGGACCCGATGGCCTGCAAAGCGAGGACTCGGGGCTTTATCTCAGCCTCAGTGAAATCTTCGTGCGCTACGGCGATTTCGTGCGGCCGGTCGAGGGCGGACTCGTGCCCGAGACCGAGCGCATGCCGCTCTACGTCATTTGGCTGGCGTTGCATCGCATGATCAGCGGTGCCTCGGATCCGCTGTTTCCAAGTCTGACTCAGGGCGTGCTCGATGCGCTGGCCTGCCTCGTGATCGCGCGGATGGCCGCACTATTCGACCGCCGGTACATGCTGCCGGCCGGCCTCGTCGCCGCGCTCAATCCGACACAAATCGTCGTCAGCGCCCTTATTTTGAACGATAGCGTGTTCTTCCTGTTTTGCTGCCTCGCGCTCTATGGCGCGCTCCTCTGGCTGCGCGGGCCAAACTGGCGAGCGGCGATCGTGCTTGGCGCGGCGCTTGGACTTGGCGTTTCGACCCGCACGATGCTGTTGCCCTGGACCGCGCTGATCGCATTGCTGTTGCCCATCCTCGCGCTGGTCGTCCATGGCGTCGGCGTGCAATGGAACGCCTATCCTCGTCTGGTCGGCCGAAGCGTCGCGCACATGAGCCTGGTCGTGCTGCTCTGCCTGGCCGTGCAGGCTCCGATCTTCGCACGCAATCTCGGAACCTACGGCTCGATCTATCTGACCAGCCAGGGCGGCACGCACTCGCTGCTCTGGATCGCGCCATTGGTGCGCGAAGCGGCGGACGGCACGAGTCACGAGCAGGGCGCGCGCGACAACAACGCGCGCTTCGATGCACGCTACCCCGTGCCAAGCGAAAACCCGTTCGAGCAATCGCGGCAACGAGACGCGCTCGGTCGCGAGGTGCTGAGCGAGCTTGGCGTCGGTGCAATCGCGAAGGCGTGGATCATCGGCGCCGCGATCAATCTTTTCTCGCCGGCCGCGCTGGTCTCGCCGCCGATGCGCGCCTTGCCGCGCACTGGATTTTTCAGCGCGCCGGGAGAGACCAAGCTCGCCAAGGTTCGACATTTCCTGTTCGCCAACGATAGCCCGACTTATGCCTGGGTCATGCTGCTGACCGGCCTCGGTGCGATCGCGTTCCGCCTGGTCGAGCTATTGGGTCTCGGGCTTGTCGCGCGCGCCCGTGGCGCGGCTTCGGCGCGGCTTCGGCGCGCTTCCCTCGCCGTTCTCTTGATGTGGGCGGGCTATGTCTTGCTGGTCAATGGCCCGGTTGCCTCGGCCAAATACCGCCTGCCGATCGAGCCGCTGGCCGCGCTTGGCCTCGCGATCGTCATTCTTGCGCTGCTTGATTGGCGAGCGCGGCGCGGCGCGAGCGCGGCGCATGGGCAATCAGCATCGCGCTGAGCACCAAGAACTCGGACTGCCACCATGTCAGCCAGAACGAGAAATTCAGCAGCGAGGACGCGAAATACGCGGCGGTGAGACCGAGCCCCGCCGCCCCGAGCAGGCGGTTGTTTCGCGCGATGCCAAACCAATACGCTATGAGCACGCTCAGTGCGCCGAGCGTGGCGATCAGCCCGACGAATCCGGAGTCGACAAGCAATTCGATCAGCCAGTTGTGCGGATGCCCCGGCACGAACGCCTGATTGAACAGGGTGATCCTGGCATCGGCGTTCGGCACATAATTCGATTGATCGAGCCCGTGACCGAACCACGGTGCATCGAGCGCGGCCTGAAGTGAGAAACCCCAAATTTGCTGGCGGTGCGCGTCGACCAGCCAGAGCGGCAGCGTCGTGACGATCGGGCCGTCAAAGCGGCCATCGACGATCAGTTCGGGCGACGGAGGCGGCGGCGCGTGCGCGAACATATAGCCGAGTCCGGCCAGGACCAGCGCGACCAGCAACGCCAGCACGGCAAGCGCCGGGAGGCGAAGCCCGCGCAGGCCGCCGAGCCAGACGAGGCCACCGACCACGGCGGCCGCGATCAAGCCCAAGACGAACGCGCCGCTCCCAAGCAATAGCCCGATCGCGAGCGCCATCGGCGGGTAGAACCAGGACGAACGCCGCCACGCGCCACCGAGCCTATGCCCAAGGAACAGAACGACCGGCACGAGGCAAACGACGGTCGACGCGTAATATTTGACAAAATGGACGACTTCGAACGTTTGAAAGGGTTGGCCACGAAACAGCGCGAGAAGCGGCGAGCCGCCGGCAAGACCGATCAGCGCGAGGGCTCCGCAGCCAAGCGCGCCGATCACCAGGGCTTTCGCCGCGACGTCGCGTGCGACCGCCGAGCGCGCGAAAAAGCACGCGATCAATGCGGCTGCCAGCATCAGGCCGATCGAGCGTCCCCAGATCGCGAGGGAATGCATTGGCGAGAGTGAAAGGCCAAGCGATGGCACCCAGGCCAAGAACATGAGCGCGGCCGCGAGACCGAGCCTGCTCGTCAATGTCTCGGCGACGGCTCGCAACAAGATAACGCGCCCGGGCGCGGCCAGCATGAGCACGAGCCCAAGCGCAAGAGCGACCGCTTCCGTGGTTTGGCCCGAGATCAGGAGCGGCACGCCAACCCCGATCAGCCCACCGCTGACGAGGAGCACAATGCGCCAGGGCGGCGCGAGCCTTTCGTACGTATCGTTCGACTCGACCGCCACTCCTGGGTTCCTCGCGGCGCGCGACTCTGCCGGCGCCTGCTTAGCATCGGCTCGCGCCGATCGCCAGCGCATTAGAGCCCAAAAGGGTGCGTCGTCATCGTGATCGCCTTGTGTCCGAACCCGAGCGACGCGTCGATAGTCAACCGGCGGTAAAATTCTTTGTCGCCAGCGCCCTGGCGATGCGTGATGGGTTCGCCCACATCAGATTGTCGCAGCGCGCGCAGAGCGGAATCGTATGGCGGCCCTTCATCATGGCCAGCTGGACCGAACGGTGATTGGCGCTCTGCGAGATATTTCCCGCATCGCGGCGCGCCACAGCCCGATCCCAACGGTCTCCGATCGCCCGATCGGCGAGACCAACAATTCGGCATTTGCGCCGCCTTGGCAAACGGAAACCCGTGCGGCCACCGATCTGGTGCGATTGACGCGACCGGGCCCGGGCCTTACGGTCCGCGCGACTTTCACCCGCGCCGCATCGGTTCCATGCTCATCCTCGGCGTGCATTCCGGCTATCACGAAGCCTCGGCCTGTCTGTTCGACGACTACCGCATGATCGCGGCGGTTGCGCTCGAGCGCTTGACCCGGCGCAAGATCGATGGCGGCCGCGTGCCGGAGGAAGCGATCGACGAGTGCCTCGCGATCGCGCGCAGCGCTCGGCACAAGGTCGACGCGGTGGTGCTCGGCCGCGGTCCCTTCCCTTGGCGATACTACAACCACTTTGGCGGCGGCCGGCTGGTCGAGGGGCTGGTGCGCCAGGCGATCGGCCGCGAAAAGCACAAGAGCATGGAGCGCGAGCTGATGCTGGCGAAGCGCACCGATTCGGAGGCGATCTTCCGGCACGAGACGTTCCTGGTCGAGCACGGCTTCCGTCCCGATTGCCGCGTGCGCTTCTTCAACCACCATCTGGCGCACGCGCTACCGACCCTCTTCCACACCGATTGGTCGGAGGCGCTGCTCTATACCGCCGATGGCGGGGGCGACAATGTGCAATACAGCCACCGCGTTTTTCAGAACGGGCGCATCGATACGCTTTACGGCGGCGATGACGCGCTGACGCACCCGATGCGAATCGACAGCCTCGGCCTCGCCTATGGCTACGCGACCCAGGCCCTTGGCTTTCGCATCAATCGGCACGAGGGCAAGCTCACCGGGCTCGCAGCCTATGGCAAGCCCGCCGCGTTCGAGTCAATCGCGGCGCATTTCACGGTCGACGATGCCGGGCAGATCAGGAGCGACTTCGCCTCCAACCCCGATCTCAAGCGGTTCATGGACGAGACCGCACAAAGGGTGTCGCGCGAGGACATGGCGGCCTCGATCCAAGCCGCGCTCGAGCATTTCATTCTGCAATCGGTCAAACGCCTGCTCGCGCGCCATCGAGTGACCAAGCTCGGCCTCGCCGGCGGCGTGTTTGCGAACGTCAGGCTCAATCAACGCCTGGCCGAGGAGACCGGGGTGGACGAACTGTTCGTCTATCCGGCGATGAGCGATCAAGGCCTGCCGTCCGGCGGCGTGCTGCAATTCCTGTTGGAGCGCGACGGGCTCGACGCCTGGCTCGCGCGGCGCTACAAGCTCGACCAGCTCTATTTCGGCCGCGACTTCGGCGCTGCGGCGGATGAGATGATCGCGGCGGCGCCAGGGCTCAAGCAAATCGGCGACGAGCCGGTGCGGTTGGCCGCGGAATTGTGCGCCGCCAGCAAGGTGGTGGCGCTCTATACCAAGGGCATGGAATACGGCCCGCGCGCGCTCGGCGCACGGACGATTCTTGGCTCACCGGCCGATTCGGGGATCAATGATTCACTCAATCGGCGCCTGGCGCGCTCGGAATTCATGCCGTTCGCGCCGGTGGTCGCGGCCGAGGATGCCGATGCGGTGTTCCGTTTGCCCGCCGCGTCGCGCTATGCCGCGCGCTTCATGACCATCACCTGCGCCGTGCGCGACGAGTGGCGAAAGCGCATTCCGGCGGTGGTTCATGTCGACGGCACGGCGCGGCCGCAATTGATCGAGCGCGCGGCGAACCCGACCTATTACGACATCGTGGCGCGCTTCAAGGCGCTGACCGGCCTGCCGGTGATGATCAATACCAGCTTCAATGTGCACGAGGAGCCGATCATCAACACGCCGGCGGAATGCGCCCGCGCGCTCTTGGACGATCGCATCGACTATGTCGCGACCGAACGCGCGGTCTATGGGCGGGGATGAGCGAGGCGCTCGCAGACCACGAACACCGCGCGCGTGCCGCTGGTGAATTCGCGGCGGAGCACCCGATAGCCTGCCGCCTCGACGGCGCGGATCAGTTTTCGCAATGGATAATCGCGATAGCCGATCTCCCAGCGGTGGTTCTCCCAGGCGTCTGACCGGGGCTTCGGGAAGCGGCGCAGGAAATGGACTTTGCGGAAGAATTTGAGGCGCGGCCATTGATGCGGATTGAGGTAGAGCGAGAAGCCGAGCTGCGGGCCATCATAGGGCACCGAGAGCACGAGAAAGGGCGCGCCGGTTTGATGAAACGCGCCGAGCACGCCCGGAATGTCGGCGAACGGCAAATGCTCAAGCGTCTCGCAGCACAGAATGGCATCGAAGCCGTGCAGGCTTGCCGGGTCCAAATGGCGCACATCGGCGCGGATATGGCGCAGCGCCCCGTGACGCGGGCCGTCGCCTTCGATATCAAGCGTCGCGACCCGATAGCCGGCATTGCTCAGTATGGCGGTGACCAGGCCGAAATAGGGCCCGATCTCAAGCACCTGGGCGACCGGCAGGGTGCGCAGTAGCTCGACCTGCAGCCATTGGTGGACGATACGCTTCTCGCTGTAGTAGGCATGCCAGCCAAAGCGGCGGCGCGAGGATTCGTCGTGATCTGGCATGGTTTCGCGTGGCCGGGCTGGCGGGGCAAAGGCGGGCGAGCATAGCGGATGCGGCGAAAGGGCGTAATGAGATGATGGCGTCGGCCGACCAATGGTTGATCGCGGGCGCGGCGGCGGCCTGCTCACTGCCCGCGGTCATGCTCCTGATCGGGCCTCTGCGTCGTGTCCTGATCCGGCACGCCGTACTCGACGTGCCGGGCGCGCGCTCGAGCCACAGCGTGCCGACGCCGCGCGGCGCCGGGCTCGCTCTCATCCCGGTCATTGTCCTCGCCTTCGCCGCGTTGATCATCACCGACACGGTCCCCGCCGATCCGGCCGGCTGGATCGTGATCGTCGGCATGGCCGTGCTTGGCGCGGTTTCCTGGCTCGACGACCGGCGCGGCCTGAGCCCGTTCACCCGCCTCCTCGCCCAATTCGGCTGGGTCGTCGTCGGCCTCTTCACCCTGCCGCCGCCCGGGCTGATCTTTCAGGGACTCCTGCCGCACTGGCTCGATTGGGCGATCGCAGCGGCGGCTTGGCTTTGGTTCATCAACGCGTTCAATTTCATGGATGGCATTGACGGCCTGGCTGGCGCCGAGACCGCGTCGATTGGTGCCGGCCTCATGGTCATGTGCCTGGCGGTTCCGGCGCTTTTTCCGTTCGGTGCGATTGGCCTCGTGCTGATCGGCGGATCGATCGGGTTCCTGGTTTGGAACTGGCAGAAGGCGCGGATTTTCCTGGGTGACGTCGGCAGCGTGCCGCTCGGCTATTTGCTCGGCTGGCTCTTGCTCGGGATCGCGACACAGGGCTTTTGGGCCGCGGCGCTGATCCTGCCGGCCTATTATCTGGGCGACGCGACCTTGACGCTCGCGCTCAGGCTGCGGCGCGGCGAGAAGGTCTGGGAGGCGCACCGCGAACATTTCTATCAGCGCGCGGTGCGCAGCGGCATGAGCCATCAGGCCACGGTGATTTGGATTTGCTTGTTCAATCTGGGATTGATCGGACTCGCCTTCGTGTCGACCGCGGGGACGCTTTCCTCCTTTGCCGCGCTCGGTGGCGCGGCGCTCATCGTCGTCGTGCTTCTGTGGTATTTTGCCCGCGCTCTAAGGCTCTCGGAGTACCGTTGACGGGGATGCCGACTTGCGTCTGAACCGTACCTATGTCGTTGCCGCTCATGACGTGATGGTGGCGGCCGGCGCGTTCGTGCTTGGCCTCTTGCTGCGCCGGGGCTCGGATGATTTCTGGCGCGAATCCGGCCCGTTCCTGCTCGAGGGCCTGCTGCTCTTTACCGGCATCGCGGCGATCGTGTTCTGGCGCACGCGCATCTACCGCTCGCTCTGGCGTTATGTTTCGCTGCGCGACGTGATCGAGCTGGTCAAGGCGGCGAGCCTTGTCATCCTGATCTTCCTCCCCGCCCTGTTCGCGATCACGAGGCTCGAATCGTTCCCGCGCTCGAGCCTGATCATCATCTGGATCATTCTGCTCCTGCTGCTGATCGGGCCGCGCGTCGCCTATCGCGCGTTTGTCGAGCGCAGCGTGTCGGGCCTCCTCGAGCGCACCGAAGGCGGGCGCGTGCCGGTGCTGCTGGTCGGCGCCGGCGCGGCGGCCGACGAGTTCATTCGCTCGACTCAGAGCGGCGCTTCGAGCGGCTATCGCGTGGTCGGTCTACTCGACGACGACCCGACCAAGAGGGGGCTGCATATTCGTGGCGTGCGCGTGTTCGGCAGACTCGACAATCTGCCCGATGCCTTGCGCAAGCTCAGACGCCATGGCCTGAGGCCGCAAAGGCTGATTCTGGCCGACGAGCGCGTCGCGCCCGAGCGGGTCCGCCGGCTGCTCGAGGTGGCCGACGGCTTTGGGCTCAGCTTCGCACGCCTGCCGCGCCTGACCGATTTCAGAACCGGCCAGGCGCAGACGATCGAGTTGAAGCCGATCGCGATCGAAGACCTGCTGGGACGGCCGCAAACCGTGCTTGACCGCGCCGGCATGAAGGCCTTGATCCTGGGCAGGCGCGTCTGCGTGACCGGGGCCGGCGGCACGATCGGCGCCGAATTGGTGCGCCAGATCGCGTCCTATGGTCCGGCGCGTCTCGTGCTGCTCGACAATAGCGAGTTCAACCTCTATGCCATCGACGCCGAGCTGCAGGCCGGTTTTCCGACTCTGCCCCGCGCCGCGCTGATCGCCGATGTGCGCGAGCGCGCGCGGCTCGACGCCATCTTCGCGCGCGAGCGGCCCGATCTCGTGTTCCATGCCGCCGCGCTCAAGCATGTGCCGATCGTCGAGGACAATCCGAATGAGGGCGTGCTGACCAATGTGATGGGCACCAAGAACGTGGCCGATGCCTGCGTCGAAGCGGGCGTTGGCGCGATGGTGCTGATCTCGACCGACAAGGCGGTCGACCCCTTGAGCGTGATGGGCGCGACCAAGCGCATCGCCGAATCCTACTGCCAATCCAAGGGCGCCGACCGCGACGCGCGCCGACGCACGCACTTCATTATTGTACGCTTCGGCAATGTGCTGGGCTCGTCAGGTTCGGTCGTGCCGCTGTTCCAGCGCCAGATCGCGGCGGGTGGGCCGGTGACCGTGACGCACCCCGACGTCACGCGCTTTTTCATGACCACGCGCGAGGCGGTCGAGCTAGTACTACAGGCCTCGGCGCTCGGCGCGCGCGAGGCCGAGCCTTCGATCTTCGTGCTCGACATGGGCGCACCGATCAGGATCGCCGACCTTGCGCGCCAGATGATCCGCTTGGCCGGGCGCCAGCCCGAGCGTGACATCGCGATTCAGTTCACCGGACTTCGCGCCGGCGAGAAGCTGCACGAGGCCCTGTTCCACGACAGTGAACGGCAAGGCGATGCCGGCCTCGCCGGGCTGTACCGCGCCATTTCGAGGCCGCTCGACGCGGCGCTGGTGGCACGCCAGGTCGACGAGCTCGGCGCCGCCGCCCGCGCCGGTCTGACGCCCCGCACGCTCGCTTTGATCAACGCGCTCGTGCCCGAGTATCGCGCGGATGAGACGACGAAACGGGCGGCGACCTGATGCCTCTCGACAAAGGCCCGCCCATCGCCCGCGCCCTCGTCTCCGTTTCCGACAAGACCGGGCTCCTTGAGTTTGCGCGGTTCTTGAGCCACCAAGGCGTCGAGATCATATCCACCGGCGGCACGGCAAAGGCGTTGCAGGCCGAGGGGATCAAGGTCACCGACGTGTCGGCGCATACCGGCTTTCCGGAGATCATGGACGGGCGGGTGAAAACCCTGCACCCGATGATCCATGGCGGCATCTTGGCCGAGCGCGGCAAGGCGGCGCACCGGGCCGCGATGAAGGATCACGGCATTCAGCCGATCGATCTCGTGGTGGTGAACCTTTATCCATTCGAGGCGACGGTCGCGAAGGGCGCGGTGTTCGACGCGTGCATCGAGAATATCGATATTGGCGGGCCGGCCCTCATTCGCGCCGCCGCCAAGAACCATGGCGATGTGACGATTGTCGTGGAGCCCGAGGATTATGCCGCCGTGATGGCCGAGATGACGGCCCATGGCGGCGCGACCACGCTTGAGCTACGAAAGCGTCTCGCCGCGCGCGCCTTCGCCCGCACCGCGAGCTATGACGCGGCGATCAGCCGATGGTTCAGC
The DNA here is from genome assembly GCA_945892755.1 of Rhizobium sp. Q54. Lineage (GTDB taxonomy): Bacteria > Pseudomonadota > Alphaproteobacteria > UBA828 > UBA828 > SHWC01. The sequence goes on along the minus strand of CAMDDO010000005.1, from coordinate 29,665 downwards.
GGCGTGATCGACGAGCCGTTCCCCAAGCGCTTCGCTATCGGCGCCACGCTCAAGCAGACGCTTCGCTATGGCGAGAACCCGCACCAGAAGGCGGCGTTCTATGTGAGCGGCGAGGCGCGGTCGGGCGTCGCGACGGCGACGCAGGTGCAAGGCAAGGAGCTCAGCTATAACAATCTGAACGACACCAATGCCGCGTTCGAGTTGGTCGCCGAGTTCGATCAGCCGGCAATCGCCATCATCAAGCACGCCAATCCGTGCGGCGTGGCGCTCGGCGCCACGCTGGTCGAAGCCTACAAAAAGGCGCTCGCCTGCGACCCGGTCAGCGCGTTTGGTGGGATCGTCGCGTCCAACCGCAAACTCGACGGCGCGGTGGCGGCCGAGATCGCCAAATTGTTCGTCGAGGTGATCGTGGCGCCGGAGGCCGATGACGAGGCGCGCGCGGCGCTGGCCGCCAAAGCCAATCTCCGCCTGTTGCTGACTGGCGGCCTGCCCGACCCGACGGCGCGCGGGCTTGAATTGCGCGCCCTGGCCGGCGGCTATTTGGTGCAACAACGCGATGCTGGGCGGATCGGGCTCGGCGATCTCAAAGTGGTCACCAAGCGCAAGCCGAGCGCGCGCGAACTGGCGGATTTGCTATTCGCGTTCCGCGTGGCGAAGCATGTCAAATCGAACGCGATCGTCTATGCCAAGGATGGCGCGACGATCGGCATCGGCGCGGGCCAGATGAGCCGGGTCGATTCGTCCCGCATCGCGGCGCATAAGGCCGGCGAAGCGGCGAAGGCGCAGGGCCTGACTCAATCGCTAGCGCTCGGCTCGGTGGTGGCGTCGGACGCCTTCTTCCCCTTCGCGGATGGGTTGCTCGCCGCAGCCGAGGCGGGCGCGACGGCGGTGATACAACCGGGTGGCTCCGTGCGCGACGCCGAAGTGATCGCGGCCGCCGACGAGAAAGGCCTCGCCATGGTGTTCACCGGGATGCGTCATTTCCGGCACTGATCGTCGGCTTCGTCGCGACTTGCCGGCGCGACAGCCGCGCGCGGCACCCTTGAGGGGGCTAGGACTGAATTTGCTTGGGCTTGGCGACGCCGAGCTTCTCTCTCACGCGCCCGGCGAACGCCTCGGCCTCGGCTTCGAAATCCGTGCCGCCGCTTTCGAGATAGTCCTTGGCGAAGCCATCGACCCCGAGCGTCTCATACTGCAAGACATGAACCAGCTCGTGGGCCCAGAGCGCGCGATCACTCTCGGCGCTGGCCCCGTCGCGGAACACGACGATGTCGTCGATTGTGATCGCCGTCACGTCGGGGTTGAGCAGCACGAGGTCGGTTACGCCGCCGATCTCATCGGCGGTCACCCAGCGCGCCTTGTCGAGCAGCCAGGGCGTGGTGCTGAAGAAGGACGCGAGATCGGTCTTGATCGCCGCCGGAATCGGCCGCGCCTTGGGCTTGGCGCGCTCATGCACGTCGCGGATCGCCTGTGCGAAGCTCGACGCGACGAAGGCTTCGCCCTCGGGCAAGGCCTTGGAAAGCGTCTGCAGCAGGTCGGACAGATCCTGGAGCGCGCCCTCGGCCTGATCGATCACCGTGTCGTCGGCGGCGCGAAGGCCGCTCGCGCCGCCCAGCACCACCCCGAGAACGAGCGCGGTCGCCGCCACCATCGTCGTTCCGTAGCGCATTCGCATGATCATTGCCCCGGTCATTGAAAACACCTCAAGCGTGGAACCGGATTATGGCTGAATTAGGCCGGCTTGCCGTTCAACTTGTCAGCAAAGCGCGAACCTGCCGATTGGCGACCGCCAGTTTGGCAAGATCGAACGGCGCGTCGCGCTTGAGCTCGTCGAGCGTTTCGAGCGCTCGGTTCATGCGCGGTTTGTTTGCCTCGTACCATTGCTCCAGCCGCTGGTCGGGCGTCAGCCCAGGCTCGGTGTCCTTGAGCACGGCGAGCGTCAGCGCACACTGTTGGCTGTAAAGATCGTCGATGATGGCGCGCACCGCACGATATTGCCAATGGCTGCCGGATGTGAGCGCCGTTGCATGGTCGCGCAGCCACGCAATGCTGAGGCGGGCGCCGAGCATGAAATAGACGCGCGCCGCCTCAAGCGTGGGCGCGTTCGCCGCCACCGCGGCCTCGACCACGTCGCAGGCCGGCAGCAGCGCGTCAATCGCTGCGACCCGTTTCGCCAAGCGCTCGGGAATGCCCGCGCCTATCAATGACGCCGCGCGCTGCTGCACCGGCGCGGCCGCCTCGGGCCCAAGCAGCATGTCGATATGGGCCGAGATTTCCTTGACGGCGGGGGCAAATTTCTCGACCTCCGCGCCGATCGCAAAACCGGGAGGCAAAGATCGCAGGAACCACAGCGTGCCGTGCTCAAGCAGCCGACCAAGTTCGTTCACCAGCTCGGTCTGAAGCTTGGCCGACACTTTGGCGTCGAGCGTATCGATCAGATCCCAGTCTTCGCGCAAGGCATAGACTTGGCGTGTCGCGGCATAGGCGCGCACGATATCGCCCGATTGCGTGCCGGTTTCCTCGACCAGATCGACCAGAAAATGCGGGCCGGCGCGGTTGACCAGCGAATTGGCGATCGTCGTGCCGATGATTTCGCGACGCAGGCGATGCTTTGGCAGCGCGGCCGCGCACGGCCGGTGCAAGCGCGTCGGAAAATAGCGCACCAAATCGCTCGAAAAATACGGGTCATCGAGCACGGGATCTTCATGGAGGGCCTGATAGACCGCGGTCTTGGCGTAGGACAGCAGCACCGCGATCTCGGGCCGCGTCAGGCCTTTGTGAGCCTGAGCCCGCGCCTCGATCTCGTCTTCGCCCGGCAGGAACTCGACCTCGCGCGCGAGCTGACCGCGCCGCTCGAGCCCACGGATCAGGCGCGCATGGGCTTCGAGGTATTTGGGCGCGCGCGCTTGCTCGACCGTGATGGTTTGGGTCTGACGATAATTGCTGCGCAGCACGAGCGCCGCCACGTCATCCGTCATCTCGGCGAGCAATTGATTGCGTTGCTTCACCGTCATGTCGCCATCAGCCACCATCGAATCCAAGAGGATCTTGATGTTGACCTCGTGATCGGAGCAGTCGACGCCGCCCGAATTGTCGATCGCGTCGGTATTGAGCGCGCCGCCTTGCAGGGCATATTCGATACGGCCGTGCTGAGTCATGGCGAGATTGGCGCCCTCGCAAATGATGCGGGCGCGGAGCGACTTGGCATCGACGCGAATCGCGTCGTTGGTGCGATCGTTCGCGTCGGCGTCGCTTTCGGCGCTTGCCTTGACGAAGCAGCCGATGCCGCCGAAAAAGAGCAGGTCGACCTCCGCGCGCAGCAAGAGCTTGATCAGCTCGTTCGGCGCGATCAGCTCGCGCTCGATGCCCAAGGCGGCGCGCGCCTCCGACGAGAGCCTGAGCGACTTGGCGTTCCGCTCGAAGACATCGCCGCCCTTGGAGAGCGCCGTGCGGTCATAATCGGCCCAGCTCGAGCGCGGCAGGTCGAACAGCCGCTTGCGCTCGGCGTAGCTCCGTTCCGGATCGGGATCGGGATCGGGATCGATGAAGATATGGCGGTGGTTGAACGCGGCCAGCAGCCTCATCGTTTTCGACTGCAGCGCGCCGTTGCCGAATACGTCGCCCGACATGTCGCCGACGCCGACGCAGCTGAAGCTCTCCGTCGCGATGTCGCGCTCGAGCTCGCGAAAATGGCGCTTGACCGATTCCCACGTGCCGCGCGCGGTGATCGCCATTTTCTTGTGGTCATAGCCGGTGGCGCCGCCCGACGCGAAGGCGTCGCCCAGCCAGAAGCCATAGTCGAGCGAAAGTGCGTTTGCGATGTCCGAAAAAGTCGCCGTGCCTTTGTCCGCCGCGACCACCAGGTAGGGGTCATCGCCGTCGTGGCGCACGACGTTCTCGGGCGGCACGATCGCGTCCTTCACGCGATTGTCGGTCAAATCGAGCAAGCCGCGAATCAGCGTGCGATAGCAGGCGATGCCCTCGTCTTGGACCGCGTCGCGGCCGCCATCCGCCGGCGGGCGCTTGACGATGAAGCCGCCCTTCGCGCCGACCGGAACGATGACCGCGTTCTTGACCATCTGCGCCTTCATCAGCGAAAGCACCTCGGTGCGGAAATCCTCGCGCCGGTCGGACCAGCGGATGCCGCCGCGCGCGACCTTGCCGCCGCGCAAATGGATGCCTTCCATGCGCGGCGAATAGACGAAGATTTCGAACACCGGTCGCGGCAGCGGCAGATCATCGAGCGCGCCGGAATCGAGTTTGATCGAGAGATAGGGTTTCGGCCGGCCATCGGGTGCGGTTTGGAAATAATTCGTGCGCAGCGACGATTCGATGACATTGAGGAAACGCCTGAGAATGCGGTCTTCATCGACGCTCTCGACCGCATCGAGCGCGCCGAGGATTTCGCCGCGCAACGCCGGGGCATCGCCGCCTCCAGCACGCGCCGGATCGAAACGAGCCACGAAGTAGCGTGCCAGCATGCCGGCGAGCGCGGCATGACGGGCAAGCGTCTCTTCCATATAGGCTTGGCTGAAGGGGATGCGCGCCTGGCGCAGATATTTCGCGATGGCGCGGAGCACGACGACCTCGCGCCAGCCAAGTCGGGCCTTGAGCACGAGCCGGTTGAAGCCGTCGTCCTCGGCGTCGCCGGCCCAAACACGCTCGAACGCCTCGTGGAATGACTCGCGAATGTCCGCGACATTGACCTCGACGCCGTCGGCCACGGCCATGGTCAGGTCATGGATCCAGACGCTATCGGGCGCGGCGCTCCGGGCTGCCGCGAAGCGCACGCGATGCGGCCGCTCGGTCAACACCTTCAGCCCCATGTTCTCGAGCGGCGGCAGCAATTCGAACAGCGGCACCGGCGCGCCGGCACGGTAGATCTTGAAACTGAGCCGCTCGGCGTCGTCGTCGATCCGCCGGTAAAGGGACATGCCAAGTTCGTCGGAGCGGCAGGTCGCGTTGATTCGCTCGATATCGGCGACCGCAAGCTGAGGCGAAAATTCCTCGACATAGCCCGCCGGAAAACCCGTGCCGTAGCGGCGAAATAGCGCGGTGCCCTCTTCCTCGCCATGGCGCGCGATCAAGGTCTCCGCGAGCTGATCGGTCCACGAGCGCGTGATCTCGCCAATTCGGGCTTCGAGATCGGCCAAGTCGTAGGGCGGCAGGCGCCCGGGCGTGGTATCGATCTGAAAATGGATGCGCGCCAGCGGATCGTCCGAGACTTGCGCGGTATGGCTGGCGTTCAGGCCGGCGAAGGCATTGACCAGCAGCGCCTCGATTCGGCGGCGAATGTCGGTGTTGTAGCGCTCGCGCGGCACATAGATGAGTGCCGAGACGAACCGCTCGAAAGAATCATGCCGCACGAACAGGCCGACGCGCCGGCGCTCCTCGACCGCGAGGATGCCGAGACAAATATCGAGCAGCTCATCTGCCTCGATCTGGAACAGCTCGTCGCGCGGATAGGTCTCGAGAATGTGCTGCAGCGCCTTGTGATCATGCCCGTTCGGCTGCAGGCCCGAGCGATCGAGCGCGCGCTTCACCTTGCGCCGGAGCAGCGGAATATCGAGCGGGCTGCGGCTATAGGCGGTCGAGGTGAACAGCCCGACGAAGCGCCGTTCACCGACCACCCGACCCGAAGGATCGAAGACCTTGACGCCGACGACGTCCATCGGCACGGCGCGATGCACGGTCGAGCGCATCGCCGCCTTGGTGACGAGCAGAAGATTGGGCGCGCGCACGAAGTCGGCGACCTCGGGCGGCAGGCCTTGGCGTCCGGTTTCGAGGCCCATTGGGCGCACCGCGGGGTCGCGCATCAAGCCAAGGCCGGATTCCGCGATCAGTTCGTATTGAACGGCGCCGTCGGAATCTGTGGTGACCTTGTAGTCGCGCGCGCCGAGGAAGGTGAAGTGGTTGTCGGCGATCCAGCGCAGGAACGCCATGGCTTCCTGCCGCTCCTCCTCGAGCACCGGCAAGGTCGAGCGTTCGACGGTCGCGATGACCTCGGCGACTTTGCCGAGCATGGCGCGCCAATCGCGCACGCCGAGCCGCACGTCGGCCAGCACGCGCTTGATCCCCGCCACAAGACCTTCGAGCGTTTCGGGCGAGCTCTTGAGATCGACCTGAATCAGAATGAAGGATTCCGCCTTCAGGCTATCGCCCCCGCCGGGATCGCCCACCGCCGTGGTCAAGCCCGCCGAGTCGCGCGCGATCCCGATCACCGGGTGAATGGCCTGGTGGACATGGAGGCCTTCACCGACCAGAAAGGCCGCGACCGAATCGAGCAGGAACGGCATGTCGTCATTGACCATGGCGATCACGGTGTGATCGCTATGCCAGCCGTCGCTCTCGAGCGTCGGGTTGTAGACCCTGACGACCGCGACTCCGGGCTGGCGGCGGAGACCGAGGCGCCAGTGCGCGAGCGCGGCGCCGTAGAGGTCCACGTCGTTGCGTTCGGCGAGGTCGAAAACCTGTGCGCCGGCATAATAGCGGCGCAGGAAGCCCTCGATCAGCGCGCCTTCTTCGCCTGCGAGGCGCCGCCGGGCGAGCGCCGCCACTTTGGCGATCTGCTCGGCTTTCAGCTCCTTATGCCTTGCACTCACGGCTTGGGACTCCTCTGGCGCGCCCACGCGTTTCGCGGCTGTCCGGCGGCGCAAAGTCCGCCGCCGCCGGGGCCGAAACGGCCAATTGTGGTTGTATCGACGCTAAGAATTCATTGCAGGGCCATGGCTCCTCGGAGGCGCGCGGGCGCTCTCGCTCGCGGGCCGATGCTTAAGTCTCATTAACCATATAGACTCTACAATCGGCAGGTAAATTTGTCGGCCGTTTCGGCATCCGGCCGGCTAATTCGCGCCGGGGCGGCGATGAGAATTCCGGCGGCACCGGAGGGGGTATCAAGGAGGGCACGATGGCAGTTTCGGCGAACGACTATCTCGAGAACTTCATGACTGGGCTCAAGCGGCGCAATCCGGGCGAGACCGAGTTCCATCAGGCGGTCTACGAGGTCGCCTCTACGCTTGTGCCCTATATCGCGACCAAACCCAAATATATGGAAGCGCATGTTCTGGAGCGGCTGACCGAACCAGATCGTATCATCATCTTCCGCGTCAGTTGGGAGGACGATAAGCACGGCATCCGGCACAATCGCGGTTATCGCGTGCAATGTTCGAATGCCATCGGCCCGTATAAGGGCGGTATTCGTTTCCATCCCTCGGTCACGCTCTCGGTGCTCAAATTCCTGGCCTTCGAGCAGACCTTCAAGAACTCGCTGACCGGCCTCCCCATGGGCGGCGGCAAGGGCGGCGCCGATTTCAACCCGAAGGGCAAGTCGGATCACGAAGTGATGCGGTTTTGCCAATCGTTCATGACCGAGCTGCACCGCTATGTCGGCGACGACGTCGACGTGCCGGCGGGCGACATCGGCGTCGGCGGACGCGAGATCGGCTACATGTTCGGTCAATACAAGCGGCTCACCACGCGCTTCACGGGCGTCTTGACCGGCAAAGGCCTCGAATATGGCGGCAGCAAGATTCGCACCGAGGCGACCGGTTATGGCGTGGTCTATTTCGCGCAGAACATGATGAAGCACGCCGGCATGAGCCTCGAGGGCAAGACCGTGCTGGTCTCCGGTTCGGGCAATGTCGCGACCTATGCGGTCGAGAAGGCGACCCAGCTTGGCGCCAAGGTTCTGACCATGTCGGATTCCTCGGGCTACATCTATGACAAGGACGGCATCAATGCCGAGAAGCTCGCCTGGGTGCAGGAGCTGAAAGAGGTTCGGCGCGGACGCATCGAGGAATATGTCAAGCAGTTCAAGGGCACCGAGTTCCATGAGGGACGGCCCTGGGGCGTGCCTTGCGATGTCGCGTTGCCCTGCGCGACTCAGAACGAAATCAACGGCGCCGAAGCCAAGTTGTTGCTCAAGAACGGCATGAAGGTGATTTCGGAAGGCGCCAACATGCCGAGCGACCAGGACGCCATCAACGCCTATATCGACGCCAAGATTCTCTACGGCCCGAGCAAGGCGGCGAATGCCGGCGGCGTCTCGGTCTCGGGCATGGAGATGAGCCAGAACAGTGCCCGCCTGTCGTGGTCGGAAGACGACCTGCAGAGGCTCCTGTCGAATACCATGACCGGCATTCACGAGCGCTGCGTCGCCTTTGGCGGCGAGGGCGCCGGCTATATCAATTACATGAAAGGCGCCAATATCGCGGGTTTCGTCAAGGTCGCCGACGCGATGCTGGCCTTCGGGATTGCCTGACTTTTTGCCACGGCCTGGGCTATTCCGCGCGCCGCCGCAGCGAAGCGGCGGCGTTCGCGTGGCTCCTTCGAATTTCGACGCACCATGATCGTCGTGTTCGGCTCGCTCAATGCCGATCTTGTCTTCCGCGCCGCCCATTTGCCGGAGCCGGGCGAGACGGTGATCGCCCGCTCGTTCGCGATCGGCCCGGGCGGCAAAGGACTCAATCAGGCGGTCGCCGCCGCGCGCGCGCAACAAGGCGGCTCGGCGCCGGTGCGCTTCGCCGGCACGCTTGGCAGCGACCAGTTCGCCGAAGCGCTGAAGCAAACGCTTTCCGTCGCGGGCGTTGAAACCAGCGCGGTCACAAGCGTTTCCGGGCCGAGCGGTTGTGCTGGCATCGTGGTCGATGACAGAGGCGAGAACACCATTGTGGTCGCGAGCGGCGCCAATCAGCACGCGCGTGCGACACAAATACCAGCCGACTGGCTCAAGCCCGAGACCACGCTGGTGCTTCAGATGGAAACGCCAGTGGCCGAGATCATCGCGCTCCTCTATCGCGCCAAACAGGTTGGCGCGCGCAGCGTGCTCAATTTCGCGCCCGCGCTCAGGCTGCCCGAGGAAGCGCTGCGCGACGCGACCCTGCTCGTGGTCAACGAAATCGAGCTCGCCATGCTGGCGGCGCAATTTGGGCTTGCGAAAGACCGACCCGAGCCGACCGCGCGATCGGTGGCGAAACGGCTCGGCGTGCACCTCGTGGCCAGTCTCGGGCCAGAGGGTGCCTTCGCGGTCGCCGGCCCGCTCGCTTGGCGCATCGGTGTGCTGCCGATCACGCCGATCGACACGACCTGCGCAGGCGATGCCTTTGTTGGTGCGCTTGGCGTCGCGCTCGACGAAGGCCGCATGCTGCCCGAGGCGCTGCGCTTCGCCTCCGTCGCGGGCGGCCTGACCTGCCTCAAGCCCGGCGCGGCCAGCGCCATGCCGACGTGGGCCGAGATCGAAGCAAGGTTCGGTGATTTGGCGCCAGCGGAGCCGGTCTAACCGGATTGCGGCTTGCCGTAGGTCTCGAATTTCTTGAGCACACGCGCCATCTCAGGCCTCGAGAGCAACACCGGCTTGCCGATTTGGAGCGCCCGCCAATACATCGCGGCGAGCGTCTCGACCTCGATGGCGAGCCGGAGCGCGTCGTCGAGCGACGCGCCGAGCACGATCATGCCGTGATTGGCGAGCAGGCAGGCCTTGCGCCCCTTGAGCGCGGCCAGGGCATTCTTCGACAACGCGGCGGTGCCGAACGTGGCGTAGGGCGCGCAACGAATGTCGTCCCCGCCGGCGACCGCGACCATGTAGTGGAACGCGGGGATTCCTCGCCGCAGGCAGGCAAGCGTCGTCGCGAACATCGAATGCGCGTGCAGCACCGCGTTCGCCTCGGGCCTTTCGTTCAGGATGTCGACGTGGAAGCGCCACTCGCTCGACGGCGCGAGCCGGCCGCGCGCTTTGCCGGCCCGATCAAGCGTCACCATGTCGGCCTGGCGAAGCTCGTCCTTAGGCAGGCCACTTGGCGTGATCAAGAGCCCGTCCGCCACGCGCACGCTGAGATTCCCCGAGCTGCCCTGATTGAGCCCGAGCGCGTTCAGGCGCCGCGCGGTCTCGGCCAGCGCGCGACGCTGGGTCGCGTGGTCGGCCTTAGCGGCCATGCGTGTTGGGAAACAGCGCGGCCAAACCTTCTCGTGACGCCGCGCACACGCCGCGCTCGGTGATCAAGCCGCTAACTAGGCGGGCGGGCGTCACGTCGAAGCCGAAATTGGCCGCGCGCGCACCCTTTGGCGTGATCGCGACATTGATCAATAGGCCGGCGTCGTTTCGCCCGGCGACGCTCAGCACCTCGGCCTCGGCGCGTTCCTCGATCGGGATCTCGCGCACGCCGTCCTCGATCGACCAATCGATCGTGGTCGAGGGCAGAGCGACATAGAACGGCACGCCATTGTCGTGCGCGGCGAGCGCCTTCAAATAGGTGCCGATCTTGTTCGCGACATCGCCCCGGGCGGTGACGCGATCGGTGCCGACGATGCAAAGATCGACCCGGCCATGCTGCATCAAATGCCCGCCGGCATTGTCGACGATCACGGTATGCGGCACGCCGTGCTTGCCCAATTCCCAGGCTGTCAGCCCGGCGCCTTGGTTGCGCGGGCGCGTTTCATCGACCCAAACATGAAGGTCGATCCCCGCATCATGGGCCATATAGATCGGCGCGAGCGCGGTGCCCCAGTCGACGGTGGCGAGCCAGCCCGCATTGCAATGGGTGAGGAGGTTGACGGGCGCGCCGCGCTTCTCCTTTGCGTGGGCTTCGATCAGGGCGAGGCCGTGGCGGCCGATCGCCTGGTTGATCGCGACGTCTTCGTCACAAATCCTGGCGGCCTCTTGGTAGGCGGCGGCGGCGCGCGCCTGCGGGCCCAAGGGCGCGAGCACGCTTTTCATGCGCTCGATCGCCCAGCGCAGATTCACGGCGGTCGGGCGTGTGGCGAGCAAAATCTCACACGCCTTGGCCAACGCCTCATCCGAGGCATCGAGGCGGAGTGCAAGCGCCAGACCATAGGCCGCCACCGCGCCGATCAAAGGCGCGCCTCGCACCTGCATCGAACGAATGGCATGAGCCGCGTCATCCAGATGCGCGAGCGTCAGCGTTTCGAACGCGTGCGGCAATTTGGTTTGATCGATCACGCCGACCGTCCGTCCATCGGGCTCGAGCCAGATCGAACGAAAGGGAACGCCGTCGATCAGCATTATGCTTAGGCGACCTCGTTAAGCAGGCGCGCGCCACGCGCTGCCATGAAGTAGAACCCCATATGGTGCGTCAGGTCTTGCCTGTGCGTCGCGGTTTCGGGCAAACCGGCCTCGCGTACCGCCGCCTCCGGCAAATCATAGGTCGCACAGCCAGGTTCATAGACGTAGACGTCCTTCAAATTGTACGTCAGGCCATGATTGCGCGCGGAGAGCAGCGTCAGCACGAAATCCATCACGCAGATGTCGGTGCAAATGCCCACCGTCAAAATCGAATCAAGACGGTTCACGCGAAGCCAATCGATCAGCAGATTGTCGCCGTTCGGCGTCATCGCACCGATGAAACCGTTGATGCAATCCTTGCGCATCAAGGTGGCGTGCGGCTCGATCGCGAGCCAAGCGAGCTCTGGCACGAGCTTTTCCTCGCCGCTGCCTTCGATGCAATGCGGCGGATAGGGCGGCTCGGGCTTGCCCGCCTCATGCGTGTCGAGAAAGGCCAGGATCGGGCGTCGCGCGGCGACAAAGTCGCGCGCGAGCTTCACGGTCTCTTGGACCATGCGGCGGACCTGCGCGTTCTCGGCTTTCGGCGCGAGATTGCCGCCACCGACCGAGGCAAATCCAACCACTTCGTCGACGATGACAAGCCCGATGCGGCGGCCGTCGAGCGAGAGGCGTTCAAACGCCAGGGGCGCGGCCTGTTGCAATACGCCGGCCAAAATTTCCGTCATTTGACCTCACAATCCGGCCGGCGCACTCTGCCATGCAGGCTAGGCGCACGCCAGACGGTGCGCCGTGCCGCGACACCCCCCGGGGAGGCGCTGCCAATGATCACGCTCTATAGTCTGCGCGGACCCGGAACGCTGCCGAGCGATAGCCCGTTCTGTTTCAAGATGGAGAACTATCTGAAACTGACCAACCTCAAGGCCTATGCCGCGCGCATGCATCAGGAGCTATTCGGCAAACCACCCAGCGCATGAGAAGCGCGAGCGCCGCTCGGGTAGCGGCGCCGCGTTTTCAACCACGATTCTCGAATGAGAAATTGGAGCGGGCGATGAGATTCGAACTCACGACCCCAACCTTGGCAAGGTTGTGCTCTACCCCTGAGCTACGCCCGCGTCCACGAAGAGCGCCGGATATTAACCGAAGCGGCGCGAGGTGCAAGTCTGCCGTGGCAAGATGACCCAACCGTTAAGAGCCTGAAAAAAGGGAACCCTCGTGCCCGCGACACCCGCCGACCTGTTCGCCAAGCTCCGCTCGCTCGGAATCGAGACCACGACACACCAGCACCCGCCGGTCTTCACGGTCGAGGAGGCCCGGACCCATTGCGCGCATTTGCCGGGCGGCCATTGCAAAAGTCTTTTCCTCAAGGACAAGAAGGACCGGCTTTATCTTCTCGTCGCGCTCGATGAGCGCGCGATCGAGCTCAACGCGATCGGCAAGATCGTCGGCAGCGCCCGGCTCTCGTTCGGAAAGCCGGACCTGTTGATGGCGGTGCTGGGCGTTATGCCGGGCTCGGTCACCCCGTTCGCGCTGATCAACGACCAAGAACACCGGGTCAGCGTCGTGCTCGACGCCGGGATGATGCGGGCGGCGGTGCTCAACTACCACCCGCTGACCAATAGCGCGACGACCGCGATCCACCCCGACGATCTGCGCCGCTTTATCGCCGCCTGCGGCCACCAGCCAATCGAAATCGAGCTCTGATCCAAAGCCTCGCCGCGACTCGGCCCAAGACCAACCGCGCCGCCCTTGTCAGCCCGCTGCCGACCTGCCATGTAATTGCCACAATGACCTATCCGGCATGGAGCAGAGAACCGGCATGGAAGCGCTGATCGGCCAAAGCGGCGGGGCGGCCGCGCCCGCCAACTTGATCAAAGACACCACGACGCAGACTTTCGCGGCGGACGTGCTTCAGGGCTCGCTTGAGACGCCGGTGATCGTGGATTTTTGGGCCCCCTGGTGCGGGCCGTGCAAGCAGCTCACCCCGGTGCTCGAAAAAGTGGTCAAGGCGGCCGGCGGCAAGGTCCGTCTGGTCAAGCTCAATATCGACGAGAACCCCGAGATCGCCCAGGAGCTCCGCATTCAATCGATTCCGGCGGTGTTTGCCTTCAGCCGCGGCCAGCCGGTCGATGGCTTCGTCGGTGCGCTGCCCGAAAGCCAGGTCAAATCCTTTATCGAGCGGCTGATCGGCCCCGTGGGCCCGAGCCCGGTCGAGCAGGCGCTCGAACAGGCCAAGGTCGCTCTCGAGGCCGGCGATTTCCAGGCCGCGGGCAATCTCTATTCGCAGATCCTGCGCCACGCACCGGGCGAGCCGCAGGCGATCGGCGGCTTGGCCCGCTGCTTCGTGGCCTTGGGCAAGACCAAGGAAGCCAAGGATTTGCTCGCGACCGTCGACCCCAAAGACGCCAACAATCCGGCGGTCAAGGGCGCCACCGCCGCGCTCGCCTTGGCCGAGCAAGCCAAGCCCGCCGATGGCGCCGCGGGCGCCGGTATCGCCGAGCTCGAAGCCACGCTCGCCGCCGACCCGGCGAACCATCAGGCGCGCTATGACCTCGCCATGGCGCTTTACGCGGCAGGGCGCAACGATCAGGCGGTCGACGCGCTGATCGAAATCATTCGACGCGATCGCAAATGGAATGACGAGGCGGCGCGGCTGCAATTGCTGAAGCTGTTCGAGGCGTTCGGCCCGACCAATCCAGTGACGAGCGCGGGACGACGCAAGCTCTCCTCCGTGCTCTTCTCCTGAGGCCCCGTGGTGCGATGATGACGCCTAACGCTTTTCGTCGCATCGAGGATCTGCCCGAGGTCATTCCGATCTTTCCCCTGCCAGGCGTGCTGCTGCTGCCGCGCGGCAAATTGCCGCTCAATATTTTCGAGCCGCGCTATCTTGAAATGACGCAGGAGGCGATCGGCTCGAACCGGCTGATCGGCATGGTCCAGCCGCTCCACCCGGGCGCCGCGCTCGATTACCCCGAGATCTATCGTATCGGCTGCGCCGGGCGCATCACCACCTTTGCCGAGACCGACGACGGGCGGTATTTGATTACGTTGGCGGGCGTCGCTCGATTCGAGGTCGAGCGCGAGCTGCCGAAGGAAGGCCGTATGCACCGGCGCGTCGAGGCCAATTTCGCGCGCTTTGCCGATGATCTCGCGGAGCCTGCCTGCGCCGCGCTGGATCGAGGGCGTTTGATCCCTGCGCTCAAGGACTATTTCCAAATCCATGGCATGACCGCCGATTGGAAAAGCATCGAGCGCGCGCCGGATAACCATCTCGTCACCTGCCTCGCCATGATCTGCCCGTTTCATCCGAACGAGAAACAGGCTCTGCTCGAATATCCGAGCGATGCGGCACGTGCCGAGGCGGTCATCACCCTCTTGGAAATGGCTGTGCACGAAGCGCGCGGTGCGCCGGCGTGCATTCGCCGACAATGACGCGCTGAGCGCCACGCCATGCCCGAGACTCGCCCGAGCGTCGATCCGCGCCTCCTGGAAATCCTGGTCTGCCCGCTGACCAAGGAAATGTTGCGCTATGACGCCGAGCGTCAGGAATTGATCAGCGAAAAGGCGCGCCTCGCCTACCCCATACGGGATGGCATTCCGATCATGTTGGTCGAGGAAGCTCGCTCGCTCGACGAGTCCGAGCACAAACGCGCATGAGCCGGTACGCGACCGCGCATTGGCCGGTTGAAATCCGCTATCGCCGGGCCGAGAAGCGCCTTGAAGTTAATTTCGACGACGGCAGGAATTTTGTCCTGCCGGCCGAGTTGTTGCGCGTCGAGAGTCCGTCGGCGGAAGTGATGGGCCATGGCGAGGGTAAGACCATCGTGGCGGGACGGCGTCATGTCGGCATCACCGAGATCGAGCCGGTCGGCAACTACGCGGTTCGCCTGGTGTTTGACGACACGCATAACACAGGCATCTATTCATGGGGCTATCTGCGCCAGCTCGGCGAGAACAAGGACAAGCTCTGGGCCGATTATCTCGACGCGCTTGATGCCAGGGGTCTGCGGCGCGATCCTTGAGGGAGGTGGCAATGCACGTTTATCGAACCGGCAAACGCGAAACGGCGATCGAAGCCTATGGCTCGCTCGAAGAAAGTTTCCCTGGTCTGGTCGTGCTCAGCGGCAATCCGAGACAATGCGGCCGCGAGGATTTTGCCTCACCCGACGGCGCGTTCTCGGCCGGCATCTGGGAATGCACCAAGGGTAATTTCCGCATCACCTATCCCATGGACGAGATTGCGACGTTGCTCAAAGGCAAACTCATCATCACCGACGAGCAAGGGCGCAGGACCACGCTCGAAGCCGGCGACAGCTTTTTCGTCGCCGAGGGTGAGACGCTCACGTGGGAGATCATCGAGACGGTGCGGAAGAGCTACTTCCTCTATATGTCGCCCGCCAAGGGCGCGAAGGCGGCGGCCGAGTAGCCGCGCGGCCCGGTCAGCGCCGCTCCAAATAGGCCGACTGGGTGATGATCGGGATACCCTCGAACGGATCGAGGGCCAAAAGATCGCGATCCCCGGTGATGACAAGGTGGGCCTCACCATTGAGTGCCAAATCTAAAATCATGTCGTCTTTGGGATCGCGGCAGACCTGAACACGGCGTGTGATCGGCACCAGCTCGGCGGTTCGCCCGAGCAGCCGCATGAAGGTCTGCCGTTCCTCGATCGTCACATAGGGGTCGAACTTGGCGCGCGACAGAACCTCGGCGAGCTCCGCCAAGGTCACCTCCGAAACGAGGACCCTGCCCTCGTCAACCGCCTTGCGGACGGCACGGCCGGGTATCGATTGAGGCAGCAGCAGCCGGCTGATCAGCGCATTGGTGTCGACAACGAGACGTTCACGCGTCTTCATTGGCGAGTAGCGCCGTCAGCTTTTTCCCGGTCATGCCGCGTTTCGCGGCGCGCTTGGCAATTTGATCGCAGAAGCGCTGGAACATCTGGGCGTTGTGAGAACACAGGCGCTCATAGTCGTCCGCCGAGATCAGCACGGCGACGTCCCGCTTCTGCTTCCGAATCGTCACGGGCTCGCGCTGCGCCGCATCGAGCAGGGCAGCGAATTTCTGCTTGGCGTCGGTGGCCGACATATAACGCATGATTTATAGTAAATAGACAGATTAGACAAAATAGTCAAGACGAGCGATGCGACCCGCGCGCCTACAACTTCTCCCCCCTCGCTAACCTGGGCAGGTCGCCGACGGTGCCCATGGCGTGGCGCATGAAGAGGCGCTTCAGCGGCTTTACCTGATTGACCACGGCCAATCCGAGGTCGCGCGCCAGAACGATGGGGCCGATGTCGTTCGAGAACAACCGGTTCAGACCGTCGGTCACGGCGATCAGCGCGAGCGCATCGAAGCGCCGCCAGCGCTCATAACGTCCAAGCACATCGCTGGTGCCGATATCGAGCCCGAGCCGATGGTGATCGACGATCAACTCAGCGAGCGCGGCGACGTCGCGAACGCCCAAATTGAACCCCTGCCCCGCGATCGGGTGGATCGCGTGTGCCGAATCGCCGATCAAGGCGAGCCGCTCGGCGCTGTAGCGCGCGGCATGGCTGAGCGACAAGGGATAGCTCCAGCGCGACCCGACGACCTCGAGCTTGCCCAGAAAATCGCCGAAGCGTCGCGCCATCTCGTCGTGGAACGCGGCGGCGGGCAGCGCGAGCAGGCCGGGCGCGAGATCTTCCCGCTCGGTCCACACCAAGGACGAGCGTAGCCCACGCATGGGCAGGATCGCAAACGGCCCGGCCGGCAGGAAGCGCTCATGCGCGATGCCGCGATGTGGCCGCTCATGGGCCACGGTGCAGACGATGCCGGTCTGCTTGTAGCGCCACGCGGCGACGCCGATGCCGGCTTCGGCACGAAGCTTTGAGTCGCGGCCCTCGGCGACCACCGCGAGGCTCGCTTTGATCGCCCGGCCATCCTCAAGCGTGGCGCTGATCGCGCCGGGCTCGGGTGTCAAGCGCGCGACCCGCGCGGGCGTAAGGTGACGCAGCGTCGGACAGGCGGCCACCACATCGAGCAGCGCCGCGCGAATGTCGCGGTTCTCGACGATGAAGCCGAGCGGATCGCGGCCAACATCCCTGTGGTCATAATGCAGATAGAGCGGCGCCTCACCATCGGAGACGCGGATCTCGTTGATCGGCTCGGCCACCGCCGCCAGACGCGGCCAGACGCTGATGCCTTCCAGCACGCGCTTCGAGCCGAGCGCGATCGACGAGACCCGGCCGTCGAAGCCCTTCGCACGCATCGCCTGGGGCGCCTCGGCATCGACCACCGCGATCTCGAGCCCCGCGCCGGCCAGCGCCAGCCCAAGCGACATGCCGACCAGCCCGCCGCCGGCGACAATCACGTCGACCCGCATCGGTGGCGGGGTTTGCTCGCCCTCTTGCATCCCCCTAGTATCGCCGCGCCGCAGGCCAGCGGAAAGCGCGAAGAACCGCAGAGGAACGAAACCGATGGGCAGGGAATGGCACGATGAGACCGCACTCGGGCTCGGCGCAGGCATCGCCACGGGCACGATCGACCCGGTCGAGCTGACCGAGCATTTCCTGGCGCGCATCGCGACCCATGACCCGAAGCATCTGACCTATTTGCGCACCACGCCCGCGCGTGCCCGTGCCGAAGCGCTCGCGGCGCGCAAGCGTGCCAAGGAAAAACTCCGCCTTTCACCGCTCGATGGCGTGCCGATCTCGTGGAAGGATTTGTTCGATACCGCCGGCGACATCACGGCGCATGGCTCGCTCACGCTGCAAGAGCGCGTCGCACCGAAAGACGCCATGCTAGTTTCACGCGCGACCCGCGCGGGGCTCATCTGTTTGGGCAAGACCAACCAGACCGAGTTCGCGTTCTCGATCCTCGGCATCAACCCGATGCTCGGTACGCCGGCCAATGCTTGCGACGACAAGATCGCGCGTGTGCCCGGCGGCTCGTCATCGGGCGCCGCGATCTCGGTTGCGCGCGGGCTCGCCGCCGGCGCGATCGGCTCGGATACCGGCGGCTCGGTACGCGCGCCGTCGGCCTGGAACGGCCTGGTCGGATTCAAGACCACGTTCGGCCGGCTGCCGCTCGAGGGCGCGTTGCCGCTCTCGCCGAGCATGGATAGCGCCGGGCCGATGACCCGCGACGTGGCCGATGCCGCGGCTCTCTTCGCCATTCTCGATGGGCGCTTCGGCGTCGGCAGTGCGCAGCCGCCCGACCTCGGCGGCGCGACCCTTGGCGAGATGGCGCTCCTCAAGCCGGCGCGCGGTATTCTGTGGAGCGCGCTCGAGGACGGCATCGGCGAGGTGGTGGACACCGCGCTGGCCAAGCTCGCCAAGGCTGGCGCGACCGTTAAAGACGGCGAGGCGCCCGAGTTCGACGCCGCCCATGACGCGATCGTGCAATACGGGCCTTATCACTCGGCCGAGGCCTATGCGATCTGGAAGGATGTGATTGAGGCGCGGCCGAATCTGGTCTTTCCGCCAATCCTCGAGCGCCTGCGCTTCGGCGCCACGCTGAATGCCGTCACGGTGCAAACATTGCGCGAGATCCTGGCCGGGCTCAGCGCCCGGATCGCTGGGCGGATTCGGGCCGAAGGCGCGATCGTGGCCCCGACCATGGCGCTCAGCCCGCCGCCGATCGCCGCGCTCGAGACCGACATGGAGGCCTATTCGAGGGCCAATCTGAAGGGCCTGCGCAATACGCGACTCGGCAGTTTCCTTGGGCTCTGCGCGATCTCCGTGCCGGTTGGCACGGACCGCAACGGTCTTCCCGTCGGGCTCATGGTGATGGCCGCGCCCGGCGCCGACGAGCGGCTCCTCCGCATGGCCAAGGCGATCGAGACCACGCTCGCCACATAGATTTTCGCCACATCGAGGCGGCGCACGGCCGCCGCGAGCCTTTTCACAAGACCATCGGCCTGTGCTATCAATAGGCCTCGATTCGTGATCTGTTCTTTGTCCGGCGAGCGCCGCGCCTGAGCGCCAAAGCGCATTGATCGCGTTGTTGGGTTGTGGAGGCCTTCAGGCCCGTCATGGTCAGTCGCGTCGAGGGGGAGCGCCGGCTCCCGTTTTTGCCCGAGACCGTCGCACGCTTTTTCCGGCGCCGCCTCTATGAGTTGGCCGGCGCCGGCCTGATCGCGCTCGCCGCGCTGCTCGCGCTTTCGCTGGCGAGCTATGACGCGCGCGATCCTTCGTTCAGCGTCGCGACCTCGGCGCCGTCCAACAATCTGCTCGGCCTCGCGGGTTCTCATACCGCCGATCTCGTGCTGCACGCGGTCGGCATCGCCGCCGGCCCTGCGATTCTGCTCGCGCTCGCCTGGGGCTGGGCCCTGATCAGCCATCGCGGCCTGAGCCGAAGGCCGCTCCGCCTCGGCCTTGCGCCGATCGTGCTCGTGCTTGGCGCGATCGGCCTACAGGGCCTGGGGCGACCGGCCTTCTGGCCACTCGAGATCGGGCTTGGCGGCGCGCTCGGCGACATCGTGGGCGGCCCGCTCGCGCGCCTGCTCGATGGCCTTGGCGTGCCCGGCTTCGTGCTGCCGCTCGCCGCCTTGGCGCTCGCGCTCGGCGTGCTGGTAATCGCGCTTGGGCTGACGCCCAAGGAATGGCACGCGCTCTATCGCGCGGGCCGCGTCGCGCTCAATCACATGGCGCTCCGGCCGTTCGGCTTCGCGCTCAATCTGGCGCGGCGGCAGCTGAATATGAATCCGGCCGAGCCAAGGCGGGAACCGGCGACGAATCTGTTCGACCACGCCGCGCGCCGCGCGCCGCCGGAGCCCGAAGACATCGAGGAAGAGGCCGCCGAGCCCCGCGCGCCGAAACTCGCCGGCCTGGTCAGCGAGCGCGTTGAAGCGCCGGCGAAAAAACCAAAGACCTCGCGCCGCGCCGCCGCCGAGCGGCAGGCCACGCTCGAACTCGCCTCGGGCGAGGACTATGAGTTGCCCTCCTTGTCGCTCCTGGTCGAGGCGCCCGCGCCGAAGCGTTCGGCGGCGATCGACGAAGCCCAGATCGAGCAGAACGCACGTTTGCTCGAATCGGTGCTGCAGGATTTCGGCGTCAACGGCCAGATCGTCAAGGTGCGCCCGGGCCCGGTGGTGACGCTCTATGAATTGGCGCCCGAGGCCGGCACGCGCACGTCCCGCGTGATCGGCCTGGCCGATGATATCGCGCGCTCGATGAGCGCGGTCTCGGTGCGCGTCGCGACTATTCCGGGACGCAATGTGATCGGCATCGAGCTGCCCAACCCGCAACGCGAGACGGTCTATTTGCGCGAGCTTCTGTCGAGCGAAGCCTATGAGAATACCGCGGTGAGTCTGACGCTCGCGCTCGGCAAGGACATCGCGGGCAACCCGATCATCGCCGATCTCGCGCGCATGCCGCATCTCTTGGTCGCCGGCACCACGGGCTCGGGCAAATCGGTCGCGATCAATTCGATGATCCTTTCGCTGCTTTATCGGCTGCCGCCCGACCAGTGCAAGCTGATCATGATCGACCCGAAGATGCTGGAGCTTTCGGTCTATGACGACATCCCGCATCTGATCGCGCCGGTGGTGACCGAGCCAGGCAAGGCGGTGGTCGCGCTCAAATGGGCGGTGCGCGAAATGGAGACGCGCTATCAATCCATGTCGCGGCTCGGCGTGCGCAATATCGCCGGCTACAACAAGCGACTGGAGGAAGCGCGCAAATCGGGCGAGACACTGACGCGCCGCGTGCAGACCGGCGTCGATGCCGAGAGCGGCGAGCCGATGTTCGTCGAGCAGGAACTCGGCCTCGACCCGCTGCCCTACATCGTGATTGTGGTCGATGAGATGGCCGATTTGATGCTGGTCGCCGGCAAGGACATCGAGACCGCGGTGCAACGGCTGGCCCAGATGGCGCGTGCCGCGGGTCTGCACCTAATCATGGCGACGCAACGGCCTTCGGTCGACGTCATCACCGGCACGATCAAGGCCAATTTCCCGACCCGCATCAGCTTCCAGGTGACCTCGAAGATCGACAGTCGCACCGTGCTCGGCGAGCAAGGCGCGGAGCAGCTCTTGGGTCAGGGCGACATGCTCTATATGGAAGGCGGCGGGCGCATCATGCGCGTGCATGGGCCCTATGTGAGCGACGCCGAGGTCGAGCGCGTGACCGAGGCCCTGCGCGCCAAGGGCCGTCCCGCTTATGTCGAAGAGGTGCTGGAGGATCCCGAGGCAAGCGCCGGGCCGGGCGCCGAGGCGTTTGGCGACGACCCGCTCTATGACCAGGCTTTGGCGCTGGTCGCGCGCGAACGCAAGGCCTCGACCAGCTTCATCCAGCGCCATCTGCAGATCGGCTATAACCGCGCCGCGCGCATTATCGAGCGCATGGAGGTCGAGGGCGTCGTGACCCGCGCCAACCATGTCGGCAAGCGCGAGGTCTTGGTCGGCGACCATTCGGGATAGGACGAGCGGACCGATTGCGCTGGACGGCAGCGCCTCGCCACCCTACCTGTTCCTCGTGAGCCGGACCTGCGAACCGCGGCGGCTCGGCGCGACGGAAAAGCATCGGTCGCGCGTTTTCCCTATGAGGTCGCCGTGAGAATGCTACGCCTGATCCCGCTCGTTTTGCTCGCCCTCGGGCTTGGTGCCGCTACGGCCGAATGGCCCGCGCGCGCGGCCGGCGAAGCCGTTGCGGCGAGGCTCGACAAGGAACAAGAGGCCGCGCTCCAGGTCGCCGAGGCCTATCTCAACAATGTGCGCTCGTTGCGCGCGCGGTTCATTCAGATCGCGCCGAATGGCGACGTGGCGGAGGGAAAATTCTATTTGCGCCGGCCCGGGCGACTGCGCTTCGAATACGATCCGCCGGTGCCGATTCTGATCGTCGGTGACGGTTTCCTCCTGCACTACCAGGACAAAGAGCTTGGCCAGATCAACGAATGGCCGATCTTCGATACGCCGATCGGCTCGTTGAGCCGCGACGAGGTCGGCTTCGGCAAGGACCTCGTGGTCACCGAGGTGACGCGCGTCGAAGGCCGCACGACCGTGACCGTGACGCGGCGCGACGACCCGGGCGAAGGCTCGCTGACGCTCTATTTCACCAGCAACCCGACGCAGCTCGTGCAATGGCGCATCAAGGACGCGCAGGGTCAGATCACCACCGTCGCGCTCGAGGACCTCGAGATCAATGTCGACATTTCGGCCAAGCTGTTCGTCTGGGAGCCCAACGCCAAGCCCAAGTGATTGAGGCGAAGCGCACGACGGGCGTCCCGATTCGATGGCTGGCTCTGGGCGGGCCGGCGAACCTCGGCTATGATGTGGCCTGCAATCGAGCGAAGGTTTCATGAGAGAACTTCGTATCGGCCTGGTTCTGTACGGCGGTGTATCCTTGGCCGTTTACATGAACGGCATCGTGACCGAGCTCTGGCAGGCGCTGCGCGCCTCGGAGGCCTTGCACAGCGGCAAGGCGGCGTCGCTCGGCGGCACCGCGCGGATCTATGCGGACTTGTTCAAGGCGTTCAATGATTCGAACGATGCGGAATCGATCCGCGTGGTGGTCGACGCACTCGCCGGCACCTCGGCCGGCGGCGTCAACGCCGCGGTGCTCGGCAAGGCGATCGTCGAGGGCGGCGATGCCACCGTCCTCAACAAGATATGGCTCGATCAGGCGGACATCACGAGCCTCAAAGCGGACCCGCCCAAACGCGGGCCATGGTTGTTGCGAGCTTTGTCTATCGAGCTGACGCCCATCGGCCCGTTGCGTCGCTTGCGCGGCCTTGTGCTTAGACTCGGGTTGGAGTGGCCCTGGGTGCGTGATCATCTGTGGAGCCTCTATGAGAACCGTGACAACGGCCGAGCGACGCCGCTCAATGGGTCATATTTCGCGGAAAAGATCGCCGAGGGGCTCAGCGCGCTCGGCAAGGGCACGCCGTTGTTGCCTTCCGCCGCGCGGCTTGATTTGTTCGTCACCCGCACGGACTTCTTCGGTTGGCCGCGTCATCTGCCGGTGAGCGAAATCTATCATCCAACGTCGTTGTATGAACGCACGCACGCACATGTGATGAGCTTCCAGGCCAGAGGCGGCGATAAGCTTGACGACTACGCCCTGACCTACGCCGCGCGCACGACGGCCGGCTTTCCCGTGGCGTTCGCGCCGGTCGCAACCAACGACATCAAAGCGAGCTTCCAGAAGGGCCAGCCGGGCGCGGTGTCACCCGATCTCGCTCGCTTCGCCGCCACCCATCTGGCCGAACATATGCGAAGGGAGTTCGACCCCGCGCACGCCTGGATGATCGATGGCGGCGTGCTCGACAATAAGCCGTTCACGCAGTTATCGCAGGCGATCGAGCGGAAGCCGGCAGATCGCGAAGTCAAGCGCGTCGTCGTGTTCATCGAGCCTGACCCCGAGATCAAAATCGAGAAGCCGCCCACGGCGCCGCCGGCGCCGTTGCACGTCGTTAAGGGAATGTATGGCTTGTTGCGTCACGAGCCGATCTATGACGACCTTGATCGGCTGCGCGATCGCAACGCTTTGGTCGAGCGGATCAGGCGCGCCATCGCGGCCGACCAGGAGAGCGCCAAACTGGCCGTAAAGCTCGCGATCGGGCGGTCGATAAACACCATCGGCGTTGCGTCGAGCACCGGCGATCTCAAGAACTGGCGGGACCAAACCAACGCCTTTGCCGCGCGCCAGCCGCTCTCCGGCTATCCCGGCTATGTCACACTCAAAGCAGAGCGCGCCGCCGGGGTTTTCGCCGACCTGTTGTGCCGGGCGCTTGACTACCCCTATGAGTCCTCGCAAGCGTTCTTCGTCCGTCGGTTGACGCGAGAATGGCTCCGAAGCGAGGGCGCGTTGAACCCGCCCGCGCTAATCGAACGCATGTACGTTCTCGGCCCGCCACAGCTCAAACTACTCGAAGCGTTCGACGTTCCCTATCGACTGCGTCGCGTGCGCCATCTGGTGCGTATCGCCAACAACAATTACGGCGCCGACACGCGCTGGGCGCTCGATGCCTTTAAGAGTGATTTGGCCAAGATCGTTACCGAGCAAGAGAACATGCTTGATGCGCTTGCCCCGGTGAAGGCGCAAATTTCGGAAGCCTTCGGGGGCGTCGCTCTCGGCCAGATTGACGACGCCATCGAGGGCTTGAAACACGATCCGAGGGCCGCGCTGGAACGCTACGGCGCACAACTCAGCGCGCTTTACACTGAGCTTCTGGCGCGCTTTGCAGAGCACGGCGAGAAATTTAATAGCCGAGTCGAGCAGGCACTGGCATACGAGATGAAAAGGCTCTCCGGCCGCCCACGCCCGCAACGGGCTTTGCTGCGTGCCTTCCTGACCTTCCCCTTCGTCGATCTGATCGCGTTTCCATTGATGGATGCCGCAGGTCTGGAAGACCTGATCACCGTCGACGTCGTGCGCATCTCGCCGAGCGACGCGACCTCGCTCTCGAGCGATCCACATCGGCTGAAAAGCCGCGAGCTCGGCGCCTTCATGGGCTTTCTCAGTCGCCCGGCGCGCGAGCACGATTTGCTGTGGGGCCGGCTCGACGGCGCGGAACGTCTGATCGATCTGTTCGTCAAGGCTGCAAGTAGGACCGCTCAGGTACCAGCCTCGCTCGATTCGCTCGCCGGCGGGTTTAGGCGCGACATCATGTTGGCGATCCTGGCGGAGGAGCGGGCACGGCCGAAGAGCACGCTCGGATCGGTTATTGACGATCTGGAAACGCAACTCAGGCATCCTTAGGGCCGCCCTTGCGCGGCACGCCGGCACACTCTAAGTCGATCTCATGACCCTCCACCATCCTTTACCCCTGGTCGCGATTCCGGCCGATGTGCGCGAGATCGGCGTTCACCCCTTCCATGTCGTTGGCGAGAAATACATCGTCGGCGTCATGAAGGGCGCCGAAGCCCTGCCCCTCCTCTTGCCTTCGCTTGGCGATGAACTGGACCGCAAGGATCTGATCGAGCGGATCGACGGGATTCTTTTCACCGGCAGCCCATCGAATGTCGAGCCGCACCATTATGAAGGCCCGTCGAGCCGCACGGGCACGTTGCACGATCCGCAGCGCGATTCGACCACGCTTCCCCTGATTCGCGAGGCGATCGCGGCGGGCGTGCCGATTCTTTGCATCTGCCGCGGCATTCAGGAACTCAACGTCGCGCTCGGCGGCACGCTGCATCAACACATCGAAGAAGTGCCGGGGCTGATGGACCATCGCGCCGACACCTCGAAACCGCGCGACGTGCAGTACGCGCCGGCGCACAAGGTGCGGCTGGAGCCCGACGGCGCCTTCGCCGCGTTCTGGCCCGAGCCCGAGATCGTGGTCAATTCCCTGCACGGCCAGGGCATCGACCGACTCGCGCCAGGGCTCATCATCGAAGGGCGCGCGCCCGACGGCTTGATCGAAGCAGTGCGGGTGAAGGACGCGCCCGCTTTCGCGCTCGGCGCGCAATGGCACCCGGAATGGAAAGTGACCGAGAATCCGTTCTCAATGGCGCTGTTCGGCGCGTTTGGTGAAGCGGCGCGCGCGCGCGCGGCACGCCGCCAATTGGAGCGTCCCTCCCCTGCCCGGCGCCGCGTTTTACAAGCCCGGCGCGCAAGGCCATGATGATGCGACGCTAGTTTGTCTGGCGTCGAATCCCGGAGAGACCGCATGAGCGCGCGCGCCAACCCGAAGGCAGAGACCCTGCGCTGGCAGGCGCTCGATCACCGCCACCATCTGCATCCCTTCACCGACTACAAGGACCTGCTCGGCAAGGCGAGCCGCATCATCGTCAGGGCCGAGGGCGTCTATTTGTGGGATTCCGAAGGCGAGCGCTTGCTTGATGGCATGGCCGGCCTCTGGTGCGTCAATCTCGGCTATGGCCGCATGGAGCTTGCCGAAGCGGCGTACAAGCAGATGCTCGAGCTGCCCTACTACAACACGTTCTTCCAAACCGCGACGCCGCCACCGATCGAGCTTGGCAAGGCGATCGCCGAGATCGCACCGCCCGGCCTCGATCGCGTTTTTTTCGCCAATTCGGGCTCGGAGGCAAACGATTCGATCGTCAAGATCGTGCGCTATTTTTGGAAGCTCCAGGGCAAGCCCGACAAATCGATCCTGATCTCGCGTGAGTTCGGCTATCACGGCGTGACCATGGCGGCGGCCAGCCTTTCCGGCCTGAAGCCGATGCACCCGCAATTCGGCCTCCCCCTCCCCGGCTTCGAGCATATCGAGACCGCCTATTGGTGGCGCCAGGGCGGCGACATGTCGCCCGAAGCCTACGGCCTGAAGGCGGCCCAGGCGCTCGAAGCCCGCATCCTGGCGCTCGGGCCTGAGCGGGTTGGCGCGTTCATTGGCGAGCCGATCCACGGCGCCGGCGGGTTGATCGTGCCGCCGATGAGCTATTGGCCGGAGATCGAGCGCATCTGCCGCAAATACGACGTGCTGCTAATTTCCGACGAGGTGATCTGCGGCTTCGGCCGCACCGGTGCGTGGTTCGGCTGCCAGACCTTCGGCGTGACCCCCGACATCATGACCATCGCCAAGGGCCTGTCCTCGGGCTATTTGCCGGTCTCGGGCGTGGTGCTCGGTCCGCGCGTCGCCAACGCGCTCAACAATGCGGGCGAGGAATTCGTCCACGGCTTCACCTATTCGGGCCACCCGACCGCCTGCGCGGTCGCGCTCGAAAACATCCGGATCATGCGCGAGGAAGGCATCGTCGAGCGCGTGCATGATTCGATCGGGCCCTATTTCCAGCGCCAATTCGCCACGCTTGCGGATCACCCGCTGGTCGGCGAGGTGCGCGGCAAGGGCCTCCTTTGCGGCGTCGAGCTGAGCGCCGACAAGAAGACTCGGCGAGGCTTCGAGCCCGAGGGCAAGGTCGGCCTCGCCTGCCGCAATCATTGCTTCCGCAATGGACTCATCATGCGCGCCTCGCGCGACGTCATGCTCGCCTCCCCGCCCCTCATCATCAGGGAAAGCGAGGTCGACGAGATGGTGACGAAATTCCGCCTCTGCCTCGATTTGACGTTGAAGGATCTCAAGGGCCTCGGCCTTACGGCGTCGTAGCCACTTCCCAAAGGCGGGCTCGGCCCTCCCCTACCCCGAATCTGAACCTGAAACGCGGCTCGCTGTGTTGCGGGCGGGCAACGGATAGTCATTACTCATGCATATTTTGCATGTCTGGCCTTCCGTCTTATCTCATTGTGCACCGCACAAATCAGTATATATCAAAGCCAGCAAGCAGGTCGACAGTTTGTCTGTCATGCGTTCTTAACATATCGTTAAGAGTTGTCCTGCTAAGTGTTGGAAAGGAAGTGCCATGTTTGGAATGAATTTTGTGCGCGCGGTGCGTCGCTGGCAGGAGCGGGGCCGGGTGATGAACGAGCTTCAGTTGATGGACGACCGCCAGCTCGCCGATATCGGGCTCAGCCGCGGCGACATCGAATCGGTCGCCTCGGGTAGCTTCGATCGCCGGCACGCGGCCTAAGCCGCCAGCCGATAGCGAGAAGTACGGGCGCGCGATAATGGGTCACGGCGTGACGGGGCGAGGCCTTGCCGCCGCGACCCCGGCCGCGTGATGGGCCTCACAACCGCGCTGTGACCAGCCTTACAGCGCTTCCCGTGATAAGCCTCACAAGGCCTTAAAACGCGCCCGGGCGGGCGGCCTTCGGGCCGGCCTTTCTATTTGAAATCATTGGTGGTTTCGTGCTCTCGGAGCCGTGATCTCATGCGTGTCTCGGGTCACGGCTAAGTGATTGGTAACCATGCCTCCGCCGACCCATCTCAAGGCGTAGACGGGACATGAGCGTGTCGGCCTGATGCCGGGGAACGCTCCAGCCAAGTGGGTATGGGAGGATAGGTGTGATGTTAGGTTGGCTTACTGAGCGGTTTGCCGCGTGGCAGGTTCGCATCGGGCAACGCCGTGCCCTGGCGTTGCTGGACAGCCGTACGCTGGCCGATGTCGGCTTGAGCCGCGCCGCGGTGACCGCCGCGCTTGCGGGCAACGGTATGCTGGTCGCGCGGCGGGGCTTCGACTGAACCCGCCTTAGACGATTCTTTGTCTCCCCCTTGACCTTCAGGGCGGGGCAGGGTGCAAACCCTACCCGCCCTGATTTTTTTTTTACGTAATTCCCGGGAGATGAGCGGATGCGAATGCAAGCCCGGCAGGGCGCAGCCAGGGAGAGATGAGCGGATGCGAATGCAAGCCCGCGGGCGCAGCCAGTAATCGCTGACAGTCGCTGACAGTTGATTGCAAAGGACTCCGCGGCGGACTATGCTGGCCTTGTTGGTTTTCCCGATTCTCTTCGTGGACTGACCTCGCGGCACCTTTTTCGTGACGTTACTCTTCCAAGTCTAGAATCCCTGTCCCTGACCGGAAGTGAGGAGTGCTATGACGGAATGGATCAGAGTGCGTGCCGAAGAAATTCGTCAGGTTGAAAAAGAACGAAAAGCGGAACGGGAGCGCCTTATTGTAACGGCGACCGAACTCAAAGCGCGGCTGGAACCATTTTGGAAGGAACTGGTGGGGGTTCTTGAGGAATCGGTCAAACAGTTCAATATCGAGTTTCCTGATGCCGAGCGTCGAATCGATCAGTGGGAGAAGAATTCCCCGACGGCGGTGACGATTCGGAGAACAGCGTACCCCGCAGCCACGGTAAAAATTGGTCTCAATCAGGCAGGCACTTCGATTCCCTATGCGATTGGCCGAACTGCCCGGAAGGGAGCCAACGTTGTCGAAAATCAGGCGAGTCTCACCATTGGCATCGTGAACGGCGAAGTCGGGTACGTTGAAGAACATATCCACACCCATGAGGATGTCGCCAGGCTCTTCCTGGATCCGTTCTTCAGTTTCTGATACGGGTTTGCCGGGCAGCCCATAGCGGCGGCCGCAAATTGCTCACCGTCCCGCATTGCCGCGCTTTCGGGGCCGTGTTACTCGAATACCGAATCCTGTCTCACAGAATTCGGTATTCGAGTAGCACGGCCCCGAATTCAATTTCCCGCTGTTCGTCTTCAATGGGCTGCTGGGCTTCTTCGATCCGGTCTGTGCGATCTGTTGTCTTTCTTCAGGAGTCGTAGGCTGAGGTTCCTTTCAGAAGAACCGCAAAGGGCGTGCATACTATAGCGCGTCGAAAGGCGACAGAAGAGTCTCGGGCTTGCCCGTGACGATGGGGTGGCTTATTCTCCAGGCCTGCGAGGTAACGGTTGATCATTGACGGCATCACACCCGGACGCATTGTCTCTCCAGAGAGCGTCGAAGAGCTGTCGCAGGTGATTGCGGCGGAGAAGGGCGCCGTTGTTCCCGTCGGCGCGGGTACCCAGTTGGAATTCGGGAATCCTCTGCAGCGGGCGGATTGCGTTGTTGGCTTGTCGAAGTTGAATCGCATCACCACCTACAATCCGGCGGAGCTAACCATCCACGTCGAAGCGGGTGTCACGATCGGAGTTATTCAAGCTGCGCTCGCGGAGAACAAGCAGGCGTTGCCCCTCGATCCCTGGAACGGCCCGGAGGCAACGATAGGCGGGATCGCCGCCACCAATGCGCAGGGACCGCTTCGAGGCACGGGGTCGATCCGGGATTGGATTATCGGGATGACGGTCGTGCATGCCGATGGTCACAGCTCAAAGACCGGCGGGCGCGTGGTGAAGAACGTCACGGGCTACGATCTGGCGAAGCTGTACACGGGGTCACTGGGTTCGCTGGCTGTGATCGTGGAAATGAGTTTCAAG
>CAMDDO010000004.1 GCA_945892755.1 Rhizobium sp. Q54 | reverse complement strand
ATGACCTTCGAGCGCGACGGCATCGTCTGCAATCTCTTGGACACGCCGGGCCACGAGGATTTCAGCGAGGACACCTACCGCACCCTGACCGCGGTCGATTCGGCGGTCATGGTGATCGACGCGGCCAAGGGCATCGAAGCGCAGACGCGAAAATTGTTCGAGGTGTGCCGCTTGCGCGACGTGCCGATCATCACTTTCGTCAACAAGGTCGACCGCGAGGGCCGCGACCCGTTCACGCTGCTGGACGAAATCGCGTCCACGCTCGCGCTCGATGTCTGCCCGATGACCTGGCCGCTCGGCCAGGCCGATGCGTTCAAGGGCTATGTCGATCTCACGAGCGGCACGCCGCTGCTGTTCGGCGCGCCCGATGCGCGCGGCGTGCCCACCCTCATCGCGCTCAAGGGTCTCGACGATCCGGCGTTGATCGAGGCGCTCGGGCCGGAGCGCCTCGCCGCGCTCAAGGAAGAAGTCGAGCTCGCGCGCGGCGGCTATCCCGCCTTCGATCTCGACTCCTATCGCGCCGGGCATTTGACGCCGGTCTATTTCGGCTCGGCCTTGAAGACCGTGGGGGTCGAGGACGTGCTTGAGGCGCTCGCCCGCATCGCGCCGCCACCG
Organism: Rhizobium sp. Q54; assembly: GCA_945892755.1. Lineage (GTDB taxonomy): Bacteria > Pseudomonadota > Alphaproteobacteria > UBA828 > UBA828 > SHWC01. The sequence goes on along the minus strand of CAMDDO010000004.1, from coordinate 115,927 downwards.
CGCGCGCAGCCGGCCGAGCCGGCGCCGGTCGAGCCCGAGGATAATCGTGTCGCGGGCTTCGTCTTCAAGGTCCAGGCCAATATGGACCCCAATCACCGCGACCGCATCGCCTTCGTGCGCCTCTGCTCCGGCCGCTTCAAGCGCGGCATGAAGCTGACGCAAGTGCGCACCGGCAAGCAGCTCACCGTGCATAACCCGATCCTCTTCTTCGCGCGCGAGCGCGAGCTGGCCGAGGAGGCCTTTGCGGGTGATATCATTGGCGTGCCCAATCACGGCGTGCTCCGCGTCGGCGACGCGCTCTCCGACGGCGCCGATGTGCGCTTCACCGGGATTCCCAATTTCGCGCCCGAAATCCTGAAGCGCGTGCGCATCGAAGACCCGATGAAGCAGAAGCATTTGAAGCGCGCGCTGGAAAGCCTGGCCGAGGAAGGCGTGACGCAAGTGTTCCGGCCCAAGATCGGCAATGCCTGGATCGTCGGCGTGGTCGGCCAGTTGCAGCTCGACGTGCTGGTGGCGCGCCTCTCAGCCGAATATGAGCTCGAGATCGCGCTGGAACAGGCGCCGTGCGAGACCGCGCGCTGGCTCTCGGCCGACGATCCGGCCGAGCTCAAGCGCTTCGTCGACGAGAACCAAGGCGTGCTGGCGGAAGACGGCGACGGCCAGGCGGTCTTCCTCGCGCGCAATGCCTGGGAGCTCAATTACATCCGCGACAAATGGCCGAAGGTCAGCTTCCACAACACCAAGGAACGGCATTAGACGCCGCATAAGTGCCCCTCTCCCTCAAGGAGGGAGCGTTACCTTTACGGCAAGGCCGCTTTTTTTCTCGTCATGCCCCGACTTGATCGGGGCATCCAGGGCAGCATCACCGCAGTTTTTCAAAGATAGCTGGATCCCCCGGTCAAGCCGGGGGATGACGTGATTGCATCACGTCACCTCCCCGCCCGACATCACGATGGCCTGGCCGGTGATCGATTCCGCGCCGGGCAGCACCAGCCAGGCAATCGTCGCGGCGACTTCCTCGGGCTCGATCAGGCGCCCCTGGGGGTTGCGCTTGACCAGCGCGGCCTCGGCGTCGGCGCGGCTCATGCCGGTCTTCGCCATCATGGTGGCGAGGCCCTTCTCAACCATGCCGGTCCGCACATAGGAGGGGCAGACCGCGTTGACCGTGATGCCCTGGCGCGCGGTCTCGGCCGCCATCGAGCGGGTGAGGCCCAGGAGCGCGTGCTTCGAGGCCGCATAGGCGCCGAGATAGGGCGGACCCGACACGCTGGCGAGGCTCGCGACGTTGACGATGCGCCCTTTGCCAGCTGCGATCATGCCGGGAAGCGCGGCCTGCGCGCACAACATGGCGCCGATCAGGTTCACCTCCATCAGCCGGCGCACCAGCTCGGCCGTGAGCTTCATGAACGGCGCGGTCTCGGCGATGCCGGAGTTGTTGACGAGGATATTGACCGGCCCGAACGCGCGCGTCGCGGCCTCGAAGACTCGCGTGATCGCGGCATGGTCGGTCACGTCGAGCGTGAGCGCCTGCGCATGCGGCAGGCCCGACGCGGTCGCTTCGAGCGCCGCCCTATCGCGCCCGGTGAGCGTGAGCCTCGCGCCGTGCGCGGAAAGCGCCCGCGCCGCCGCCGCGCCGATCCCCTTGCCCCCGCCGGTGATGAAGACGTGCTGGCCTTGGAGTTGGGTGGACATGAGAACTCCGTATGTGTGCGCGGGAGCCTACCCGAACACCGGCTCAGACCTGCCCGCTCGGGGGTTGCGAGGCAAGCCCATTCTTGATCAGTGGCAACTTTTCGAGCTGCCGTAAAAGGTCGTCCGAGAAGGCGCTGACCTCGAAATAATCGAAATACTGACCTACGCAATCTATCAGCGCCGTATTGGCGAGAATGACGCTCATCGCTACGGCCAATTGATGGTGCCCCAAAACAATCTTCAGCTCGTCCGCGGTGCTAGGCCGTTGTCCTGGTGTGGTAACGCCCCAGAAGAACAATGCGCCAAAGTATGTGCCGTGGAGGATCTCGGAAGCATGGCGATAGATCATCAAGAATGCTGGATGGATTAACGTCATCACTCGATGGCCAAAACGCTTATCGATAGCGGCGAGGCGATGCTCCAGATTGCTTTCCGTCCAGTCGTGTCTTTCACGTCCAGATTTCGTGGTGAACTCGGCAACCAGAGCGGACAGGCGCGCCTCATCCTCCGAGGTCAGCTTTCCCGTCCAGCCAACGGACACGGTGTATCCAGCGATCGATGACGTTCGCTTGAGGTCACGGAATGCTTTTTGTTGTGCGTGCCTATCCGCCTGCTCTGCAACAGCCTCCCCTCCCGCCATAATGAAAGCAATGTTTATAACTGTCTCTACGATACTCCGAGCGATTGGATAGCCATCTCGTGCCTGTAAATTCATTTCGTCTGTCAGCTTTAGAATTGAATGACTGGATACGCCACTGACGTGAATCATTGTCAGAACGACTTCAAGGACCCTCCGGTTAGCTCCATTGGGTAACGGGGCCATTCCATCCCGAATTTCCTTCAGGCGGTGCAGGCAAAGATCGATCAATCGAGTCTGTGCAGCCAAAATACTCCGCGCACCCGCGAGAGTTTGCTGCAACTCAGACAGAGGATCGGTAGACATCGGATCCTAATTCGCGGCAATGCTTCGATTGCTTGCGTGAAGAAGCTTCAACTGTAGAAGGGAGTGCGGCCCACCCGGGTCGCTTTCGTCAGCCCCGTGTAGCTCGCTCCGCTTCACGTCCCTACCTCCCCTCCCCCACCGCCACTTCGAGCGCGATGTCGGTGTAGCGCACGCGCGGGACGAGCGTGCCGCCCTCGCCCTTCTTGAGCTCGACCAAACCGTAGCGCGCCATTGTTTTCAGCGTGCGCGAGAGATTGGATTTGGCGCGGCCCGAAAGCGCGGCCAGCTCGGCGAGCGAGCCCGGCTTCGCCTCGGCGATCAGCGCGAGCAACGCGCGGTTCCGATCGGACAGCACCTTGGCGAAGCTCTCCATCGAGGTGAACCAGATTTTGGGTTCGCCCCGCGCGCGCCGCTTGCCGCGCGCGATCGCCATGGTGCGCGCCTTCATCTCATCATAGCTCGCGATGCCGACCTTCAACGTGGTCATGGGCTCACTCCTCGCTCTTTCAGCACGGCGTCCACTTCAGTCCAGAAATCGGCCAGCAAGGTCGCGGCATCCCTATAGTCATAGGGCCTGACAGTGCGGAGGCGATGCCGATGATCGTGCCGTTGGTGTGCCCTTCCACCCGGCCCCGCCGACCGGCGCACCGGGTGCGCGTTGTCGAAACCGACCAGGCGCTCGCCCGCTTCGTCATGCAGGCTCAGCGAATAGTCGAGGCCATGCGGCTTCTCTGGTGTCGTTGGCACGCGCCTGACCGAAAACCTGACCCAATGCGCGCCGGCCGGATCGACGACGAGCACCTGACCGTCCAGGTCCAGGAGCGTATCCAGGCTGCGGTCGCGGCCTTCCCTTTTCACCATCGCATGTTATCAATTACTCATAACCAAGTCAAGTCCAAGCCAACAACGATGGGGGTTATGTTCCCCCAAAAACCGCCATTGAAATGTCAATCTAAACTGCTATATAATTCGCGCGTCAAAACGCAATCCCTGACCTTCCCGCCGGGGTTCACGCATGACGCGGAAATAGGGTGTCGCCATGACCAGCGCGGTTGCCAGGAAGCTCGAATCGATCCGCGCCAAGGGCGCGATGCGCCATGTCGAAGTGGCGAATCTCCTCGGCACGCGGCCCGAGACGGTGTCGCGCTGGAACCAGGGCCGCGCCTATCCGCACGCCAACACCGAGAAGCTGCTGCTCGAGCTTGAATTCATCGTCGATCAGCTTTCCGAGTTTTACGAGCCGAGCGAGGCGCGGCAATGGATGTTCGCGCCGCAGAAGCTGCTCGGCGGCGAAACCCCGGCCGAGCTAATCCGCACCGGGCGGATCGACGAGGTGCGCCGGTTGGTCGATCAGTTACGTGACGCGGTCTACGTCTGATCGCGGCGCGCGACCACGGCATCGTGAAGGACTAGCTTTACCCCGCCCCTACTCCTCCATCAGCACATAGGGAATCACGGTCTTCTTCCACGCGTCGGCGAAATAGCGCTTGGCCTGATCCTGGGCGAGCGCGATGAAGCTGTCCCACTGGTCGGGCACGATGGTCTGGCAGCCCTCGCTCGACGTGCCGTTATAGCCGCCCTTGTGGATGTTGATGCCGAACATGCCGGTGTCCGGATAGGGCGGCTCGCCGTCGCGCGTCACGGTCACGTCGCCCAGGCGCTGGCACAGCGCCAGGTATTTGCCGCTATGCAGGTCGAATTTGTGCACGAACCAGGCGCCCGGGTTGAGCGAGGCCATGCCCTTGGTCGCGCCTTTGCCCTTGCCCTTGCGATAGGCCGAGGGGTCGGTATTGCCGTTGAAGGCGACCGTCGCCTGCGGGCTGTCGATGAACAGCGCGTCGTCATAGAGGCCCCGGTCGTTCACGCCGGGCGCGCCCATCGAATTCTTGTAATAGCCCCTGATGCCGACCACGACGAGCGGATGCTTGGCGCGGTCGATGTTGTAGCGCGCGAGCCGATCGCGCAGCTCGCTCGAACTGAGACGCGGCTTTTCCGCCATGACACGCCCTCCCTTTTGGGCGGCCCGCATGGCGCGACGACACGCCGTCGCGCGGCCCGCGCGGGCCACGCCGGCGATTATAGAAAACGCGCTCGGGTCGTGTTGTGACAGACGCGCGGCGAGGCCGGCGCCGCGCTAATAGCTCGGGCTAATAGCTCAGATCGAGCGCGGTCTCGGCCGTGGTCTCGACCGGCACGGCGGCGTCCTTGAATTCGGGGGGCCCGAGGAACGCCTTGGCGCCGTTCGAGAAGCCGAAACCCTCGGTCGGGATGCCGAGGAAATTGGTGTCGATGTCGCCCGAATTGTTTTCGTCGTGATAGGCCACCACGGCGTATTCGCCGGGCGGCAGGCCCTTGAACACGATCGGCATGTCGCCCTGGTTCGCGACCACGTCGCGCGCGACGATCTCGCGGTGATAGCCGAGGAAGGTCTGCGCGGAATCGAACACCGAAATCGCGATGATGCCCTGGGTGCTGCGCACTTGGCGCACGGTCACGGTCAGGTCGGCGGCTTCGGCCGCGGCACCCAAGCCGAGCGCGCAAAGCGCGCCCGCGAACGCGAGCGTCGAGAACAGTTTCATCGCTATTTTCCGTGGCCTCTTGTGGCGCTGATGGATGATGCTCGAGCAGCCCGGCTTTCGCGTGCGCTCGGCAGGGGCAGGCCCGTCGACGAGCCGGCACGCGGGCTGCTTGTACCCGCGCGCGATTCGCCGCGCCAGTGACAATCGACACGGCGGCGCGCATCCCTGCCATGCCGTGATCGCGCGGCAAAAAAAGGGATTCGTTCAGGATTTCTCGGCAGTCTGGCCGGTCGCTATTCCGCTTCGAGACGACGCGGCTACAGCTAATAGCTCATCTCGAGCTCGGTCGCGGCCTGGGCCTCGACCGGCACGGCGGCGTCGTCGAAGTCCGGCGGGCCGAGCACCGCCTTGGCGCCGTTCGAGAAGCCATAGCCTTCCTCCGGCATGCCGAGGAAGTTGGTGTCGAACTCGCCCGAGGCGTTCTCGTCATGGAACGCGGCGATCGCATAAATGCCGGGCGGCAGGTCCTTGAAGGTCACCGGCGTCTCGGTCCCGGACGGCGTCACGTCGATCGCGCGCACCTCGGCGCCGTCCTCGAGGAAGCCATGGGCCGAGTTGTAGAGCGCGAGCGAAACGACGCCCTGGGTGCTGCGCAAATGGCGCACCGTGACCGTCAAATCGGCCGCCTGCACCGTGCCGACAAAGGCCAGACCGATCGCCATCGCGGCGCTAATTAGCATGCTAAGAGTCTTCGCGAGCGCCATGCTGGCCTCCTCTGGTCGGGCTGGGCCCCCGGGCCCCTAGGGCCCCGCCTGGTGGCCCTTGCCTCGATCAAGGTGGCGCCAAAAACTTGCCGCTCTCTCAAGGAATTCGGTTAACACCTGGCGCCCTGCGGCTTGACCGCTGGGGTGACGCCCTTCAAGCTTGAGCGCGGTTTTCACGCACGGGAGGCCCGCCATGGCGCTGCTCGATCGGTCTCGCTGGTACGACATCGCGCGCTCGACCAATTGGACGCCGAGCTACGTCGCCGAGAGCGAGCTGTTTCCGCCCGATCAAAGCGACCCCTATGGCATCCCGACCGCGGAGTGGGAGACCTTCGATGAGCCCTACAAGGTCTCCTACCGCGAATACGTCAACGTGCAGCGCGAGAAGGATGCCGGGGCCTATTCGGTCAAGGCCGCGCTCATGCGCTCGCAATATTACGAGAACGCCGACCCGGCCTATTTAAGCCTCCTGAAGATGCATTACGGCGCGATCGCGCTCTCGGAATACGCCGCCTGCCAGTCGGATGCGCGCATGACGCGCTTTTCCAAGGCGCCCTCCATGCGCAACATGGCGACCTTCGGCATGTTGGACGAGCTGCGTCATGGCCAGATCCAGCTCTATTTCCCGCACCAGCTGGTCACGCTCGATCGCCAGTTCGACTGGGCCCACGAGGCGCATCACACGCGCAACTGGGCGACGCTCGCCGGCCGCCACGCGCTCGACGACGTGATGATGACGCGCGACGCGATGACCACCTCGCTCATGCTCAATTTCGCGTTCGAGACCGGCCTGACCAATGTCCAGATGATCGGGCTCTCGGCCGATGCCGCGAACATGGGCGATTTCACCTTTGCCAATCTGATCACCAGCATCCAATCCGACGAGGCGCGCCACGCCCAGATCGGCACGCCGGTGATCGAGATCATGATCAGGAATGGCAAGAAGGCCGAGGCACAGCAAGCCATCGATGTCGCGTTCTGGCGCATCTGGCGCGTCTTCGCGCTTCTGACCGGGATTCCGATGGATTACTGGTTCCCGCTCGAAAAGCGCGACCGCTCGTTCAAGGAATACATGCACGAGTTCGTCATCACCCAGTTCGAGCGCCAATTGCTTGATGTCGGCCTGCAACGCCCCTGGTATTGGGAGCAGTTCCTCGACGACATCGAGACCCATCATCACTGCCAGCAAGCCGGCATCTGGTCGTGGCGCAACACGGTCTGGTGGAACCCGACCGGCGGGCTCGGCCCGGACGAGCGCGACTGGCTCGAGCAGAAATATCCCGGCTGGAACGCCACGCACGGCAAATATTGGGACGTCATCATCGACAATCTGCGCAACGGCCGTCCCGAAAAGACCGAGGCCGTCGGCATGCCCGCGATCTGCAACATGTGCCAGATCCCGATTTCGAACAAAGGCGGCACCCAGTGGAAGGCGCGCATCTATCAGCGCGAACATGAAGGCCGCCGCTATAATTTCTGCACGCCGGTCTGCCGCTGGGTCTTCGATACCGAACCGAAGCGCTACAAGGACTGGAACACCATCGTCGATCGCCTGTACAACGGCGAGATCAACCCGCCGACCGCCGAAAACATCCTCCGCTATATGGGCTCGGGCGTGGTCAGCGAAGGCGGCCGCGACGCTCATGGCTATGATTGGGTCAAGGGCTATGATCGGCCCGGCACCGAGGCGGCGGAATAGCGCCATGGCATCGGTCGCGCTGCTCTCGCGTTTGCAGTTCGACGCGCATACGCGCGTCATCGATGTCGACGCGAAATTTACCATGGACCAGGTCGCGGCGGCCTGCGCGGCGCCGGCGGTCGGCTATCAGACGACGCATCCCGATCCGTCGAAGCCGCTCCGCGTCAGGCGCACGACCGACGACGACAGCGGCATTGCCCTGCCGCGCGCGATGACGGTCGCGGCCGCCGGCTTCACGCACTTCGAATGCGTCGACGTTTATGTCGAATAGCCTGCTCGTGGTGCGATGCTAAATGATGCTGCCCATCATTTAGCTGAATCGCACCACCAGCCCATTGATCTGGTGGTCCGATTCACCAGACGCTTGGGAACCAAGCGTCTGGATCGGACCACTAGGCTCGGGGAGTTCCGCCATGACCGCCAGCAAGCCGGCGACGCGATCGAAGAACATGGCGGGGCCGCTCCTGCGCGGCGGCGAAATCGCCGTCGCCGCATGCGAGGCAATCCAGGAAGACAATCCCGAGAAGCAAGTCGTGATCGAGGACCACCGCACCTACGTTCGCGTCGAAGCCGAGGGCGGCCTGATCATTCGACGCAAGACCATGGAAGAAATTCTCGGCCGGCCCTTTCGCATGCAGGAGCTCGAAGTCAACCTGACCGGTTTTTCCGGCCAGATCGAGACCGACGAAAACTATATGAGGTGGTACCTCAAGCTCGACCTCTAGGAGTTGGAGTTTGTCGCTTCGATCCCCCTCACCCTCCCGCCGCTTCGGAGCGGGCCCCTCCCTCTCCCGCAGGGGGAGAGGGGCACAAGCCGGCGGCGCCTTATAGCCCTCTCCCCTTGTGGGAGAGGGCGGCGACCCTCGGGCGAAGACCCGAGGGAAGCGGGTGAGGGGTGCCGAGCGTTTGGTTAGGACCTTTGAGCGCGCGCGCCGCGCCGTCTTTACGGGGACCACGATGACCACGGACGATCTCTCGAAGCCGCTCAAGACCTGGAGCCATTTGGTTCGCAACAAGCGCCGGCCGACCGAGTACGAGATCGTCTCGACCAACATGTTGTGGAGCACGGACGACCCGAAGGCGCCATGGGCGATGGGCCAGGGCGTGCCGATGACGCAATGGTATCTCAAATACCGCAATCAGAGCCCGCTGAAGCACGCCGATTGGGACGGCTTCCGCGACCCCGACCAGCTCGTCTACCGCACCTACAACATGATTCAAGATGGCCAGGAATCATTCGTCGACGCCCTGCTCGACGATCACAGTCGCAACCAACACGATCTCGGCCTCGCGCCTGAATCGGTCGGCCTGCTCGCGCGCTTCTATACGCCCGCGCGCTTCGTCGTGCACGCGGTGCAAATGGCCTCGGCCTATCTGGTCACCATGGCGCCATCGAGCACGATCGAGAATTGCTTCATCTTCCAATCGGCCGATCAACTTCGCTGGGTCTCGCGCATCGCCTATCGGACCGCCGAGCTGAAGGAGACCCATGCCGATGCCGGCTTCGACCGCGACGAGCGGCGGCGCTGGGAGCAAGACCCGGCCTGGCAGGGTTTCCGCGAATTGATGGAGAGAACGCTGGTCGCGTGGGATTGGGCGGAGCAGTTCACCGCGCTCAATCTGGTCGCGAAGCCCGCGCTCGACGAGGCGCTGCTGCGTCAGTTGGCCAAGCTGTGTCGGCGCAATGGCGACACGCTGAGCGCCTTGCTGCTCGATGCGCAAATGACTGACAGCGCGCGCGCGCGCCGCTGGACCGCGGCGCTGGTCGAGTACGCCGTCAAGAATACCGAGAGCGACAATCGCGCGGTGATGCAAGCCTGGCTCGACAAATGGCGGCCGCTCGGCGATCGGGCGATCGAGGCTTTTTGCGGCGCGCTCGGCCCCGAGGGCGGCGCACTGGCCGACGCCGCCAAGGCGGAGGCCGCCAAATTCCGCACCGGGCTCGGCTTCGCGGCCTGAGCCGGCGGCAAGGCCAAGCGCCTGCCGCCCCCGGCTTGACCGCCCGAGGGCCGCGCCGCAAGCTGACTTCAGGGCAACACTCAAACGGGGGAACAATCATGGCTCATGGCGCCGAGCTGCCGAGCGTGCGCGAAGTTCTGGAGCTGGCCGAGGGCTTCGGTATCGAGATGAGCGAGGCCGAGGCCGCCTCCTATCGCGGCCTGATGCAGGGCCCGATGGCGTCCTACCGCCGGCTCGAGGAGATCCCCGAGTTCCGCCCGCCGGTCAAATACAAGCGCGACCCCGGCTACCGGCCGAGCGCGGAAGAGAACCCCTATAATGGCTGGTATTGGCGCTGCCGCATCGAAGGGGCGCCCAAGGGCATCCTCAAGGGCTACGACATCGGCATTAAGGACCCGATCTGCGTCGCCGGCGTTCCCCTGATGAACGGCACGCGCGTGCTCGAAGGCTTTATTCCCGATATCGACGCGACCGTGGTGACGCGCATTCTCGATGCCGGCGGCACCATTGTGGGCAAGACCTCGACCGAGGATTGCTCGTTCTCGGGCGGCGGCCACACCTCGGCCTTGGGGCCGATCAGGAACCCACGCAAGCCCACGCACTCGCCGGGCGGCTCGTCGGGCGGCTCGGGCGCGGTGGTCGCGGCCGGCGACGTCAAGATGACGCTCGGCGGCGATCAGGCCGGCTCGATCCGCCTGCCCGCCTCGCGCTGCGGCATTGTCGGCTTGAAGCCGTCGTTCGGGCTCGTGCCCTATACCGGCGCGGTGATGATCGAGATGACGATCGATCATCTGGGACCCATGTGCGACACGGTTGAGAACACCGCGAAGCTCTTGACCGCGATCGCCGGGCCCGACCCGCTGGACCCGCGCCAGCGCGGCGTCATTCCCGAGGACTATGTCAAGGATTACCGCCCCGCCATCGGCAAGGGCGTCAAGGGGCTCAAGATCGGCGTCTTGAAGGAAGGCTTCGGCCAGAAGCGCTGGCCCGAGCTCGGCTTCCCCGGCTCGGACGAGGTGGTCGACCGCAAGTGCAAGGCGGCGTTGAAGGCGCTCGAGAAGGCCGGCGCCAAGCTCGTCGAGGTCTCCGCGCCGATGCACTATGACGGCTCGCATTTGTGGAACGCGATCGGCGTGTTCGGCGCCTGCGAATTCATGATCAAGGGCTACAATCAGGGCACCAATTGGACGGGCTTCTACAACACGCGCCTGCAAGAGGCGATGGCGCGCGGCTTCGATTCGCGCGCGAGCGATCTGCCGGTCCAGGCCAAGACCGTGCTGCTGCTCGGCGAATACATGCACCGGCGCTATCACGGCCGCTATTACGCCAAGGCGCAGAACCAGCGCCATCTGTTGAACGCGGCCTATGACGCGATCTTGGCCGACTGCGACCTGATCGCGCTGCCGACCATTCCGTTCGTGACGCCGGCGCTGTTGCCGCCGCGGCCCTCGATCGAGGACGACATGGCGAAGTCGCTCGACATGATCGCCAACACCTGCCCGTTCAACATCACCGGCCATCCCGCGATCAGCGTGCCGTGCGGCGTCGAGCACGATCTGCCGATCGGGCTCATGCTGGTCGGGCGCCAGTTCGACGATTTGACCGTGCTGCAAGCCGCCGACGCGGTCGAAAAGAGCGGCAACTGGAAGAAGAAATAGAATCGCCTCATGACTCAATCCCCCTTCCAGCATCGCACCGCCGACCTCGGCGAGGTGCGCCTGCACTACGTGACGTGCGGCCAAGGCCCGCCGCTCGTGCTCTTGCATGGCTGGCCGCAGACCTGGTGGGAGTGGCGCCGCATCATGCCGGCGCTGGCCGAACGCTACACCGTGATCGCGCCCGACATGCGCGGGCTCGGCGATTCGTCCTGCCCGCCGAGCGGCTATGACAAGAAGACGGTCGCCGACGACATCTGGCGCCTGGTGCACGACGTGCTCGGCCACGAGACGTTTTACTTGGCCGGCCATGATTGGGGCGGGCCGACCGCCTATGCGCTCACCCACGCGCATCAGGACGCGGTCAGGAAGCTCGCGATCATCGACGTGGTGATCCCCTTCGGCACGCCGGACGCGTTGACCTGGGGCGGCCGGCGTTGGCATCACGGCTTCCACTGGGTGCCCGATCTGCCCGAGGCGCTGGTGGCCGGCCGCGAGCGGCTTTATCTCTCCTGGTTCTATACCAACCTCGCCTACAACCCGAAGGCGATCACGGACGAGGACATCGACGAATATGTCCGCGCCTATTCGCGGCCGGGCGCGCTGCACGCCGGCTTCGAATATTACCGCGCGACGCCAACCGACCTCGCGCACAACAACGAGCTGATCAAGACCAAGCTCACCATGCCGGTGCTCGCGCTCGGCGGCGCGGGCGGCAAGGGCCGTGGCCTCCAGGTGCTGGAGAATCTGCGCGAGCTCGCCACCGACGTGCAAGGCGGCGCGATCGAGAATTGCGGCCACTGGGTGCCGGAAGAACAGCCGGAGGAATTGGCGAAGGCGCTGGTGGGGTTTTTTTAAATCAGAAATGACCGGCGACCGCCGCCTGCCGCTTGGACCAGTCTCGGGTCATGGGCCCGCCTTGGGGTAGAACAGCGGCGCCCTGGCGTGGACAAACGCTAGAGAGTCGATCTCTTTCCACGGGTGCTTTCCGTCTTCAGCGCTCCAATCGAGGGCGAACGGATCATGCAACAGGTAGGCGTCGATCCTACGTAGGCGCTCTGTGTCATATGCGTCGAGTTGAATTCGACCCTTATCGGCGATGATTTTCTTGAATAACAACGGAAAAAGCAGGGACGCAAACGCCAAGTGTGCGCGCGCCGTCCAGACAAAGCGAGGCGCTGCCCTTGGTCTCCCATGGGCAGAGGCACCTCGTAGGTCGCAAAACTCTCTGGCCCACGCTTCCAGTGGGCGTGCAGCTCCAGGGCGTGCCCTTTCCCAATTGGCTCTCAGAGGGCCATCCAAGGATTCGACAGACGGGATGGAACTAAGGCGCTCTCTGAGTTGATCGACAAATTCGCCTACTTGCTCGCGAATGCCCATTAGCCACTCGAACGCGGACTTCATCATTACCACTTCGACGTGTGATGGCACATCGGAGGAGTCAGTGTTTGCGCAGTTGAATTCTGTCACTGCTTCCAAAAGGAAGGAGTCCGCCTCGGAGAGAGCGAGAAGCGCGACAAGAAGAGTGCCATCAACCGATATCCGCGCACGCGCGTCCACGTGATACGGGCAGTGGAACGCGAAAGCGTTTGACGACCAATACCGATTGGTGCCGCCATCGCGCCGACGAGTGAAGAACGCAAACGACCCAACTTTTCCCGGTGTATAGCCTTGGACAACGAGGGAATACGTATCAAAATTGCAATATTTGGAATGGCCACCGAATAACCTTCGATTCGAAAGTGCCGCAAACGCGAGCATGTCTCGCGCACAAAAAAGCGCCGGCAACATTTCGTCAGCGTCCATGCCTGTTTGCCACTCACCAAATTCGAGAATGGTTGCCTCGTTGACTTGGCTTTTAGGTCGATCCGCATAGGCGCTCAGCACCACGTCAATGTCTGACTGTGCTGCATGGAGCAGGCTCCCGGGCAATTTCTTGCGACGATATGGCAGCAGCCGCAATGGACCGAACGTCAAAGGCGTGTCGATCGCGACCCATGGAAGGAACGCCATGGCTGAGGGCATTTGGTGTCTCCATGCGACCAAAATTTGAGTGGCACGGTGCCCCATTTTGGCACAGATGGACGTCTGTGATTTGGCAATCCAAACGAGACGTTGAACCGCGAAGTAGCCCCAACTTGCCCGCTCCCCGGCCGCCGGATCGCAATCCCCGGTCTCGGCGCCCATCTGTGATGCGACGCGGCGGTTTAGGCGTTGTCGACGTTCCGCCCCAGGGAGGTCACGTGCGTGGTCTTCGGGTCTTCTGTGGGGAGGCACCGCTTCGCCGGATCGCGGGCGCGCGCTTGCGTGCGGAGTCGCGAGCGCACCGCCTACGGTGACTTCCCACCCCCCTCCCTCCCTGCATCCAATCGCCTTTCCCCTGCGTATTGGGAATGGGAGGATCGCGCCATGGGGCGGTCGGTGCAGGCCACGGCAAGGCGTCGCCGCTGCCATGAGCGTGCCATAACCCATGACTCCCGCCCCCGCGCGCCATGACGCCCACCCCCGCTCCGGCCAGCGCCCCCGCGCGCGCTGAGCTCTTGGCCGGGCTCCTCGCTCGCGTCGCGGCCGGGGGACGAGCGCGCCTTCGCCCGGCTCTACGAGGCCTCCGCCGCGCATCTTTTCGCGGTCGCGCCGCGGCTCATGAAGGCGCGCGACGCGGCGGAGGACGCGATGCAGGACGCCTCTGTGCGGATCTGGGACAGCGCGCCCGGCTACGCGCCGGAGAAGGGCGCGGCCCTCGTTTGGATGGCGGCGATCGTGCGCCACCGCGCGATCGATGCGCCGCGCCGGCGCCGCGCCGCGTAAGCGGCGGAAGCCAACGCAGCCACCGCGCGCGCAAGGTCGCACGACGCGCGCGCCGGGCGTTGTGCGCGCCTAGGTGCGCCTGAAGACGTCACAGCGTCTCGAGCGGCACGCGCGCCTTGCCACGCAGCGTGACGAGGCCGAAATCGACCAGGCTCAGGATCGACTGGAACTCGTAGCTGCCGTTCACGGTCACGAAATCGACCGCGTCCACGGTGTCGCGCGCGACCGAAAAGCTCGGCGAGCCGCCGCCGATGCCGTCGAAATAGTCGCTCGCCTCCGCCTCGAGCTCGAGGTCGGTCGCCGCCGGATTGACCATGGCGAGGCGGACCGCCTGCTCGGTCGCGGATTGGATCGAGTTGCGCACCCACATCAAGCGGCCGCCCTCGAAAATGCCGCCCATCAGCGCCGCCATCACCGGCAGGATGATGGCGAACTCGATCGCGGCGACGCCATCGCTACGCCGTATCAAGCGCCGGAGCATCGTGCTCAACGCGCTCATGTCACGGCACCCTGACGGCGGCCGAGCCGACCAGCTCGCTCGGCAAGGCGAGCTCGATCAGCGGAAAGAACGGCGCGTAGTCCATGGTCGCGGTGACGCCGACGAACTTGGCGAGCGGCGCGCCGTCGTCGCATTCGGTGTCTGCCGGCACCTCGGTGCCCCAGGCGCCGTCGCACTCATAGAACTCCTCGGCGGCGACGTTCGGCGCGCTCAGCGCGAGGTTGGTCGCGGCGACCACGGTGGCCGTGATGGCCGCTTCATCGAAGCCCTGGAACAGCGCGAATTGGGCGCCGGCACGCGCGCCGTTCTCGAGCGAGGTGCGCGCGTTGGTGACCAGCCCATATTCGATCAGCCCGGCCACCATCAGCACGGTCAGTGGCAGGATCAGCGCGAACTCGATCGCGGCGTTGCCGGCGCGATCGGCGCGGAGGCGCGCGAGATGATGCACCACGACCTCCCGCCCTACTCGGACAACAAGATTCTTCGCACGAAGGCGATGTCGACGCCCTGATTGGCGCAGTCATTGACCGCGAGGCCCGAATCGCCGGTGAAGTTCACCGTATCGGCGACGATCAGGGTGCAGGCGGCGGTCAAGCCGACATTGCCGGCCCATTGCACTTCGTTGTTGGGAAAATAGATCGCGCCATTGAGCACGGTGTCGGCGCCGCCATTCAGGCTCGCCTTGTTGTTCGACGCTTTCGGCGCCGCCTGGTCCTGAAAGAACAGCAGCCCCTTATAGTCGCCGGCGGAGGGCGCGTTGAGCGTCACGCTGGCGCCGCCATTGATCGAGATCGAGCCGATATTGCTGGTACTGGCCGGATCCTTCGCGGTGAAGACGAAGGTGACGCCGTCGCCGCCGGTTTCGCACAAGCTGCACGTCACCGTGCCGCCCTGGATGCTGAGATCGGCGTCCTTGATGTAATAGGTGCCCGGCTTGAAATCGACGGCCGCGCCATTGGTGATGGAAATGTCCTTGCAGAAGGTCATCTTGCCATCGCCGCCGGGATCGTACGTCATCGCGCCGTTGAGGTTTTGTTTGGCGTTGATATCGCACCCGGCGGGCGGCGTCGGGTCGACATCGGCATAGGGATCGTCGATCGGCCACATATTGGTTTTGGCCGGCTTGCCGAGCGTGGCATTGGTGGTATCGACGAATCCGCCGGCGCTCCACACCGATTCGATATTGATCGTCGCGCTGCCGCCGAAGTTCACCGCGTTGTGCGCCTTCGAGTTGGCCGCCAGCGTGCAGGACGGCGAATTGAGATCGCTATTGCCCGTGTTTTTCATCGCGCTTTCCACGCTCGGATTGAGCGCCAGCGCGCAGGCCTCGCCCGAGGAATCGATTTCGGCCACGGCGCGCGACGCGATCGACGCCCCCTCGGCATCGACC
Source organism: Rhizobium sp. Q54 (assembly GCA_945892755.1). Taxonomy (GTDB): domain Bacteria; phylum Pseudomonadota; class Alphaproteobacteria; order UBA828; family UBA828; genus SHWC01. The sequence continues at coordinate 99,999 of CAMDDO010000004.1, read as the reverse complement.
AGCACCGAGAAGAGCGCGTTGTGCCGCTCGCGCAGGATGACCTCGACGGCATTGGTATTGCCGGCGTTCGGGCCGCTGGTCGGCGGGTTGAGCACGGTATAGTCGGTCTCGTCAGTGTCTTCGAAGCCGTTTCTGACGGCTTCGCCGAGCGCGACCGGAATGACCTGATCGTCCTGCTCGTAGGCGACCTGCCAGGCCGCGGCGATCGCTGCCGCATCCGCCTGGGTCTGCAGGTCGCGCTTGGCGACGTACCACGTGCCGGTCTCCGCGCCGACGCCGACGAAGCCGAGCAGCGCGGGCAGCGCCAAGCCATAGGTCACCAGCACGCCGCCCTTGGAATCGCGCCAGAAGCGGCGACGCCCAGCGCCACGCCCCACCGCCGCTGCTTCCAGCGGGTGGGCGGACGCGCTTGTTTCGGGCCTCGGATTGATGGGACTTGGCATCGGGTCCTGAACTCGTTGGTTTCCAGCCTCACCCCTGAGCCTGCCCGCCAATCCTTGCCGGCCTCTTGCCAAACACGGTTAAGCCCCGGCCGCACTGCGGCGCCTGGCACGCCGCCGCGTTAAGCCTTCGTCAATCATCCGGGCGAAAGATGGGCGAGACGGTTTAGCAGCCCCGCGCTGCAAGCCCGCGGGCTCGCTTCGCCACCACATGATGGCCGACCATGCCGACACAGCGGCGCAACCAAAGAAAGACGAAGACGAGGGCACGCCGTCGCGTCGTGGCGCTCCTCGCGCTCGCCGCCGCGCTTATCGTGCCGCTCGGCGCGCTGCCGCTCCATGCCGGCATCGACGAGGCGGTCGCCGCCTATGAGCGCGGCGATTTCGAGGCCGCGTTCAAGGAATTCAGCCGGCTCGCCAAGGCCGGCGACGCGGAAGGCCAATACAGCCTCGGCCTGCTCTATGCCGAGGGCCAAGGCGTCAAGCCCGATCTCGCCAAGGCGGCCACCTGGTACAAAGCGGCGGCCGAGCAGAACTATCCGAGCGCGCAATATGCCTTGGGCGATGCCTATCGGCACGGCCATGGCGTCAAGCAGGATGGCGCCGAGGCGGCGCGCTGGTTCAAGGCCGCCGCCGAACAGGGCTATACCAGCGCGCAATATCGCCTGGCCGTGCTCTATGCCGAGGGCGATGGCGTGCCGCGCGACGAGACCGAGGCGGCCAAATGGTTCGAGGCCGCGGCCAATGGCGGCCATGCCGAGGCGAGCCGCCAACTCGCGCAACTCGCCAAGCCCGAGGCCGGCGGCGCGAAGAAGTAATCCACGCTATTTCTCCACCGGCACGTCGGGGTCGGTGTCCTTCGGCTCCTTCGGCCTGATGCGCTTCAGAAGCGCCCAGAGCGGCAGCGCGACCAGCCCGCCGACCGCGCCGCCCAAATAAGGCGGCATGTCGAAGCTCAGCACCGAGCGCCAGATGATGCTGATGATGAAGCTCGACGCCAGCATGGCCAGCAGGGTGACGAGCAGCCTTTGCCAGAACGGCAGCCTTTGCATGGTGCTCATAGACTCGGGTCGGGGCACGGCAGCCCGAGCGCGACGCGGCCCCAATTCGAGGCATTGACGTCCCAGTTCTGGCTGATGTGCGTGTTGGCGGAACGCAGATCGCGATAGAAGCGCGAGAGCGGGTTGCTGTCATAGATCCCGCCGCCGCCGGCAAGCTCGAGCACGAGCTCGACGCCCCGCATGCAGAGCCGGCCGGCGAACGCGCCGTCCCGCCTGAGGCGGGTTCTTTCTTCCATGCTCGGCACGCGGCCCGATTCGGCGATCGCGCTCGCCTGGTCGCACGCGGCATAGAGGATGCTGCGCGCGCCGTCGAGCGAGGCCGCCGCCTCGCCGAGCTTCAGGTGCGTCGTGCCGAATTCGGCGACCGCCTTGCCGGTGGTGGTCGCCGCGCGTTTCTTGGCGTGCTCGAAATAGGCCTCATAGGCGCCGAGCGCGATCCCGAGCGAGGTCGAGGCCTGCACGATCGAGAACAGCGCGTAGCTCGGCGCCCTGAACATCGCCGCGCGATTGATCGCGCTGCCGGGCGATGCGCCGCCCCGGCTGCCTTCGAGCGCGAGCGCGCGATGCTCGGGCACGAAAACGTCGTCGATCTTGACGTCATGGCTGCAGGTGCCGCGCAGACCGATGGCGCGCCAGGTGTCGATGATCTCGAAGGCGCCCTGCGGCAGGATGAACTGCCAGGTCTCTTCCGTGGCCACGCCCTGCTCGGTCTCGGCCAGGGCCGCGAACAAGCACCAATCGCAGACCGAGACGCCCGAAACGAAAGGCCAGCGCCCCGAAAGTCGCCAGCCGCCCTTGACGCGCCGCGCGCGGCCGAGCCCGGCGATCAGAATGCCGCTCAGGAAGGCCTCGGGCGTCGGCCCCCAGACCTCGTCCTGAGCCTCCTTCGGCCAAGCCGCGAGCATGAAATTGTGGATCACGTTCTGGCCGTGGACCCAGCCGCTCGAGCCGCAGGCGGAGGCGATCGCCGATTGGACGTCGACAATGGCGCGGAACGGCGCCTCGGCGCCGCCGAAGCGCGCCGGCTGCAAGATCCGGTGGCAGCCGGCTTCGGCGAAGGCGCGCATGGTCTCGGGCAGCGGCGTGCGCGCGGCTTCGGTGGCCTCGGCGCGCGCGCGCAAGCCCGGCTGCAAGGCCTTGGCGCGCGCCACCAGCGCGGCCCAGCCGCCGGCGGCTTCATACGGTGTCTCGGCTGCCGTCCGTGCCATGGCGCTCCCCGACCTGTCCCGGCCGAGGAAAGCAGAACCGCCCGCGCCTGACAACCGCCCTGCTAATGGCGCGATGCTAATACCAAGCCTCGATGATCGGTCGCGATCATCGAGACTTGGAACTAGTCGCCGAGGCTGGAGCTGAAGCGCGCGACCTCGTCACCCAGCGCGGCAGCTTGGCGCGTGGACTGCGCGCTGCCGATGGTCGAGCCGAAATTCTCGATGTCGACCATCATTTCGACCGTCTGGTCGATCTGCACGTCGTTGTTGCTGTTCTGGATGCTGGCGAGAATGCCGTTCAGGATCTGATGGGTGATGACGGTGCCGCCCAGATCGAAGACCGCGCCGTTCGGGATCTCGGTCACGGTCGCGCCCGCTTCGCCGACGACGCCAGTGCCGGTCGCCTGATCGGCCTCGAGGTTCGACAAAACCTCGCCGCTCGGCGTGTTCTCGACGCTTTCGGTCGTGATCTCGTTGCTTGCCAGCACGATGGTTTCGCTCACCGGCGGCGCTTCGAAGCTCGGCGTCTGCGCCAGGTTCTGCGCCGCGCTCAAGCTCTCGACCTCGATCTGCAACGGCGCCTCGACCACGCTGATCGGCTCGGTCTGACTCGGCAGGAAATCGCCGATCTCCGAATGCGTGACCTGCTCCTGAACTTCGCTCACGAGCCCGGCCGCGTCGGGGATCGTGATGGTTGCGGCGTCGGACGCGCCCAAGCTCTCGGGTGTCGTCGGCACGGTGATGCTGAGGCTGGCCACCTGCTCGGGCGCGGCGCTCGGCGCGGGCGCCGGCGGCTCGCTGGCGCTGCTCGGCGCGGTCTCGACGCTGAAACTCTCAGGCGTCGAGGGGCCGGCCTGGCTCACCACGCTTTCGCCGTCGGCGCCGCTGGGCGTGGCGGCCACCTCGCTGTTTTCGCTCTCGGGCTGCTCGACCGGGGGCTGCTCGACCGAAGCGATCAGGGTCGTGCTCGCGCTCGTTGCCGCGCCCTCTTCCTTATCGCCGATCGCCGCCACCGTCGCGGTGACCTTGTCTACCGTCTCATTGACCTTTTGCGCGATCGCGGTCGTGCTCGTTGTGATCTTGCCGGTGAGCGTCGATGAATCGATCGACAGCACGGTCTGGACCGTCAGCACATTGTTGATCGTGGTCGAAATCTTGATGCCGAAACTGAGATTGAAGGTGCCGACCGAAAAGCCGCCGCGCGCGCCGTCCAATTCGTCTCGCGACATCAGCACGGCGTCACCGACGTCGAGCTCGGTGGGCGCGACCGCGGCGAACGAGCCGGGCGCTGCGATGCCGAGCGCGATTGCGACCGCGCCGAGGCTGATGGCGCCCCGGCGCATCGGGCGCGAGGCTCGCGCCATCCGTAATGCAGTCTGGGTTTGAGAGGTTCGCCCCGTTGCCGTGTCGCGATCGGTAGGTGCGCTCATGTCCCCGTCCCCTTCATTGATTGTTGGGGCGGACTTTGAGGACCGATTGTGTCGCGAATTGGGCGAAACGCGGCGCGCGAGCCAAATTGGTGAGAAACTCTAACTATTAATCTGTGACAAGACGTATTGGCAGCGCGACAAACGCGTTCGAGCGAGCCGCGTGCTCGGCCGTCACCCGCGCGGCTCGACCGACGCGCGGGCACAACCGCAGGGGACGATCAATAATGTGAGACGGGGCCGTTCTGCGGCCAGGTCTCGACGATCGGAACCGATCCTCGAGACCTGGTGCGAACTCAATTGCCGAGCGATGAGTTGAAGCGCGCGACTTCGGTGCTCATCATGTTGGCCTTCATGTCCGAAAGCGCACCCTGGATAAGCGAATTGAAGTTGCTGATGCTGACGCTCATCTCGACGCTCTGATCGATCGTCATGCCGTTCGCCGAGTTCTGGATCGAGGCCATGATGCCGTTCTGGATCAGGTGCGTGACCTCGGTCTCGCCGGAGGTGAACTTGGTGCCGCCGCTGAGCGCCGTCATCAGCACTTCGGGCAGAACCTCGGCATCGTTGAGCGCGAGCTCCTGCTCGCCGCTTGGGTCCTGGGCCTGAGCCGCGGGCTCGAGCTCGCCCGGCGCGCCGGCCTCGCTCACGATTTCCGCCAGCGCCGCCATGCTTTCGGTATCGATCACGAGCGGCTCGGCCGCCGGCACGATGACCGGCGGGCTCGGCGACTCGATCTCCACGGTGCCGACCACCGGCGTGAGCTCTTCGACGATGCCGCCGGCATCGGGCAGCACCGGCGGCTCGATGATCAGCGCGTCGACCACCTGGGTCGCGTCCTCGAGCGCCGGCAGACTTGGCGGCTCGACGATGATCGCGTCGACCACTTGCGTGACCTGATCGATGATCGGGTCGAGATTGATCTTGGGCCCGCTTGGCGGGCTCGCCGGCGCGGCATCCGCGACCTCGACGATCTCGCCGATCGCCTGCGCGCCAATCGAAGCGTTCCCGGAATTGCCGGTGTCGCTCGGCTCGGTCGCGCTCGGCACGACCGCGCCGACCGGCTCCTCGAGCTCCGCCACCACGACCGGCGGCGGGTTGCTGGGCGCCGCCGTCTCGCCCTGCACGCTCGGACTCACCGCGTCATCGTCGTCATCACTGTCCAGATCGTCGGCCTCGAATTGCGCGCTCTGGCTCGAAAGCTTGAATTGCGGCAGGGAGAAGCTGACCGCGCCGGCCTGGTTCGAGCTCGTCGAGGCGTCGTCGTCGTCATCATCGCCGATCTTCGCCACCGCCTTGGAGACGTTCGACGTCATCTCGGCGATCTTGGTCTTGGTGTTGTAGGTCAGCACCGATTGGAGCGTCACGGCGTTGTTGAGCGTCGTGGTGATCTTGACGCCGATATTGATCTTGAAGGCGCCGAGCGAAAAGCCGCCCCGGTTCTCGTCGAGCTCGCCGCGCGACATCGGGCTCGCGCCCAGCACGTCGAGACCACGCTCGTCCATGCCGACCGCGGCGATCGCCGGCGCCATGGCGCCGACCGCGACCGCCACCGCCGTGCCGCACACCGCGCCCCGAAGCGCCGCGCGCCTGAGCCACGCGCCGCCTGACGGCGCGGCTTGCCAAGTCTCGTCTCTCGGTTTGGTTGCCATGGTCCTATCCCCTAGAATTCGTTCGCGGCGAAGGGCAATTGCGCGGTGAACGAGGCCAGCGAATCCCGGCTGATCGCGGTCGCGAACGGCGCCTTGCGCCGCACCCGCCAATCGCGATCGAGATTGAAATTCGCGCGCCCGACCGCCGGCTCGCTGCGGATCAGGAAGGCGACGCCGTTCCAGATTTTCTGGAACTCTTCCGCCGTATAGACCCGCACGCCGAGCGCCGGGTCGCCCACCACCACGTCGCCGTTCTCATAGCCCTTGAACACCACGAAATGATTGTAGCCGTTGATATTGACCAGCGTGATCGCCGGCGCGCCGATCTTGGCCAGCTTGTCGAACTCCATCTTGAAGCCGTCGGCGCGCAGCTTGCGGGATTCCAGATAGCGCTTCATGTCGAGCAGCGAGAAGCCGAGCTTCTGGATCTTGGCCTGGTCGCCCGTGTTGAACATCTGGAGGAAGACATCGGCCTCGGTGGTCGGCCGCTTGTAATGAAAGGTCAGAAGCGTCGCCAGCGCGGCCGAGCCGCAGCTGAAGTCGTATTGCTGCAGGACGACGGTCTGGAAGCGGCCTTCCCGGATGCTGACGGTCGGCACCGAGACGCGGCCGCCGACGCCGGTGAAGAGCGAGACCTCGCCGGCCATGCCGCTCGGCGCGACGCCCCAGGCGGCGATTGCAAGCGCGAGCCCGAGGCCCGCCAGCACGAACGGACGGAGCAGTGCCATGCCCGGCTCCCGCCTACCCGTTCCGATCCCTACGCGCTCATTCCCCCACGATGATCTGGATCACCGTGCTGTTCTGGAAATTCACGCCATTGCCGGAATTGATCATCTGGTTGTTGATGCCGCCGCTATTGGCCTGATTGCCGGCGACGAAGCCGGTGACCAGCGACGAGCCTTCGCCGTTCAATTCGATCTCGTTGGTCGAGGTGTTGTTGTTGGTCGGCGCGGCGATCTGAGTCAATTCGTCGGGCTCGATCAGCTCGCGGCCCGCCAGGCTCTCAAGCACGTCGTCGCCAACGCCATCCTCCTGCACCAGGACGTCCATCAGATCGGCCTCGACCGGTGCCGCCACGCCAAGCCCGCCGCCATCCGCCGCCTTCGATTGGACTGCGTAGGCCGTAACCGCAAGGAAAGAAAGCGCCGCCGCCGCCATGAGAATGGTCTTCATGACACCCCGATCTCCCGTCTTGTAACCGCCCGGCTTGCCTGCCGGGCATTCGTGGCGACGGTATCAGTCCCGTCGCCACGTCGCTTCGTCGAAATCACTGGAGCCAAGCGGCGGGCGCTCGCGCGCCCGCCCACCCGGTTATGCCCTCAGAACGGGCTCGGCGGGGTGACGATCGTGCCGCCGCCGTTGAACCCGGCCTGCGCCGCGTTCGCGTTGATCGAAACCGCGATCTCCTGCGAGACCATCTGGCTGGTCAAGATCTGCATGTTGTTGATGCCACCGACGGTGAGCATCTTCAACGCGCCGATGTCGGCCGTCCCGATCACGTTCTCGTTCAGGATATCGTTGTCCTCGTTCGAGATGCCGCCATTGGCGTTGCCGCCGGCCCCGGCATTGCCACCATTGGTGTTGGTGTTGTCGGCCGTTCCGCCGTTTCCGCCATTCCCGGTATCGCCGGTATCCGCGTTCTCCGACTTCTGGGTGGCGTCGCCGCTGTCGTCATCGGACTTGGCTTTGCCGCCATTGGCCTCGCCCTTGCCTTCGCCGTCGGACCCGGCTTCGCCGGCATCGGCCGTGCCCTTGCCGCTGCCATTGCCGTCACCGGCCTTGGCGGACTGCGCCGTGTTCGTCGAATCGGCGTCCCCACCGGTGCCGCCAGTGGTACCGGGCGCACCGCCCGCGCCACCGTCGCCACCCGTCGAATTGCCGCCGGCATCGGCCGCGCTGTCGCCGCCGCTATCGCCATCGACGCCGTCATTGGAATTGGCCGTGCCGCCTTCGGACTCGCCATTGCCATTGCCGTCGACGCCGTCATTGCGATTGGCGCTGCCGCCTTTGCCGCCTTGGGTGTCGCTCTCGGTCGAACCCGAGCGGGCCCTGTTGTTGTCCTGCTCGATATCGCCCGAATCGTCGCCCTCGTTGTTGAAGTCATTGTTCTTGGACTTGGTCTCGACGTCGCCGCCGTTCCCGCCGCGGCCGCCGTGATTGTGGTTCTCGCCGCTGGAGATACTCGGATCGCTGTTGATCTTGATCGGGCTGTCGGACACCTCATTGCCGAGCGCGACCGCCGAGAGCTGGATGACGTTGTTATGATCGGCCAGCGGGCCTCCATCGTTCATCAGGTCGCCACCGGCGGCCGGACTGAACGAGCCGTCGTCGGCGTCGACATTGACCGCGTTGCCGATACCGGCCGCCGCGCTCTCATCCTTCGCTCCGGCATTGCCGGCATCGCCGCCGGCAGCCGCCGCGCTGTCATTGCTGGCACCGGCGCCGCCATTCTGGCCGACGCCATCGCCTTCGTCATTGCCCGCCGCGTCGCCGCTGCCCTGCGAGACCGCGACGCCGTCATTGCCGCCGCCCTCCGAGCCCAGGCCGGTAACGTCGCCGACCTGCCCGTGATGTCGTTTACCGCCCGCGGCGATGTTGGAAGCGTTCGACCCTCCGCCGGCCGCGACCGCGTTGCCGTCGTCGGCATTGATGCCATAGGCATCGCCGCCGCCCTGGGTCGCCGCCACGCCGTCATCGCCTTCGACGGCCTGGGCATTGCCGTTCACGGCCTGCGCCGCACCGTCATTGCCGCCGCCCATGCGCTGGGCCGAGCCGTCGCCATTATTGATCGCGCTCTCCCGGCCGCCACGGACCGCCGTGCTGCCTTCGCCCTGCGCCACCGCGCTGTCGTCGTTGTCCTCGGCACCCGAGGCATTGCCGCCGCCGAGCCCCTGCGGGTCGACCTCACCGCCTGGGCTGTTGATCGCGACCGCGCTGCCGTCTTCGACCTCGTCGATGCCGATCGCCTGGGCGCCCGTGGTCACGTTGTTGCCGTCGGACTCCGAGCCGAAGCGAACCGCCGTGCCGGCGCCCGCCACCGCGCTGTCGCCGCCGTCATTGGCCGTGTTGCCCACGCCGACCGCGTTGCCATCGCTCTTTTGGCCGAAGCGCACCGCGCCGCTCGCGCCCGTAGCGATCGCGTTCTCGTCCGAGTCGCTCATGCCGAGCGCGCCGTCGCCGATCGCCGAGCCGTTGGCTTCGTTGCCGATCGCGCTGCTGCCGCCTTGCGCGATCGTGTTGTGGTCCGAGCCGCCGCCGCCTTCCGGCCCATCGAGACTATTCTGGCCGCCTTCGCCAAACTGGTGGTGATAGTTGCTGCCAGAAAGAGCGATCGCGTCGTTGCCGGAAATGGCCGTGCCGTCATTCCTGCTGCCGACGCGCACCGCCGTGCCATCACCGGCGATCGCGCTGTCATTATTGTCGCCGCCGATCGCATCGCCGCTCTGCGACAGGGCAGAATCGCCGCTCGAGCGCAGGGCGGTGCTGTTGTTCGCCGCCGCCGCCGAATCGCCGCTCGCGTCTGCGCCGGCGGTGGCGCTGAAGCCCTCGCCGATATCCGCCGGGGTCGGTGCGCCGCCCGGGGTGCTGCCCGAGGCGGCCGCCGAGGCATCGCCATCGGCGTCGATCTCGGTCGAGGTCGCGTTGCCGATATTGCTCGCCGCGCTATTCTCGCCTTCGGCCGTGGCATTGCCGGCATTGGCATCGCCGGCGCCGCTCGCCGCCGAATCGTCCGCCGCCGCCGCCGTGCTGGCCGCCGCGCTATCGTCCGACGCCGCGTTGCCTTGGTTGCTGGCCGCGCTGTCGTCCGCCGCCGCCGCGCCATCGGCCGCCGCGCTCTCGTCCGCCGCCGCGTTGCCGCCATTGGCCGCCGCGCTGTCGTCCTGCGCGCCCGAGGCATCGCCGCCGGTCGAGGCCGCCGTGCCGTCGGAGCCGATATTCAGCGGCACTTCGATCGTCGCGTCCTTGAGCAAGCTGTTGTCCTGGTTGACGCTCTTGTCGGAATTGTCCTGAAGATTGCTGTTGTCGTTGTTGCTCTCGACATCGTTGTCATTCGCTTGCGCATTGCCAATATCGGTCGCCTGCGCGTTGACGTCGCTGCCGCCGCCGGTCGTGTTGGTCTGCTGCGCGTAGGCAGCTCCCGATAGAGCGGCGGTCAGCGCGATCGCCGATACCGCCGTGAGGAACATCCTGTTCATTGTCTCGCTCCCGTATTCAAGGTGTTGGCGTCTTTTGGGTCGCCGGACCGGCGGGCAAGAAGCGCCCGCCGGTCCCTTGACCTTGGCCTATGTTATGTGCGCCTCACGGGCCCACGGTCGGCAGGTTGTTGAAGCCGGCCTGGGACGCGTTGGCGTTGATCGACACCGCGACCTGCTGGTTCGAGAGCATGCCGGTCGACACCTGCATCGTGTTGATGCCGCCCGTCGTGGTCATCGTCAGCGCACCGATCGCACCCGTCGCGATGCCATTGGTGTTGTTGATCGTGTTGGTCTCGGTCGAAGTTCCGCCATTGGCCGTGCCGCCAGCCCCAGCCGAGCCGGTGTTGCTGTTGGAGTTGTCGGCCGAGCCGCCCGCCCCGCCAGCGCCGGTCGAGCCGGAATTGGTCGAGGTCTGCGTCGCCGCGCCGCTGTCGTCATCCGAATCCGCCGCCCCGCCATTGGCCGAGCCCGAGCCGGTTCCATCGGAGCTGCCCGCGCCGCCATTGGCAGAGCCGCTGCCCGAGCCATTGCCCGCGCCGCCGGCATTGCTGGTCGCGTCGTTGTCCGACGCGGCCGCGCCGCCGTTTCCGCCATTGCCACCGCCGCCCGCGCCGCCGTTACCGCCGGTCGAATTGCCACTGCCGTTCGCCGTGCTGTCGCCGCCGCTATTGCCATCGACGCCGTCATTGCCGTTGGCCGTGCCGCCCTCGGAGTCGCCATTGCCATTGCCATCGACGCCGTCATTGCCATTGGCGCTGCCGCCTTCGCCGCCGTCGGTGTCGCTATTGGTCGAGCCGGACTTCGCCTTGTTGCCGTCCTGCTCGATATCGCCGGACTCATCGCCATCATTATTGAACGAGTTGTCCTTCGACTTGGTCTCGACGTCCCCGCCGTCACCGCCCTCGCCGCCGCTATTGTCGTTATCGCCGCTATCGATACTCGGGTCGGTGTTGATCTTGATCGGGCTGTAGCTGACTTCGTTGTTGAGCGAGACCATCGAGAGCTGGATGATCGCGCCGTCGCCGCCGTTCAGCAAATCATCGCCGGCCGCCAGGCCGATCGAGCCGTCGTCGAGATCGAGATTGACCGCGTTGCCGATACCGGCGGCCGCGCTGTCATCTTTCGCGCTGGCATTGCCGGCATCGCCGTTCACCGCCGCCGCGCTGTCGTCTTCCGCACCCGCGCCGCCATTCTGGCCGACGCCATCGCCCGAGTCATTGCCGGCGGCATCGCCCGAACCCTGGGATACGCCAGTGCCGTCATTATCGTTGCCGATGTTGGAGGCGTTCGAGCCGTCGCCGGCCGCGATCGCATTGTCGTCGTCGGCATCGATGCCATAGGCATCGCCGCCGCCCTGGGTCGCCGCCACGCCGTCATCGCCTTCGACGCCCTGGGCGTTGCCGGTCACGGTCTGGGCCGCGCCGTCATTGCCGCCGGACATGCGCTGGGCCGAGCCGCTGCCATTGTTGACCGCGCTCTCCGAGCCGCCACGGACCGCCGTGCCGCCATTCTGCGCCACCGCGCTGTCGTCATTGTCCTCGGCCCCGGCCGCGTCGCCGCCGCCGACCGCGACCGCACTGCCCTCATCGACCTCGTCGATGCCGACCGCGCCGGCGCCCGAGGTGAGGTTGTTGCCGTTCGAGTTCTGGCCGAAGCGGATTGCCGTGCCGTCGCCCGCGACCGCGCTGTCATCGCCGTCGTTCGCGACATTGCCCTCGCCGACCGCATTGCCATCGCTCTTCTGGCCGAAGCGGACCGCCGTGCTCGCGCCCGTCGCGATCGCGTTGTCGTCCGAATCGTCCATGCCGACCGCGCCGGCGCCGATCGCCGAGCCTTCCGCGTCATCGCCGATCGCGCTGCTGCCGCCCTGGGCGATCGTGTTGTCGTCCGAGCCGTCCATGCCAACGGCGTCATTGCCCGAAAGGGCCGTGCCGTCATTGTTGCTGCCAACGCGGACCGCGATGCCGCTGCCGGCAATCGCGCTGTCATCGTTGTCGCCGCCGATCGCGTCGCCGGTCTGGGACAGCGCGCTGTCGCCGCTCGAGCGCAGCGCCGTGCTGCCATTGGCCGCCGCCGCCGAATCGCCGCTCGCATGGGCACCGCCGATCGCATCGCCGTTCTGCGCCGCCGCCGAGGCATCGCCATCGGCGTCGAGCTCGTTCGAGGTCGCGTCGCCGATATTGGTCGACGCCGAGTTCGAGCCATTCGCATCCGAATTGCCGGCATTGGCGTCGCCCAGGCCGGTCGCCGCGCTGTCGTCCGCCGCCGCCGCGGTATCCGCCGCCGCGCTGTCGTCCGCCGCCGCGTTGCCGTTATTGGCCGCCGCGCTTTCGTCCGCCGCCGCCGCGCCATCCGCCGCCGCGCTGTCGTCCGCCGCCGCGTTGCCGTTCCCTCTTATTGAGCGTCGTGGCCCGGGCCACATCCGCCGTTCAATTCAAAGCCCAACGGGCGCCGCGACAGTCGCGTCGGCCCTGCTAAAGTCTCGGCCATTCTGCCGAGCCAAAGAGTGCGACACAATTGGGTCCCGTGGTTAATCATATACATCCCGATGTGCGCTTTCAGCGCATATTGGTTAAGATCGGGACAGGAACGGGCACGCCTCGGCTTTGGCCCACGGCCGTTACGGCATTTGCGCACCGCGCGCGCCGACATAGACGGAGTAAAGCGAGGTGGTCGCGGTGATGAAGAGTCGGTTGCGGCGCTCGCCGCCGAAGGTGAGGTTCGAGACGAATTCAGGAATCTTGACGCGGCCGAGCAGCGTGCCATCGGGGTGGTAGCAGGCGACCGCGGGGCCCGAGCTGGTCCAGACATGACCCTCGCTATCGACGCGGAAGCCATCGGGAAAGGCGTTCTCGATCACCGCGAAGACGCGCGATTTCTTGAGTTGCTTGCCGTTCACCACGTCGAACGCGCGAATGTGATGCGGCCAGGCCGGATCGTGCGTGACGCCCGAATCCGCGATGTAGAGCGTTTTTTCGTCGGGCGAGAAGGCGAGCCCATTGGGCTTGACGAAATCGTCGGCCACCACGCTGACCGCGCCGCTCTTCGGATCGACGCGATAGACATAACAACCCGCCTGCTCGCGCGGTGCCTTGAAGCCCTCATAGTCGCTCATGATGCCGTAATCGGGATCGGTGAACCAAACCGAGCCGTCGGACTTCACCACCACGTCGTTCGGTGAGTTGAGCTTCTTGCCCCTGTATTTGTCGGCGAGCACGGTGATCGAGCCATCGGGCTCGGTGCGGGTGACGCGCCTGCCGCCATGCTCGCAAGTGACCAGCCGGCCTTCGCGGTCGCGCGTATTGCCGTTCGCGTAATTGGCATTGGCGCGAAAAACGCCAACGCCTTCGGGCGTCCAGCGCAGCATGCGGTTGTTCGGAATGTCGCTCCAGACGAGATAGCCGCCATCGGCGAACCAGACCGGCCCTTCGGCCCAGCGGCAACCCTCATGATGTTTGTCGAGAAAGCCGCTCGGCACGGTCAGGCTGAAGAACCGCTTGTCGATATATTCGAAGCATTCGCCGATCAGCGCCATGGCGTTGTCTCCCTCATGATTGTCCGTGCCGGCGGCTCAAGGCGAGGTGAAGGTCTTGCGCTTGATCAGTTTGCCGCGCCCGGCTTCACCCAGGAACTTGCCGTTCTCGACGATGATTTCGCCGCGTGAAATCGTCATGGATGGCCAACCCGTGACCTTGAAGCCCTCGAACAATTCCCAGTCCTGGCGCGAATGGAGGTCCTTCTGGCGAATGGTGACGGGCTTCTTCGGGTCAAACACGAGAATGTCGGCGTCCGAGCCGATTGCGATCGTGCCCTTTTGCGGGTAGAGGCCAAAGAGCTTGGCTGGCGCGGTCGCGGTGACGTCGACGAAACGGCTGAGTTTCAGCCGGTTCTTGAGCACGCCCTCCGAATAGAGCATGGGCAGCATGGTCTCCAGCGCCGACATGCCGGGCACCAAATCCTCGACCTTTTTGTGCTTCTTCTTTTGCGCCATCGAGAAGCTGGTGTGGTCGGTCGCGAGAGTTTGCAGCACGCCAGAATCAAGCGCCTGCCAGAGCACTTCCATTTGATCGGCATCGCGCAGCGGCGGCCAGCCGACATAACGCTCTGGATCTTTCTCGTCCTTGAAGCGATCCTTCGAGAGGTGAAGGTAGATCGGCCGGGTTTCGCCATAGGCCGCCTGGCCGCGCGCGCGGGCATCGTTTAGCGCGTCGAGCCCTTCTTCGCACGACAAATGCACGAGATAGACCGGCGCGTCCGCCAAGAGCGCCATATCAACCGCGCGCTTGGCCGCGATGCCCTCGGCGATGCGCGGTCGCGACTCGGCGAAGTGGCGCACATTATTTTTGCCTTCGCGCTCGAGCTGCTCGGTCAAGAAGGTGATGCAGCACTGATCCTCGCAATGGATGTTGATCATCGCGCCGCTCTTGCCGGCCTGCGCCATCGCCTTCAAATAGTCGGGCGCGTAATGATCGAACTCGGCGAGCCCGGTCATGAAGATCTTGAAGCTGGTATAGCCATCGCTCGCGAGCTCGGCCATTTCGCCCCGCGTGCGCTCGGTCGGCTTGAACAGCGTCGGATGCAGACCGTAATCGATCACGGTCTTGCCCTTGGCGCGGCCGTTCCACATCTCGACCGCGTCGATCAGCAACTGGCCGGGATTGGGTAGGACATAATCGACGATGGTGGTGATGCCGCCGCACGCCGCCATGATGGTCGAGGAGTGAAAGTCATCGACCGTGGTTTCACCGAGCAAAGTGAACTCGACATGGGTGTGCACGTCGACACCGCCGGGGAACAGATATTTTCCGGCGACGTCGAGCTCGCGTTTGGCGGGGCCGAGCCCCGTGCCGATCTGTTTGATTGTGCCGCCCTCGATGCCGAGATCGGCCTTGTAGGTTTCTGCCGCTGTAACCACCGTACCGTTGCGCAGGATCAGGTCCATGGCAAAGCCCCCTTTGTTTCACGGCAAGCCTATCAGGTCGTGAGGCGAATCCCAGCGATCGCTAGCACGCCAACGGCGAGCTTGCGGCGGCGTCGCACCGCCCGACCCATGGGGGACTTGGCACCAGGCCCGCCGGCGCACTACCCTTGCGTCCGGAATCGCATTGGGCCAATTTGCGCGGCCCACGTTTTTCGAGATCCTAGGAAACCATGACGACAGGTGAGTCCGTGCCCGAAGCGCCGTTGAGCGTGCGTGAGGCCGCAGAGCGACTTGGCATCAGCACGGTGCGCGTGCGCCAGTATGTTCGTTCGGGCCAATTGCGCGGCTTTCGTGACAATCGCGGCCACTGGCGAATCGTGCCGCCCTTGCAAAGCCGGGAGCGGCTTGCGGCCGAGGCCGGCACCGAATTGTCGGAGAGCGATGCGGTCGACCTGTTGGTCGACGAAATCCTCGAGCTGAGAGACACGCTTGGCGAGCGCGAGGAAAGAGTGAACCGTCTTGATGCCTTGGCCGAACGCCAGCAGACCGCGCTCGATCGGGCCGTCAGGGAGCTCAACCAGGCGCAGGCCGAACGCGACGCCGCGCTGGCCCGCGCCACCTCGAGCGAAAGCGAGGGCAAGAGGCTGAGCGCCTTGCTTGCGCGCACGCTCGAACAGCTTGAGCAGGCGCTGGCCCGGCTCGCCGCGGAAGATAAGAGCCATCGCGCTGCGCTCGCCACGCTCGACCGAGCGCTCGTGCTGCTCGATTCAACGGCCCAGCGTTTCGCGATCGAACGAGAGACGCGGCTCAAGCTCGAGACCATGTTGGCGGAAGCGACCGCCAAGCTTCAAGTGATGGTCGAGGACAAGGCGGCGAGCACCGCCCTGATCTCACGCCGCGAGGCGACGCTTGAACGCGCGCTGGGGCTCCTGGAGCGGTTGACCGAGGCCGACCGCCTCGCCAAGGAGCGCGCGGCCGCCAATCAAGGCCTCTTCACTCGGGTGATGCGGCGGCTCGAAGGCGATTGATCAGCTCGGCGCGTTGCGGCGCCGGATTTGCTCGATGTAGTCGAGTACCTCGTCGAGCCCCACGACATCGGCATAGCGCCGCCCGACATCGCGCAGATTGTCGTTGTGGGGGCCCTCTTCCACATCGCCCACGCAGGGTTCCGGCACGATCACGCGATAGCCGAACGAGAACGCATCGTTGATCGAGGCGCGTACGCAACCGGATGTGTTGCAACCGATCACGATCACGGTATCGACGCGCTCCTTGACGAAGAACGAGGTAATCGCGGTCTGGAAAAAGATCGACGGACCGGTCTTGCAGAAAACGGTGTCATAGCCCTTCACATAGATGCGCTCGTCGAGCTCGGTCGAAGGATGGCCGTGGATAAAGTCCTTCAAGACCGGCGCGATCTTCCAATGCGGCATGTCGCGCTGCGAGGTATAGGCGGTGTAGCAGGTCGCGACCGGCAGATTGGCGGCACGCGCGGCTTTCAGGAGGCGCGCGCTGTTTTCGACCGCGCGCTCGACCAAAAGGCGACCGCCAAGCGCGAATTCCGGCAGCGTAAAGCCCTTCTGGAAATCGACCACCGCGATGCCCGGCCGTTCGCCGAAGCCGACGCGGTTGGCGTCAAAGCCGATCGCCTTATAGGTGTCGGACATAAGCGTATCCTCTCCTTTTCTCAACGCTTGACGTCGCGCCAAAGGCGCATGGTGTAGCTGAAGCGATCGGCCGGGTGAATGCTTGAAGCAAATTCGACAATCTTGCCGCGCGCCGAGCGATAGAAGCGATCTACTTCAAGTGCCGGCGAACCCGGATCGACCTCAAGCATGGGCGCGATCCGCGCGGGCATGAGCACGGCGCGCAGCGTCTGCGAGACTTCGAGAATCCGTTCGCCGTATTGAGCCTCGATGAAGTTGAACAGGCGTGCATTGGTCGAGCTGGCGAGTTCATTGATGCGAGAAAATTCTTCGGCGACGAACGCCTCGGTCCAGCAGATCGGCGCATCACCACTTTCTTCGGTGCCGCCATAGCGATAGCCTTCGGTGCGCCACCAGGGCTGACCACGCCGGCAACCGAGCCGTCGCGCCAAGGCCACCCCTGCGATCACCTGCTCGAACGGGCCGATCTCGAATCGGGTAGTACTGGCATATTGGCTTAGCTCGTCGAGCGACTCGACGGCGTGAATGAACGAGCGAACGGGCGAGCGCGCGGTCACGATGGTGCCCGAGCCGCGCCGCGCTACAACCATGCCGGAATCGCTCAAATGCCGGATCGCCTGTCGCACGGTGAAGCGACTGACACCGAGCCGCCGGCACAGATCAAGCTCACTCGGCAGATGCTCGCCGACTGCAATGCGCTCGTGAGCGATGTCGCGCTCGATCTGACGAACGATGGTCAGATAGCGCGGTTCGCTATATCGCTTGACAGATGCCGGAGCCCGCATCATCGCCGTCGCGCGCTCCGTCACAAACCGGCCGTGACGCCCGGCACGAGCCTGATCTCAACGCCAAAACGTGTCTTGAAGGCCCGGCTCAATTGCTCGAAACAGACGCCCTTGCGCACCACGGTGAAGTCGCGGAAATCGACGATCGTGCTCGAGCGCCCCTCGGGATTGACGTGTTTCGACAGGCCATAGTCGAACGAGATATCGGACGCGGCGCGCACCGGCGCGTCGATATCGGCCAAGCGATATTTGCTTCCGGTGAGTGAAGTGTTGGCGGAGGAGCCGAAGACAGGGGTTTGGCGCTCAATCACCTGACGCGCGATCTCGTCATGGAATTGGCCCGCGTTCAAGAGCATGTCGATGGTCCCGATCTTGGACGACGATTGCAGCACGAACGGATCGACCGAGCGAAAAATCGGATGGTCGGCGCGAAACGGCGCGACCACGGAGAAAGGAATACGCTCCTCGACGATCAGTTCGCTCACCATGTCGTGCTTGGCCGGTTCCATGATGTGGATGGCGCGACTGAGCTCGGCGTTCGCGAACATGCCGCTCGGCTTCTCGTAGGAGCGCTGCTTGGCGGTGAATATCTTGCGGATGCCGGCTTCGCGCATCGCGACAATGCCATAGGCGACATCAAGGGGCACAAGCGCGACACCGCCCTGGGCCAGCACGTCCATCATACGCGTGACGTCAGCTTTCAGTTGCGACGCGGGGACCGGATCGGTGGTCAGCCGCTCGCGCGACTCCTTACTCGTCATGTTGACCTCGGAGTCTTGAGAAACGGCGCGAGCAGATCATCGAGCGTTGTCGCTTCGCCAAGGCCGTCGAGGCGTTCGGCGACGATGACGCCGCCGAGCGCGAGACCGGTCGGCGCGACCAGTTGGTCGAATTTCGCGATCAAGGCCTCACGCGTCATCGGGCGCGCCGGCGTGCCGAGGCTATCCAGCACCTTGACGCGGCGGATCGGTCCGCTTTCGACCTCAAGCAACACTGTGCTGCCGAAATGCGCCGGGAAGGCCGCTTCCATCTCAAGGTCGGTCTCGGCTTCGACCATATCAGCCAGCGCCTGCAGTTTTGGGTTCGTCATGGCAGCTTCGGCATAGCCCTCGACCGCGCGCGGACCATGGAACAGCGCGGCGGCCAAAGCGTGCGGCAGGCTATACTGCGCCGCCATCACCGAGCGCGGCCGACGCTGCATATGCTGCGTCGCCATGATTGACGGCCCACCCACCTTGATACGCCTGATGCGCGCAGGATCGAGCTTGAAGCCATCGGTCGCTTGTTCGAGTGCGTCGATGGTGGAATGAAACAAGCGGCAACACGGATAGGGCTTGAAGCTGATTCGATGGATCTCGAGCGGCGCGTCAGGCGCACGCGAGAGCCTAACTAGATTAGGTGCGGCGCCGTAGAGCCGGCACAGACCATAGCGGCCGTCGAATGCGCGTGCCGGACCGGCGAGCCCGGCACAGGCGAGCTCGGCCGCGAGCACACCATGGTGCGCGCTGTAGCCGCCATGCAGCCGCTTGACCGAGGTGGCCAGCGAATCCTCCGCGAACTGCATTGAGCCGCCAGCCAAGGACAGCGCAAGGCCAAAGGCACGACCAAGCGCCGCCGCGTCAAGGCCCATAAGATGTGCCGTCGCCGCCGCCGCGCCGAATGAGCCGAACAGCGCGGTCGGATGAAAGCCCTTCTCGATGATCGCGGCGGCGCCGGTCGCGGCGCCAAGCCGGCCGATCACCTCATAGCCCGCGACGATCGCCAGCAGCAGCGCGGTGCCACCCAAACCCCGCTGTTGCGCGACGGCAAGGGCGGCGCCGATCACGACGGCCCCCGGATGGCTGACCGAGACATCGTGCGTATCGTCGAGCTCGAGACCATGCGCGGCCGTGGCATTGACCAGCGCGGCGATCGGCGGCCCGACGCGGAGCTTGCCGCCGATGATAGGCGAACGACCCGAGCCGTCATAGGGCCGTGCCCAATCGGCCAAGGACCGGCTCCAGGACAACGACGAACCACGGTAGACGCAGGCAAGATGATCGAGGATCAGGCGGCCGAGCTGCGCGCGGTCGGTCTCCGTGAGGTCCCGATAGTTGAAGGCCAAGACCTCGCGCGCCAGTGCATCCGTGAGATCCTCTGCTACCTCTGTCGCCGAGCGCGCCGTCGCCATGCGCCTGCTACTCCGCGTGCCGCTTGTCGAAATCCCAGACGTGCTCGAAGCCCATGAGCGTGTTCATGTCGCTGAACGGATAGAGCGGCGCATTGGTCGACTTCGTCGAGCCCTGTTCCTTTAGGCCGCGATAGATCGTGTCGAGCGCGGCGGCAGCAGCGAGGAAGCCGGCCGCCGGAAAGATCGCGATGCGATAGCCAATCTCGATCAACTCGGTACGCGACATGATCGGCGTGCGCCCCCCTTCGACCATGTTGGCGAGGCAGGGTTGCTCGAAGCTCGCGGTGATCTTGCGCATCTCCTCGACCGATTCCGGGCTCTCAATGAAAATCACGTCGGCGCCGGCCTTGGCGAAGGCCTCGCCGCGCCGCAGCGCCTCGTCGAGCCCGAGCGTGGTGCGCGCATCGGTACGCGCGATGATCAGGAAGTCGGCACTGTCGCGCGATTCACGCGCAACGCGGATTTTCTTGACCATCTCGGCCGTCGGAATCACGCGCCGGCCGGGCGTATGTCCGCACTTCTTCGGGAATTCCTGATCCTCGAGCTGAATCGCCGAGGCGCCCGCCGATTCATAGCCTTTGACCGTGCGCTCGACGTTCAAGAGCCCGCCATAACCGGTGTCGGCATCGGCGATCAGCGGCGTCTTGGTGCTCCGGGCGATCATCTCGACGCGGCTGACCATTTCGGTATAGGTCGCGGTGCCAGCGTCGGGCAGGCCAAGCGAAGAGGCCACCGCGCCATAGCCGGTCATATACAACGCCTGAAAGCCCAGGCGGTCGGCGATGCGCGCGGAAATACCTTCAAACACGCCCGGCGCGATCAGCACATGACCAGGTTTGAGGTAAGTCTTGAGCGACGGCTTTTTCGTGGCGGTCATTCCGAATGGATCTCTTTCATGGAGCGATTGTGAGCGCGGCCGCTTCCTCCCTGCTCGTCATTGCCGTCCGCCGACTTGATCGGCGGATCGGACCCGATGATCCAGGAGCCGCGACGCCGCTGTTTGCCTGGGCAAGCCTGGATGGCCGGCTCAAGGCCGGCCATGACGAATGGGGACACAATGTCGTGCATCTCAGCGTGCGGCACTCTTCGGCGCGCTCTGACCGGCCAAGCGGTCGAGATAGGCGATGGTCTCGGCCTCGCTCACCACATCGGCATATTTCGCGCTCATGTCATAGAGATTGGCGCGATGCGGGCCCTCGGCGCGATCACCGACCGCCTGTTCGACGATGATCGGGATGAAGCCATGGCTTACCGCGTCGATACAGGTCGCGCGAATGCAGCCGCTGGTGGTGACGCCCATGATGATCGCGGTGTCGATGCCGTTGGCGGTCAGGGTCGAGGCCAATGACGTACCGAAAAAGGCCGAAGGGTACTGTTTCGAAATCACCAATTCGCCGGGTTCGGCGCTCAAACCCTTGGGCCAAGCGCCGAGTGGATTGCCGATTTCGAACGAGCGCAGCGCCGGCACTTTGCGGAAGAAGACTCCGCCATTGGCGCCGCCTTTCTGATATTGCACGTTGGTCAGAATACGCATGATGCCGGCACGACGCGCCGCGGCCAGCACGCGGAGCGCCGAAGCCAATGTCGCCTCGACGCCGGCATAGAGCGGCGAGGACGGCTCGAAATAGGCCTCGACGAAATCGACCACGAGCAGCGCGGGCGTGCGGCCGAAGCCGATGCGCTGGTGATAGCCCGCGCGCGCATAATTGGCGTCGAGATCTTCCGCCATGCCCGCCTCCCTATCGGCGCGGCTCAGGCCCGCGCCGCGGCCTGCCTGACCCGCGCGTTCATCCAGGTCTGGAACACCGGCGTGGTCGGCGGCTCCAGCCCCGTCTCGCGCTTGCAGCGGGCCTTGAGCTCCTCGATCGTGCCGCCGAAATTGAACAGCGTCACATCGCCGCGGCTGCGTGCCATTTGCTCGCGCAGCGCCGTGGTAGCGGGCTCGTCGACCGTGCCATCGGCGCGCAGCACGACGCCGTAGCGGCGCGCACCCTCGGCCGTGACCAGGCCGCGCGCGACGTCCTTCGCCACCTTCGCGGCGGGCCGCTTCAGCGGATCGCCCCAACCGCCGCCGCCCCAGGTGTTGAAGTAAAGCGTGTCGCCCGGGTTGACGTCGATGCGGTCGCACTTCGATTCCATGATCTCCCGCGTGCCGTCGGCGCGCACCATGATCTTGTTGGAACGCTGCCCCGGCAGGCCGCCATTGACGCCCCAGGGATGGGTCAACCAGCGATCGTCGTGGATCGAGATCTGGCCGGGCTCGAGGAACATATAGCCCATGGAGAGGCCGTTGCCGCCGCGGTGCAGGCCGGCGCCACCCGAATCGGGGATCGTTTCATAGGTCACGATGCGGAGCGGAAAATAGGATTCGAGGAATTCGTTCGGCACGTTGGTGAAGGCCGGCCAGAGCGAATGACCGTCAGGCCCATCGCCGACCGGGCGGCCCGGAATGCCGCCGAAGCCGATCTGGTAGAGTTGGTACCACTCGCCGGACCGCGAATGGCCGGAATACATGAAATGCGGGCTGTCGGAAAAGCCCGCCGCGTTGAGTGCCTCGGGCGAGCCCTGGCCCAGCAACCCGCCCATGATGTCGAAGATGCGGCCCAACAGGTGCGTGCGGCACGACAGCGCTGCGGGCCGCTTAGGCTTCAGGATCGTGCCTTCCGGAATCGTTACGCTGATCAGCTCGTAGAACCCATCATTGAACAGGATCTGCGGATCGAAAATGTTGATGAAGAAGGCGCCGAGGAACATTTTGAACATTTCCTCGTTGAGCAGGAAATTGACCGAGCTGATCGATTGCGGGTCGGTGCCGGTGAAATCGAACGTCACGTGGTCGCCGGTGCGCCACATCGAGCAGGCGATCTTGTAGGGCCCCATGCCGAGCCCGTCATCGTCGATGTAATCCTCGAAATACTGTTTCTTTTCGGGGATCACCATTTGAATGATCGAACTCATCGCGCGCTTGTTGCGATCAAGCATCTCGGCCATTGCCGCGACGAACTGGTCCTCGCCAAAGCGATCGCAGATTTCGAACACGCGCCGCTCGGCGAGCCTGAGCGCGGCGATGATGGCGTTGAAGTCCGACCGGTTCCAATCCGGCAGCCGGCAATTGTGCAGGATAAGATCAAGGATTTCCTTGTTGAGCTTGCCCTTGCGGTAGATCTTCACGGGCGGCACCTGAATGCCCTCCTCGAAGATTTGCGCCGCGTCGGTCGGCAGCGAGCCCGGCACCTTGCCGCCGATATCGGTCATGTGGCCGAACATCGCGGCCCAGGCGATCAACCGCCCATTGCGGAAAATCGGCATCAGCGTCAGCCAGTCGTTCAAATGGCTGATCGCACCCCGGCAGGAATAGGGGTCGTTGGTCAGGAAGATATCGCCTTCCTCGATCTCGCCCTCATAGCCCTTGATGAAGCCATAGATGAACGAGCCGAATTGGCCGACCACCATCTTGCCTTCCTGATTGGAGATCATCGGAAAGGCATCGTGCTGCTCGCGAATCCCCGGCGACATCGCGGTTCGGAACAGTACCGCATCCATTTCGGACCGCGCGTTGCGGAGCGCGTTCTCGACAATGTCGAGCGTAATCGGATCGGGCTTGGCATCGCGATCATAGGGCTTCGTGTTGGATTGAATGATCGTGGCGGGCATGGCGTGATTCCCCTTGTTTGGGTCAGCCGACGGGCCGAATGAGGATGCTGCCATGCGGATCGACTTCGCCCGCATGGTCGGGAAGGATAACGGTCGTGGCGTCCATCTGCGCGACGATCGCGGGTCCGACGATCCGGTTACCCGCCTTGAGCTTGGTGCGATCATAGATCGCGGCGCGCCGGCGCGTGCCACCGACATAGACCTCGGTGTGATCGATAATGGCGGCGCTTGGGTCGCTGCCGCCCGAATCGACCGGTTCGGCGCGCACCAGGGTCTCGCGCCCCTGGGCGATCGCGCGCAGATTGACCAGCTCATGGTCGTGCTCAAGCGCGAAGGTGAACAGCTGCTCGTGCATCGCGTCGAACGTCTTTGAAACGGCCGCCAAGCCGCCACGCGTGAAGTCGTCGAGCGAGGAATCGATGGTCAAGACCATGCCCTGGCCGTGATAGCGCATGTCGATCTGGATGCCGATGGTCTGTTCCTTCGCCGGAATGCCCTCGGCAACCAGTGTCTTCGCGGCCTGCTCGGCAAGCATCTCGAACAAGCGGAGCACCTCGGCGTCGTTGGTCTCGCCGAAACGGCGGATGAAGGTTTGCGAGGCCTCGTTGCGCAGGCGCGTGGTGGCATCGCCATAGGCGCATAGCACGCCAGGCGCCGGAGGAATGATCACCGGCCAGGACTGCATCAATTTGCCAAGCGCGTTGGCATGCAAAGGCCCGGCGCCGCCGAACGCAACCAGCGCGAAATCGCGCGGGTCGTAGCCGCGTTCGATCGAGACCAGGCGCAGCGCGCCGAACATGTTCTCGTTGACGATGTCGATGATGCCTTCGGCCGCCGTCATCAGCGGCAGGCCAATCGCATCGGCGATCGTCTGGACCGCCTTCTCGGCAAGGCCGCGATCGATCCGCATGTCGCCGCCAAGGCGCGAGGACGCCGGCAGATAACCGAGCACGACATTGGCGTCGGTCACGGTGGGCTTTTCGCCGCCCTTCATATAGGCCGCCGGACCCGGCACCGCGCCGGCCGATTGCGGACCGACGCGGAGCGCCTTGGTCAGTTCCGGCACATAGGCGATCGAGCCGCCACCGGCGCCGATCGAACGGACGTCAATCGACGAGGCGCGCACGGTTACGTCGCCGACACGCGTCTCGCGCCGGACCTGGGGCTTGCCGTCTTGGATCAGCGCGACGTCGGTCGAGGTGCCGCCCATGTCGAACGTGAGCAGGTTGCTGTAACCCGATTGCTTGGCGCTCCAGAGCGCGCCCGCGACGCCGCCGGCCGGGCCCGACATCAACAGATTGACCGGCGCGAGCTTGGCACCTTCGACCGAGCTCAAGCCGCCATCGGAACGCAGCACGTGAAGCTGAACGCCGCCGAGTTTGCGCGAGAGCTCGGTGTGCAGGCTGTCGATGTAACGCGACACGACCGGGCGAATATAGGAGTTCACCACGGTCGTCTCGGCGCGCTCGTACTCATACATCTCCGGAATCACCTCGGAGGAGATCGAGATCGACACGCCGGGCATGATGGTTTCGGCGATCTCGCGGACCCGTCGCTCATGCGCGCCATTGGCGAAGGCGTTGATCAGCGAGACGGTCAACGCCTCGACGTCTTTCTCTTTCAGGGCGCGCAATTTGACCGCAAGCTCGGCTTCATTCAGTGGCTTGACCATCTCGCCCTTGGCGTTCATGCGCTCATCGGCTTCGATCGTGAGCTCGAGCGGCGCAAGCGGGTCGGGCTTGTTGTAGATGACCCAGCCGCCAAGCCCGCCGGGCACATAGGAGCGGGCGATCTGGAGGACTTGCCGATAGCCCTTGGTCGTGACCAGCGCGACGCGCGCCCCAGATGAGGTCAGGACCGTATTGGTGGCGACCGTCGTGCCATGCATGATGTGCGAAATGCCCGCAGGGTCGATGCCGTTGTCATCGCAAATCCTGGCGACACCGTTCAACACCCCGATCGACGAATCCTGCGGCGTCGACGGAACCTTGGCCTTGAACGTCTGGCCAGTTGCCTCATCGATCAGGATCAGGTCGGTGAAAGTACCGCCGACATCGACGCCAAGGCGGTAGCCGCCGCCGGCCGACGCCGCACGCGCCGGCTGCATCGAGCCGCCGGGTTTCTTTTCCAGGTGTCCGAGACGGTTTTCAAGCTCGGCCAGACGCCGTTCGTAAATCGCGACCAGATCGTCGGTTGGCACGCTCATGCTGACAATTCTCTCCTCGGTGGCGGCGGTTTCTCGGTCATTCTTGGTCGCCTAGCTTGGTCTGATCAGTTGACCGGACAAATGGTCGCAGACGCCCGGAAATCAGTCAATGATGCATCACCAACCCCGTTCAGCTGATGCTTTGCGGCTGGCGCTTGCGCACCAATTGAGAGAGCGTGACCGCCACGACCAGACCGCCGCCATAGAACAGATTCTGCACCAGAGTGTTGACGCCGAGCATGGTGAGCCCGGTAATGCCGGTGACCAGGAAATAGACGCCGATAAACGAGCCCCAGGGATTGAAACGACCGGGCACGATGCTGGTTGCGCCCAGGAACGCGGCGGCGAAGGCCGGCAGCAACAGGCTCAGGCCCGAGGTCGGATCGGCGGAGCCGGTCATGCCCGCGTAGAGCACGCCGGCACCCGCCGCGATCGTCGAACCGACCACAAAGCTCCCGAGGCGGACCCGATCGACCCTGATGCCCGAAAGCCGCGCGACTTCACGGCCCCGGCCGACGAACAGCAACCGCCGGCCGATGGTCGTGTATTCGAAGCAATACCAGATCGCGAGGCACAGGAAGACGGCGTAGTAGAACGTGAGGGAGATGCCGCCTCCGGGCGGAAAACGATTCACGATCACCCAGCTCACAAGATCAAAGGAAACGCCGGCGATGGTCTGCGAGTCGCTTATCCATAAGATGATGCCGTTAATGAAGGTCCCGACGCCAAGGGTCACGATCAGCGAATGAATACGGAAGAACAACACGATCGCGCCGTTGATGGCGCCGATCAGCACGCCGCAGCCGAGCGCGACCGCGACGCTTGGGATCACGCCCCAGCCGTGCTGGGCATTGAGCACGGTCAGGGTCATCGCCGAAAGCGTCAAGGTCGAGGCGACCGAAAGATCGAAGTCTCCGGCGGTCAGCGTAATGAGCAGACCGAGCGTCAGCACGACCAGCACGGCTTGCGACGAAAAGATCGTCGAGAAATTGAGCCAGGAGAGAAATGCATCGGGCACCACCGCGCCCAAAACGATGACCACGATGATCCAAGCGCCAATCAGGCCGAAACGCTCCATTTCACCGGCGATCGTGCGCTGGCCAACGGCGCGCGACCGCTTTGCACGCACGGCGCGACGTTGTCCCTCGACTTCGGCTAGACGACGTTCGATCATGGCGAGTCGCGCCTCATAGCTATCGTGTTGCGAGCGATCGGCTTGCTCGCTCACGACGCCATTTCGATCGCTAAGGGCGCGCGCAGACTTAGGCTCGAATAGACTTGCTCCGCGATCCGCTCCTTGCTGATCTCATCGCCACTGAGTTGGCGTACCACCACGCCCCGCGCGAACACCAAAACGCGATCGCAAATCTGCGCCAATTGCTCGTAGTCCGTGCTCGAACACAATACCGTCATGCCCTTGGCCGAGGCCTGGTCGATCGCCTGGTAGATCTGCTGGCGCGCTCCGACATCGACACCTTGCGTCGGTTCGTCGAGGAGCAAGAGGCGCGGCGCGGTTTGCAGCCATTTCGCCAGCAATACCTTTTGTTGATTACCCCCGCTTAACGAGTCGAGCGTCATCTCCGGGTGATTTGGTCGCACATCATAAGCCTCGCCCAATTCGCGCGCCCGGCGCGCCATGGCCCGACGGTCGAGCTTCGTCATGGTCAAGAACTGCACAAGCACCGGCAATGTCACGTTGTCGGTCACGGACAACCCGCCAATGCCGCCCGAGCCAAGCCGATCGGAGGGGAGCAGCGCAAGACCTATGCGTTGCGCCCGCGCCGGATCGATCGGCGGCACCGCGTGGCGACAACCATCGATCGAAAGCGCGCCGGCTTCGGCCCGCGTCGCACCGTAGAGCAGATAGGGCACGTCGCCGAAGCCCGAACCAATCAGGCCGGTCAAGCCGACGATCTCGCCGGCCTTCAGGTCGATCGAGAAATCCTGTACGGCACCGCCTGAAAGACCCTCGATTGAAATATCGATGGCGCGATCGGCGCGCATGCCATGCTCGACCTGGTAGGCGGCGACACGTCGCCCGACGATCAGCTCGACGAAATCATCGTGCGAGCTTTGCCGCGTCTCGAGCGTGCCGGCGACGCGGCCGTCGCGCAGCACGGTGGCGCGGTCGGTGATCGCGAGGCACTCGTCGATATCATGCGAAACGAAGATCACGCTCGCGCCATCTTTCACGATGTTGCGCACCAAGCCGAACAGGCGCTCGACGCCGGCCTTGGGCAGAAACGGCGTCGGCTCGTCCAACACCAAAATGCCGCCGCCGCCATGCTCGGCCTGGCTGGCGCGCACCTGCTCGAAGGCGCGCACGATGGCAAGCAGCGCGCGTTCGACCTGGGGCAGTTCGGCCACCGTCGCGCGCGGATTGATGTCGAGCTCGAAGCGTTCGAAGATCGCGCGCGCGCGCTGGCGCTCCTTGCGCCAATCGATGAACCAGCGCGTCTCGGTGGCGAAATCGCCGATCCGCAAATTCTCAAGTACGGTGAGCGAGGGAACCAGGCCGAGATGCTGGTGCACGAAGGCAAGCCCCAGCCGCTTCAACGCGCCCGCCTTGATGGGCAGCGGCACGGCGCGGCCATTGAGCTCGATCGTGGCGCCGGACTCGGGCTCGTGATAGCCCGACAGCACCTTGATCAGCGTCGATTTGCCCGATCCGTTCTGCCCCAACAAGCCATGGACCTCACCGCTTTCGACGGTGAGGTCCACGCCATCGAGCGCGCGAGCGCCCCCGAAACTCTTGGAAAGATTGCGGATCGCCAGGGCGGGGGATAGGCCCCCCGCCCCGGCCACCCCATGGGTCATTTCAGGCCCCAAAGCTTGCGGAAGCCCTTAAGATGCGAATCGCCATAGCCGTCGTGGAAGGTGGCGGGTTCGCCGGCCGTCTTGATGTTGCTCTTGTCGAAAATATAGAGCGGCGTATTGAGCGTGGTGACCGCCGGTTTGATGTCGCACAGAATGCGCATATTGACGTCGATGCCGGCATAGCCGATCCAGCCCAGGCTCTCGCCGACATCCATGTCGACTTCGCCGGTCCGCACCATATCGAGCACGAACGGCGTGCCGTTATAGGTGGCGATCTTCACCTCGCCCAGACGATTGGTGATGCGCAGCGCCGGAACGATGAACTGCGACATCGAATCATAGATCGGCAGGATGAAGTTGATGGAGGGATCGGCCACCAGCGCGGACTGCACGCTGGTTTGAATCTTGGTCGCCCACTCCGTCACCGGCACGTTGACATGTTGCTGCTTGCAATCGGGGCAATAGCCCTTGAGCGTGTCCTGGATCGACTTCACGAACGGTGCGGTCGGCACGATTTCGTCCGAGCCGATGATCACGACGTTCGGCTTGCCGCCCGTTTTCGTGAACGCCCAAGCCGCCATCAACTGGCCCGCCCGCGTGTAGTTCATGCGCGCCGACCCATCGAGATTGGGCGGAATATCCTGAGTCACGTCATAGAGATGCGTGGTGGTGACCTTGAGCCCCTTGCCGCGTGCCTCGTCGATCTGAGGCCCGAGCGCCGCCGGAGGAATACCGCCCTGCAGGTCGATCAAGTTGTAGCCGCCGGCGATCGCCGCCGCCATGCCTTGCACCCATTGGTCGACCTTGAGCTGGTTGTCCCAATTCTTGAACTCGAAGCCCACCTCGGCCGCCGCCGCCGCCATCGCCTTGGCGATCTCGGCATTGAAGGGGTTGGCCATGGTGAGTGGAATCTCGAGAATCTTCTTGTCCTTCATGCATGCCTTGGCGTCGAACGCGGGGCCCGGCGCCTTGAAGTCCGGCAGCGTTTGGTGCGATTTGATCAATGCTTCGGCGTCGGCCATCGCATCCGCCTTCGCGCCGCCAGCCGTGCCCAGCGCCACGGCGAACGCCGCGACGCTAATCAGCGCAGCGAGTTGCTTGCCAAATTTCATCGTGTTGCCTCCCAGTTTTGTTTCCCGAATCCGGCGAGCGCCGGCGCCGGCCTGCCCAATTGTCCGGTCAACTCAAGTCTCGACCAGATCGCGTGGCGCGGTCAACATGACTCTTGGGGCGACGGCCGGCCGATGGTTTTTCGCTCGGAGCGACCGGCATTCGCCTTTAGGATGCGTGCATTATGGAACACGGCCACGGCACCAGGATCGATCCCGGCGCACGGCGGAGCCCGCCAACCGTATGGCGGCACTATTACGTCCGCGTCGCGCTCCTGCCCGACCGCGACGCGCCCGGCTATCGTCACGCGCTCGACACGCTGCGCCGGCTCGAAACCTGGCTTGCGGCCCATCATCGGCCGGTCGCGCTGTTCGACGCGGGGGGTAGACCCAAGGGCGAGGCGGTAAGTGTCTTTTTCGATCGCGGTGACGCGGCAAAGGCGCTCGCCTACCGGGCGTTATGCAACGAACTTGGCCTGGCCGACGCCGTGTTGTCAGGCCTGGTGGTTCACGCTCGCTGCGCGCGTACCACGCCGCCGGCCTGATCGGCCAAGCGTCGCGCGCTCGAAGCGGCGCAGGTAGTCCGGGTGCTCCGTCTGCATCAATTGATCCCACCACCTGAAATAGAGACCGTAATTGGCCCCGGCGCACTCATGGTGCAGATCGTGATAGGTGGTCGTGGTGTTCCAAGACGTCAGCCGACCGAGGCCAAACCAGCGGGGATGGAGTTCGACGCCGGCATGGCCCATCACATTGCGCACGATCATGAAGGTGAGGAAGGCGAACAACGCGGTCGCATGGACCGGCATGAGCAGCGCGATCGACGGCAGGAACAACGCCTGCACGATCGCCTCCGGCCAGGCAAAGGCATAGGCGGCAAACGGCGTCGGCGCGTGCGACCGGTGATGACCGCGGTGAAAAAGCTTGAACAGCCGCCTGTGATGCATGAGCCGGTGCGTCCAATAGAAATAGGCATCGTGCGCGATGATCAACGCGAGCGAACCACCGATCATCGGCAGCGCCTGATCGCCGGGCGTTGCCGCGATCATATGGAACACGCCCGCCTCGGACCCGAGGAACGTGCCGAAGCCGATCAGAGAGAAGACGGCGGCGGTCTGCAGCGAATAGCCGATCTCGCGCGCATAGTCGGCAAGGCGCGGCACGCGCGCCTGAATGCGGGTGCGCCACGAGGTCAGGCGCAAGACGACAAGAATGGCGAAAAACACGCCGCACACCACGCCGACATTGCGGCCCGCGTCATAGCTCAAGAGCGTCGGCCAGGCGCGGGCGAAAAGATCGATCAGCGCGTCATACGACATCGCAGCGGCTCGGTTATGGGGAGGCGTGGCGCGCCGTATCAGGTCAGGCGGCGCGGCAGAATGGCAAGGCCGGCAAACAAAGGCCCGGCTCTATAGCATGCTTGCCGTGCAACGGCGAACAGACTTCAATGCCGATCCCAAGCGCCCTGCGAAGGAGAAGAGCCAATGCCGGCCTATTTGATTTCCGACGCCACCATCCACGATCAAACCCTGATGGACGATTACGCGAAAAAAGCCAGGCCGACCGTGGTCGCTCATGGTGGCAAGGTGCACGCCGCTGGCGGCGCGATTGATCATCGCGAGGGGCCATGGAAGCCAAAGCGCCTCGTGGTCATCGAATTTCCAACCATGGCGGCAGCCAAGGCCTGGTACGACTCGCCGGAGTATCAAGCGATCTTGCCGATGCGGCTCAAAGCCTCGTCCGGCAGCCTGCTGTTCGTCGATGGCGTGAGCTGACGCGACTTCAGCCGCGTCGCACGGTCGCAACGACCGGAAGATGATCCGAGGCCCGTCGCGCGGAGGCCGCGTGAATGACCTGCTCATGGCCGAGGCTGAACTGCGGCGACGCATAGATCCGGTCATAGCGGAACATCGGCCGGCGCGCGTGGAAGCTTTCCGGCATACTGCATTCCGGAAAGCGCTGACCGATCGGATCCAGATAGGTGGGCGTACG
Organism: Rhizobium sp. Q54; assembly: GCA_945892755.1. GTDB lineage: Bacteria > Pseudomonadota > Alphaproteobacteria > UBA828 > UBA828 > SHWC01. The sequence continues at coordinate 68,694 of CAMDDO010000004.1, read as the reverse complement.
ACGCCATTCGTTGAAGTCGCCGAGCAGCAAAGTCGGCAGCGATTCGGCGGCGTCGAGCGCCCCGACCAGTTTCTTGACCTGCGCGCGGCGCTCCCATGGGTTGAGCCCGAGATGCACATTGACCACGCGGAACGCGCCGCCAGCCGCGCCCAGCTCGGCAATCAGCGCGCAGCGCGGCGGGTGCAAAGGTACTGACAGATCAAGCGTTTGCGTGCGGCGGACCGGCAGGCCGGTCAGGATCGCGTTGCCGAAATGGGCATCGGGATGGTTGCGCGTCAGGCCGGCATGGACCTGGAGGCCGGTGAGATGGCCGAGCAATTCGAACTGATCGATGCCGGCTTGGCCCCGATAGTGCCAGCCGACTTCCTGCAGCGCCACGACATCGGCATTGAGCGATAGAATCACGTCGGCGATGCGCGGTGGCGCGAAGCGCCGATCGGTGCCGATCGAATAATGGATGTTGTAGGTCGCGGCCACGAGCGCGTGCGTCGGCGTCTCAGTCATGTCGGATCGCAAGGCCGATCGCAGGGTCACCCTGTGCCACATGGGTTGTCTTGCCCAAAATACAATCCTGCCTGAGAGTGACCCATGATGACTTCCCGGTACGCCCGCGTCTCGTCGTGACTGGCACAGGCTCGGCCTGGGGTTACGTTCTCGTTGCCGCCGACATCGTGATCGCGCTCGGCGTGTCCGTCCATGTCGCGCTCAACAAGCGCGATGAGCGCGCGGCGGTGGCATGGCTCACCTTGGTCTGGTTTTCGCCCTTCGTCGGAGCCGCGCTCTACTGGTTGTTCGGCATCAATCGGATTGCCCGGCGCGCGGCCAAGCTGCGCGGACCGCGGCGGTTCGGCGAGCTGGGCCGGCCGCTTGGGGACGACGCGAGCATCAACCTGTCGGCCGACAATCCGTTTCTTGTGTACCAGGCCAATCTGATCCGGCGCTTCCGCCTGACCCCCTTCGCGGCAGGCAATCGCGTCCGCCCTCTGCGCTCGGGCGACCTCGCCTATCCGGCCATGCTGGAGGCAATCGGCGCCGCCAAGGCGTCAGTCGCGCTCGCCACCTACATCTTCAATGACGATCCGCTTGGGCGGCGTTTCGTCGACGCACTGGCCGCGGCGCGGGCGCGCGGCGTCGAGGTGCGCGTCCTGATCGACGGCATTGGCGCGCTCTATTCCTTCCCGCCGATCATATGGCGCCTGAGACGCCGCGATATACGCACCGAGCGATTTCTAGCGTCGCTCTGGCCCTGGCGCATGCCGTATCTCAATTTGCGCAATCACCGAAAACTGCTCGTGGTCGATGGCCGCATCGGCTTCATCGGCGGCATGAATCTCAAGCGAAGCCACGTTCTGGCCGACCGTCCGCGCTGGCCGACCGACGACTTGCAGTTTCAAATCGACGGGCCGGCGGTTGCCGACCTCCTGGCGGTGTTCGTCGAGGATTGGGCCTTCGCCAGTGGCGAAATTCTCGCCGGCGAGTCATGGTTTCCCACGCTCGAAGCGGCTGGCACGAGCGTTCTAAGGTGCATCGCGAGCGGACCGAATGAAGAGTTCGGCTCGCTCCGCCTCGCGCTGTTGGGCGCACTCGCGCAGGTGCGCCATAGTTTGCGGATCGCGACGCCCTATTTCCTGCCCGATGAGGAAATCACCAGCCTGCTTGCGGTCGCCGCGCTAAGGGGCGTCGCGGTCGACATCGTGCTTCCAGAAAGGAGCAACCAGTTCTACATGAAATGGGCCGAGGCGGCCGCATTTCCGCGCCTGCTCGGCGCCGGTTGCCGAATCTGGCTCGAAGCGCCTCCATTCGACCACGCCAAGATCGCCTTGGCGGACGGTCAATGGATCTTGTTCGGCTCATCGAACTGGGATGCGCGCAGCTTGAGATTGAATTTCGAGCTGGATTGCGAGTGCGTCGACCCGGCGCTCGCGCAGGAAATCGGCGCGCTGGTCGACGCAAAGATCGCGCGCGCACGACCCATCACGCTCGAGGGGCTGCGCGCTCGCGGCTTCTTGCGCCGCCTACGCGACGGCGTCGCGCGGTTGCTCAAGCCCTTCCTTTGACGGGCCCGACACCGAACCACCCATTGACCTGCCGCTCCTGTGCGCGGATTCTACAAGCTGGGCGTCCAAACCAAAACCGCCCCATAGGAGCCAGTCCATGGCCGAGCGCGTCACTCCGATCTTCCGCAAAGTGACCGAGCAAGAGGCGCCCCTACACGAGAAGGCAGCGACGATCGCCGAGACCTATGCGGCGTTCGCCAATCGGTCGAGCTTCGAAACGCTGCCGGATTCAACACGCGAACGCGCCAAGCTGTTGATGCTCGATGCCATCGGCATTGCCTTCGCCTCCACGCAGTATGATTTCGCGCACCGTACGCTCTCGGGTCTGCGCGCGCTTTCCGATCCGACCGAAGGGAACGCCGGCACCGTGATCGGCATTTCGCCCGGACTGCCCTGGCGCGATGCGATTGTTGCGAATGGCGTGTTGGTGCACGGCCTCGATTTCGACGACACCCATGTCGAGGGCGTTGTCCACGCCACCGCGAGCGCCTTGCCGTGCGCACTCGGCTTGGCGAGCCGGTTCGATCTCGATGGTCGGGCGCTTTTGCTTGGCTATGTGGTTGCGGTCGAAATTGCCTGCCGGCTCGGCACGGCGGCGAAGGGCGGATTTCACAAGGCGGGGTTTCACCCGACCGGCTTGCTCGGCGCGTACTCGTGCGCCGTCGGCGCCGGAACGTTGCTTGGCCTGACCGAGGCCCAGCTTGCTCATGCGCAAGGCATAGCGTTGAGCTTGGGCGCCGGTACGCTGGAGTTCCTCGAGGACGGCGCTTGGACCAAGCGGCTGCATCCCGGCTGGGCGGCGCTTTCAGGCATTACGGCCGCGACACTCGCCAAGAACGGCTTTGAGGGGGCGCGGCAGGCCTATGAGGGCCGGCATGGACTCTACCGGGCGCATCTCGGCGCACTTTTCGAAGGCTGCGATCTCACGCTCGCGACCGCTGGCCTGAGCACGATATGGCAAACCGAGGCGGTCGCCGTGAAGCCGCTACCGGCCTGCCACCTGACCCACGCCGCGGCCGATGCGGCGATGATCCTGAGCCGTACCCACGATCTTGCTGCCGATCGGATTGCGCGCGTCGAGGTCATCGTGCCGCGTGAGATCGTGCCGGTGGTTTGCGAGCCGGCGGCCCAGAAGAAACGCCCGACCAGCCCCTACGAGGCACAGTTTAGCATTCCCTATATCGTCGCAGCCGCTTTGATCCGCCAGCGTTTCACGCTGGCCGACATCGAGCCGGCGGCGATTGCCGATACAGCGGTTCAGGCGCTTGCCGAGCGGGTGTGTTATTCGATCGACCCGAACTCACCCTATCCGAAATACTTCTCGGGCGAGGTCGTGGTGACATTGACGGATGGCCGAACGCTGCGCCACCGCGAGCAGATGAACCGAGGTTGCGCCGAACGACCGTTGAGTGCCACCGAAATAGAGGCGAAGTTTCACGCCAACGCGACACGCGCGATCTCCTCGGCGCGCGCCGAGCGTATTCGCTCGCTCGTGCTCGGGCTGGATGACGGTGTCAGCGCGCGCCATCTCTCGGCCGGACTGGCAGGCTGAATCCCGCCTGTCCGGAGCGCCCGGGTAGGCTACTCAAACGCCGCTTGGTGTCGCTGGGCCCGGCGGGGCGGCTGCCTTTCCCTTTGCAGAACCTTCCGTTCAATGCCATATGTTGACTATCAGCTTTCGAGGACCCGGCGCCTATTCAATGTCGTTAAGCGCCGCGTGGGTAGGCCCAGGCACCTCAGGTTTTCGCGCGCTGATACCCACAGGCACGGGGTGTGCCGGTGGCTCGCAACACGTGACAAGGACACACGATATGACCACTGGAACCGTCAAATGGTTCAACCCGACCAAGGGCTTCGGCTTCATCGCGCCTGATGATGGCTCGAAAGATGCGTTCGTTCACATTTCGGCGGTGCAGCGCGCCGGATTGACCACGCTGAACGAAGGCGCTCGCGTCTCCTTCGAGCTGCAGCGCGGCCAAAATGGCAAGGTCTCGGCAGAGAACCTGAAGCTGGCCGACTGAAGAAGGGCCGCGATCGAGGCTGCAAGGGCTCGCTGAAAGCGAGCCCTCCAGCTTCGCAAGACATCTGAAGAGAGCCCCCCATCCAAAACATTGCCGCCCCGGCTGATTGGCCGAATATGGGCCCGACTGTCGATCGAACAGTCGGCCTCTCGGCACGCCTGAAGGCCTATGCCGTCCCGACCTTAGGTCAAAGCGTCGCCCAATTGCTGGTCACCTTGGTCGCGTTCGGCGCTCTGTGGACGGCGATGTGGCTGACATTGGATCTCGCCTATTGGATGACGCTTTTGCTCTCCATACCGGCGGCCGCCTTTCTTATCCGGCTTTTTGTCCTCCAGCATGATTGCGGCCACGGTTCTTACTTCGCCACGCGTTCGGCCAATGACCTGGTCGGCCGCGCGCTAAGCGTCTTGACGCTGACGCCCTATGACTATTGGCGCAGCACCCATGCCGCCCATCACGCGACCTCGGGCAACCTCGGTCGTCGGGGCGTCGGCGACATCAAGACGCTCACGGTTCGCGAATACCTTGCGCTTTCGCCCTGGCGCAGACGCGCCTATCGGCTCTATCGCAATCCGGTCATGTTGTTTGTGGTGGTGCCGACGATCCTGTTCGTCATCCTGCGACGCTTGCCGATCGAACGCCCGGCACAGCGGCGAAGCGCCCTGATCAGCATCCTAGCGACCAATCTTGCGCTCGCAGGTCTGATCACGGCGATGATCGCTCTCATCGGCCCGACTGATCTTGTGAAGATCCAGTTGCCGATCATGGTGGTCGCCTCGACGATCGGGGTCTGGCTCTTTTTTGTTCAGCACCAATTCGAAGACGGCTACTGGCGCACCCCAGAGCAGTGGGACTTCGAGGAAGCTGCGCTTCAGGGCAGCTCCTACCTCAAATTGCCGAAGCCGCTGCAATGGCTGACCGCCAATATTGGGCTGCACCATGTCCACCATCTATCGAGCCGCATTCCGAACTATCGGCTGCAGGCCTGCATCGATGGATTTCCGGAGTTGTCGCAAGGGGCGCGCCGACTCGACATGGTGGGGACTTTGAAATGTGCGGCCCTCGCCCTTTGGTGCGAAGATCGCCAGCGCCTGATTCGGTTCCGCGATCTATAGAAACGGACGGCCTCGGCCAATGCCGGCCGCGCCGCCAAATTCCGCCGAAGCACCAAGCTCTCCGAAATTGTCATTCTGCTGTAGGCGGTTGGCTTCGGCATACCAGCCGCCACGCACCAGCAATTCGCGGTGCGATCCGACATCGACGACACAGCCCCGGATCAGGACGACGATTTGATCGGCAATCGCCGCGGTCGACAGGCGATGCGCGACCATGACGATCGTGTGCTGGCCGGCGTCACGAAGGCGCCGAATGCTGGCCTTGAAGATTTCCTCCGATTCGGCGTCGAGCTGGCTGGTCGGCTCGTCGAGAATGAGCACGCTCGCGTTCTTGACCAGCGCGCGCGCGAGATCGACGCGCTGGCGCTGCCCGCCCGAAAGCAAACCACCGCTCTCGCCAAGCCTGGTCTCATAGCCCATTGGCAGGGCGGCGATGAAATCATGAGCGCCCGCATGCCGGGCCGCCTGTTCAATGTCGGCAACGCTCGCGTCAGGCCGACCATAGCGGATATGCTCAATGACCGTGGTATCGAACAGTTGCGGCGATTGCGGCGCATAGGCGATCCCCGCGCGAAGGCTCTGTAACGAAAACTCCGACGCGGGGATGCCATCGAACAGCACGACGCCCCCGGTCGGCTCGCGCAAGCGCGGCAACAAATCGATCAAGGTCGACTTGCCGCTGCCCGAGGGACCGACCAGGGCGGTCAAGCGCCGCGCAGGTAGGGTCACGCTGACGTCATTAAGCGCGGGCGCGGCGGTGGTCCCATAGCTGAACGATACGTGCTCAAAGCGGATGCCTTGGCGGAGCACGCCAAGCGCACGCGTGCCGCCCGCGTCCTCGGGAGACTGATCCAGCGCGCTGAAACGACGCTGCAGCGTCACTAGACTATGTCGAGTCAGCGCCATGCCACTACGCAAGATCATTACCTCGCGCATGACTGGCACCAATCGGAGCAGGATTAGTAAGAACAGCCCGAGCTCTTCGAGGCCGACACCAAACACGGAATATCCGACAAACAGGAAGACGAAAGCTGCGGCAACAACGATCGGCTCGATCACCACCTTGGTGCGGGCAAGCAGTACGTTGCTTTGATAGACGCGCTTGTTCTGACGGGTCACTCGACGGTCGAGCTCCGCCCGTTCGGCGGTCTCGGCGCCACTGAGCCGAACGAAACGAATGGCACTTAATCGCTGGGCGAAGAAGTCGATTAGCGCGCGATTGGCATCGACGATGTCGCGGCTCACCGTCGCGGAATGCCGCGTCAACCGTACCGCCGGCAGGGCGGCGACCGCCAGGACGGCGACTGCGGCGCCGGTCATCGATGGCGACAGCAGCAGCATCATGACGAAATAGACCAATCCCAAAACCAGATGGCCGCCCAGCGCAATGACACTGATGGCATATTGCGTGGTTCGATCGGCCTCGGTCGTGATGTCGTTCAAAATATGACCGCGCCGATCGCCTTCAAGAACCGCCAAGCGTGCGCCAAGGATACCGCCAAACACACGTGTCCGGATGGTGCGCCCAATTGCGAGGGATGCCCTTGCGGTGTAGAGCATCCGGACATAAAACATCGCCTGGCGCGCCAAGATGGCAAGGAAACTCGTAATCAGTAGCGCCAGCAGGCTAGCGTCGAGCCCGAAGGCGCCATAGACGCCAACGATCACGCGCCAAAGGCTCGACTGTGCCGCAAGCGCGGACGCGTCGCCGCCTTTCTGGATTAGATCAAAGACCGGCAGCAACATGCCAAGACCGAAACTCTCGAACAAAGTTCCGACCAAATGAAACAGCAGGAGGACGGCGACGCGGGCTCGGGGCAATCCGATATCGTTAGCAAAGTCCAAGATCCGACGGATAGACGGGCGTTCGCGAGCCGCCGTTTCGGGCGGCGGAGCGGCGGGCGACACCGGGCTCGACTCACGGACATTTCGTGGTGGCTGAGGTTGCTCGGCCGGGCGCGGCTTTCGATCGGGCAAAGGCAGCATGGCGAACGTGTCGGCCCGAAGCGGGCTTCGGAGCTTGATCGGCACGCTGATAGCCAGATAGCCGAGTCTGGCGAAAGCAAGGAGCTTTTGCCGGCGTGACTGCTCGACTCGGCCCAGTCGAACTGCCGTGACGAGCGGCGAGACCGAGGACGTGTCGTAACCAAGTTGGCGCGCGAGGCGCCCGCAGAGCGCCTCGATCAGGCCCTGCTCATCGTCCTGCAGGGTCTTACGCCAGCGGTCGATCGAGTCGGTCCTGATGCCTGTCGCGCAGGCGCCGCCGCTGGCGCTGGCGAAATAAGGGATACCGCCGAGCTGCCGTTCCAGCTCGGCGGCCGATAGTCTCTCGCCGACGGCGAACTCGAAGATACGGTTAAGCTGCTCGACCGGCTCTCGAACGAAATCTTCGTAGCGCACTGTAATGGCGCGCGAGCCAAGACGGCGCGCATGGTGAAGCATGTCCTGGGTTACCCGGCGCCAATGAAGGGCCTGGTCCACGAGGAGGTCGAGCCGGTCGGACCCCTGCTCGCGCGCCTCGCGTGCGAAGGCTCTCGCCGTCAAAGAAGCGACGCAGGCTCTCGGGTCACGCACGATAAAGACGACGCGAAGCTCGGGGAAGGCCCGCTCGAGCGCGCCTAGGCCCCTGGTATCCGTCGCTTTGTCTGCCCAGGCACGGAGCGCGCCGATATCGCGACCTTCCTCGCCGACAAGCGCATGGACGATCGGGTACAGCGTGTAGAGGCCGGCGAGGTCGCGTTGCCTGACCAAGCGCGTAATGTGACCCAGAAGCGCGCGACCCGCGCTGTCGCCAAGCCGTGCCATCGCTTCTCGCCGCTTATAGTAACGCGGCTGCGCGATGAGCAGGCGTAGCATGCGGTCGTCCACTTTGCGCGCATAACGCCAGACTTGGCCGAGAAAATTACTGTTCTCCGGCAAAGCGAGAATGCGATCGTGGAGTGCGACACATTCGCCGAGCATGGTGGTACCGCCGCGCGCGCTGCCGACGACATAGACCAGCCGACCAAGCACATCGGCGGACGGAATCGACATGTTTCGGACTTCGGGCGGCAGGGGCGTCAAATTCGTCTTCATGTTTGATCGCATGGCATCACGAGCCCGTACTCAGTACGGTGCCGATTCATGGGACGGCGATCGACGCCGGCCAGCGGCGCGGGTCGAGGCAGGCAGGGTCAACGATCTGTACGATGGCGCACGCCCTTTCAATCAGCTCTGGGTCTAAGGATTGGTTCGCCAGCCGCACATCCGCTTCGAGCTCTTCGGATGTCGTCGCGCCGATCACCAGCGAGTCGATCACGCCGCTTGCGCGCAAATAGGCAAGTGACAAGGCCATGGGTGAGACGCCCGAGCTCTCGGCAAGCGTGGTCAAGCGCGACAAGGGTTCGGCGAGCGGGCGGAGGAACGAGGGCAATTTTTCTGGAGCGACAAACAAGGCCCCCTGGAGAAACACGCTGCGCGCGAAAACGAGAACGCCACGCGCCTTGGCCCGCCCCAGCACTCCCGACTCGACAAGCCGGCGGTCCAAGAGGCTGACCGGCGCCTGAACCGCGGCGAGCCCTTCAATACTGAGGGCTGCTTCAATCTCAGCGCCTTCATAGATGGATACACCGAAACCGCCGATGAGGTCATTGCTGGCAATCTCACGCAGTTTGGCGGCGATGCCGGGTCGATGGAGGTCACCCGCGCGGTGCAGCAGGCAGAGCTCAACCCGATCGGCGCGCAACGCCGCGAGTGAGGCCTGCAGCGATTGCTCGATGATGCGTTCGCCGCCGTTGTCAGGGAGGGCGGGAATCTTGGTCACGATGAAGGGCCGATTCCCCGAACGCCCACTCCACGACCCAATGCGAGCCTCGGCCTCGCCATAGGCGCGCGCGGTGTCGATCGAGCGAATACCGAGGGCCCAGGCGCGCTCAAGCAATGCGTGCGCCGTCGCATCGGAAGGTTGCCTGGTCGGCGCGACAACGCCGTAATCCATGCCGAGCCCGGCCGTGCCGAGGCTGAGCCAGGTCGGGCGAGGCTCGTCCATCAGGCGCGCGTCGCCGGTCGGATCGGCCGCACCTGGAAGATCGGCCGGATGGGTTCGCCGCGTAGCGCCGTCGCCGGATCGGGCCGCGCCAACGCCTCGGCGCAGCGCGCCATGGCGCGATCGAAGGACGCGAGCGTCATCGCCTCGATCGCCGGGTGATCGTGGGCGAGGCAGAGGTTGAGCGTGAGCCCGGCGCCGATCAGGACACCGTCCTCGGCCAATTCCTGTTGCATCAAGCTTTGCAGAACGGGCCCCGGCGTACGCTCGTCGGGCATGACGGCGAGGCGCGGCCACCAATCGGGACCGGTCGCCTTGAATGCCTGGCTCAGCCCATGCCGCGTCAAGAGAGCGCCAAGCGCAGCGCGCAATCGTGCGCCAAGCGCGTGCATCCGCGCGATGCCGTCTTGGCGTTCGAGCGCATCGATGGTGGCGAGCGCGGCGGCGAGCGAGAGCGTCTCGCCGCCGAACGTGCCGGAGAAGAAGATATCCTCCATGCGCCGCATGATCGCCTTGCGACCGACCACCGCCGAGATCGGCATGCCATTGCCCATCGCCTTGCCGACACAGGCGAGATCGGGCACTACATTGTAATGCTTTTGCGCGCCGCCGAGCGCGACGCGAAAGCCGGTGATGATCTCGTCGAATACCAAGACCACGCCAAAACGCTCGGTCAGCGCGCGCACGCGTTCGAGAAAGCCTGGCGCCGGCGCCTCGATACCGGCGGGTTCGAGAATGACCGCGGCATAGGCGTTCGGTTCGGCGACCAAGAGCCGCTCAAGCGCATCGGCGTCGTTGAAGGGAAAGCTGGTCGAAAGCGCCTGGACCGCGTCGGGCACGCCGAGCCGGCGCGCGGTGGTGCCGATATACCAATCATGCCAGCCGTGATAGCCCGACAACGCGATCTTGTCGCGCCCGGTATGGGCGCGCGCGAGGCGAACCGCCCCAGAGGTGGCATCCGACCCGTTCTTGCCGAAGCGCGCCATTTCAGCGCAGGGAATGAGCGCGCGCAGGCGCTCGGCCAGCGCGGCTTCGAGCTCGGTCGCGAGCGAGAACGAGATGCCGCGCTCAAGTTGCGCGCGGATCGCGCCATCGACCGTCGCATCGCGATAGCCGAGCACGATCGCGAGCAGGCCAAGCACATGATCGACATAGTCATTGCCGTCCACATCCCACACGCGCGCGCCCACGCCGCGCTCGAGCATCAAAGGCGTCGCGCCCTTGACGAAATTCCACGACGATTTCGAGAAGGTCTGCGAGCCGGTCGGGATGGTGTCGAGCGCGCGTTGATGCAGCGCGAGCGAACGCCCGAACCGGCGCGCTGGCATTGGCATGTTATCGAGCGCGGGGTCGAGGCTCAGCAAAACATGATCGGGCGGGCGCGCGATTTCCCGATAGCCCGCGCGATGAAATAGCGCGAGCGAGTCCGCGTTCTCGGGACGCACCTTGGCACGCAGCGCCCGGCCCGGCCAAAGACGCGCCCCGGCCCGCGCCGCGTGATTGAGCAACGCGCGGCCGACACCCTGCCGGCGTGCCTCAGGCGCGACATAGAGCGAAACTTCGAGCCCGGGCTCCACCCACTGCAATCGCGCCTGGCCGACCGGCTTGTCGTCGATCTCCGCCATCCAGAGCGCGCTACACGGATCGTCGAGCCGGGCCTCGAGCCACGCCAGATGATCGGCCCAAGCGACCGGCGCGTTCGTCGCCAGGCTCGCCGCTTGCCGATCGGGCGCGTTCAACCAGGCGAAGAGCCGCTCGGCGTCCTCGCATATGACCGCTCGGACCTTCATGACGCCGCCTTCAGATAAGCCTCGGGCACGCGCGAGCGGCGGGCCAATTCGCCATTGACGCTGACCAGCGCGAGCGCGTCGCGCCAGGCGAAGCCCTCGGGCAGGGCCGCGAACAACTTTCGAATTAAGTCGAGATCCTCGGCCTCATCGACCGTCCAACGCATGACGCCGAGATCGATGTCGTTCACGACATGACGCACGCGAAAGCGCCCGGTCGCCAAGCCGGGCCGAAAGCCGGTTTGCAACCAGGGCGTGACGTGCTCGCGATGAAACGGCTCCGTCGCGTTGGCCGCCGCGTCTTCGAGCGCGGCGCATGAAAATACCTCGACGTCGAGGCCATCGGGATAGGTGCGCACCAACACGTTGGAGACGTAATCGGCGCCACCCTTCCCATAATCGGCGACGATCTCGTCGATCAGCGCCGGGTCGCTCATCGGACAATCCGCCGTGAGCCGGACCACGATATCGGCCTCGGCGGCCCGCGCGGCGCCGAGAAAGCGCGCCAGAACATCATGCTCATCGCCGCGATGAACGGGTACGCCGAGCCGGTCGCACAAGGTCGCGAGCGGATCGTCGGTCGTCTTGGCGGTGGTAGCGAGCCAGATCGCGTCCAGCGCGCGGGCGCGGCGCACGCGCGCGATCATGCGCTCGATCAGCGGCTTGCCGCCGAGATCGGCCAGCACCTTGCCGGGTAGGCGGCTCGAGGTCATGCGCGCCTGGATGATCGCGACGGTCTTGCCCATCAGCGGATCAATTCCCATGCCATCGGCGTGCCGCGCGCGACATCGCGCGTCACGCGCTTGCCGAGCAATGCCTCGTAATGGCGCGGATGGAGGCCATGGCCCGGGCGGATCGAGCGCAGCGTCTCGGGCGTCAGCGGTTCACCGGCCTTCATGTCGCGCACGATATAGAGCGAGCGGCGAAATTCTATATTGCCGGCTTCGCTCGCGCGCCGCTCATAGGTAACCATGCCGAGCGCGGCATGAGCGAGGCGCGCATTGTCGACCAGGCTCTTGAGTTCGTCGGGTTCGAGCGAGAACGCGGCATCCGGCCCGCCATCGGCGCGGCGGAGCGTCAAATGCTTCTCGATCAGGCAGGCGCCGAGCGCCACCGCGGCGAGCGCGACGCCGATGCCGAGCGTGTGGTCAGACAGGCCGATCGGCACGCCAAAGCTCTCGGCGAGATGCGGAATGGTGCGGAGATTGGCCTCATCGGGCGGCGTAGGATAACCGCTGGTGCAATGCAAAAGCACGATCTGGCGCGCGCCCGCGCCGCGCGCAGCGCCGACCGCTTCCTCGATTTCGGCATAACTCGCCATGCCGGTCGATAGGATGAGCGGCCTGCCAGTCACCGCGACGGCGCGAATAAGACCGAGATCGATCAGCTCGAAGCTCGCGATCTTGTAGGCCGGCGGATCGAAAGGCTCGAGAAAGGCGATCGCGCTAGCATCGAACGGTGTCGAGAACACCGGCAGGCCGAGCGCGCGGCCTTCCGCGAACAGCGCGTCATGCCACACCCATGGCGTGTGAGCCTCTTGATAAAGCTCATGCAGCGTGCGGCCGCGCCATAGGCCCTGCTCGATGCGGAAGCCAGGGCCATTGTGCGCGATCGTGATGGTATCCGCGGTATAGGTTTGCAGCTTGATCGCATCCGCCCCGGCCGCCTTGGCCGCGCGCATGATCGCGATGGCGTGATCGAGCGTGCCCTTGTGGTTGGCCGAGAGTTCGGCAACAACGTAAGGCGGCGAACCGGGCCCGATGGTGCGGCCGGCAATGGCGACTGGCTGCAGCGAGGGTAGGCTCATACGCCTTCCTTGATGATCGAGAGCACGCGGCGTACGCCTTCGCCATCGCATAATAATGCCGCCGCTTCGGCCATGCGTCGACGGCGACTCGCATCGCTCACCAACTCGACGATCTCTCGGCGAAAGCTCTCAACCGTCACGTGGCTTGCCTCACCAACGACAAGAGCGGCGCCTGCGTCTTCCAGGCGTCGCGCATTGAGCCGCTGATTCTCGGCCGTGATGACGAGCAGCATTGGCAGGCCGAGGCAGCAACGCTCCCAGGCGCTGCCGCCCGCTGCGCCGATCGCGACATCGGCCTCGACCATCAAAGCCGCCATGTCCTCGGCGGGACAATGCAAGGTGACGCGCGGTCCGACGCGTGCGCGCGTGCGCGCAAGATGCGGCGCGCTCGGCAGCAGCGCCACGTCGGCGACGAGCGCCGGCTCCAGGCCGACAAGGGCATCGAGCGCGAGGCTCGCCACATCGGCCGGATCGGTGCCGCCCGGGCTGATGAGAACGCGCGCGGCCGCACCGCCCGCGCGACGCCGCGCCAGCGCCATGGGTCGGGCGGCGGCAAAGCGCGCGTCGAGCAGTGCATGGCTCGGCCCGAGCAGGAGGCGCGTGTCGGTCCGCACGAGGTTGGCGTAATCCGCCGGATTCCGGCCTGGTGTGGGGTCGAGCAGAGCGTCGGCGTCGTGGGCCCGATCGGCCAGATCGTCGAGCACGAGAATATGCCGCGCCCAGGGCCGGCAGGCGCGTTCGAACGCCGCGTCGCGGCCATAATGATCGACCACCAGAAGATCGCATCCCTTTGGCTCCGCGTCGCCAAGCGCGCGCGGCTCGTCCATCGATTCGGGTGGCACGATGATCGCGTCACGCGGCGCGCCGACGCTCGACGCGGTTTCGGCCGAGACCGCGAAGCGCGTGCGCCAGCCCTCTCCCTTCAACGCCTCGGCCAGCACGTGGCAGCGCGCCAAATGGCCGACGCCGAGCGAAGGCGTCGCATCAAGCCGAAACAACGCGAGCGGCGCGTTCATCGCGCAATTTCGACGATCTCAGAACGCATGCTCGCCCGAGCATTGCCGCGACAGCTTGTGCCTGGTGACGGCATAGCCGAACACATCCGCCCGGGCTGATTCCAGCGTGAACCAGAGATAATCGAGCGCGGTGTCCGCGCGCGCGAGCGCGCCATCGGGCAAGATGTCATGCAGGCGGAGGACATGGGCGGCGCCCGGACGCAAGGAGAGGTCGCGCCGCGCGCGGAGCCCGCTCTCGTCATAGATCGAGAGCGCGACGGCGCACGCCTCGCCCTCGGGCGTGTTGGTGGTGATGCCGAGCCACGAATCGATCGCCGTCCCGACCGGCAACTGACCCCAGGCATAGCCGCGTTTGCCGGCGGGGGCGAAAATATTCGGATTGGTCAGCGACATGTTGATCGATGATTCAAGCCCGCCATCGCGATAGACGAGCTGATGGTTGATGCGTGTCGGCGTCTTGCCATCGATCGGGCGCGCGCTGACGGCGAAGGCCGAGACATCGGCGGCGCGCGCGCCCTGCCGGCGCAAAAGCCCGCTGACCGATAGGTCGAGATGGCGCGTGCCGGGCGAAACCAATTCGCCGGCCTCGTGGGTCGACAGGCGCGCGCCATCCGCGCCATGAGCGACGATCTCGATATTGAGCCGGCCGGGCGATTGGATCGGGTAGAACCGGATCAAGGTCTCAAGCTCGGCGATATAGGGGTAGAGCCTGATCGAGGGTCGCGAATCGTCCCAATATTCGGCGACATCGGATGAATCATAATAACTGTGATTGGCCGAGAACGCGCCGTCGCGCGCGCGCTGGCCAACCAGAAGACGCCCGAAAAACATCGTCTGTTGGGGCTGTCCGACCGTGAGAATGCCGCCCTGTATCGTGCCCAGATGCGCGAACAAATCGCCGAGCGCGATCTCCCGATGGCCGAAGCGCGGCACATCGATCGGCACGTCCTTGCGATGCTCCGCCGCGCCCTGTTTGAGCCGGATATCGAGCGCGCCCGCGCAGCGCTGTTGCCCGGCCTGGACCACCAGCATGGTCGACGCCGCGTCATCGAGGCGCACATCGATCGCGGCCTCAAGCTGCGGCTTCGTGTTGATGCTGTCGTCCTCGAACACGTCATTCAGCACGCGATTATAGGCATGCACGGTGTTGAGGAAGCGCGGGCCGCGATGGTTCACCATCACGGCGGGAAACGGGATGAACAGATTGTCGGCGGCGAAAAACTCGACCATGAAGTCGGCCGCCTCGTCATGCGCCTCGTCGCCGAGTGCGAACGTATACGCCCTTGGCGCGTCGACCTTGATAAACCGAGATTGAATGCGCTTGCCGGCGCCGTCGATTTTGGTCACGCGGCAGGCGACCTCGCCATAGCCGCGTTTCAGGAGGAAGTGGTTGAGGAAACTGATATCGACCGCCGCGCCATCGAGCCTCGGCACAAGGAGCGAGGAGCGGTGCACGCTATTGAGCGTGGCGTCCGCGTGATAGGCGCGCCGCCCGGCCTCGACCTGCTTGAACCACTTCATCGCTGGCGTTCGACCTCTATTCCTTGATCAGATAGGCGGTCGGGGTCGGCGTGCGGTCGAGCGTGCGCAGCCGCGGCGGATTGGGCAGCGTGGCGAGGAACTCGTCCGCCGCGTCCGATTCGCCCCAATTGCGCACGGCATATTCGTCGAACAACACGACACCGCCGCGCGAGACGCGCGGCCAGGCCAGTTTGAGCACCGTCTTGGTCGCCTCATAGACGTCGAGATCGCAATGCAGGAGGCTGATGCGGAAACCCGGCTTGTCGGCCAGGAATGCCGGCAGGGTCTCGACGATATCGCCCTTGATGATCTCGACGCGATGGCCGAGGCTGAGCCGCCCAACGGCCTCGGTGATTTGATCGAGCGCACGCTCTTCGTAGAGCTTGTCCATGTGCTCCTTGGCGCTCTTCGTTTCGTCAGCGCGCACGCGCGGGAACATTGCTTCGAAGGTATCGAAGCTGACCACTTTGGCGAGGCCATGCGGCCGATAAATCTCGAGAAAGTGGGCGAACTGGATCGTGCTGATGCCCTTGAACGTGCCGCAATCGACGATGTCACCCGGCACGTCGGCGACACGTCGCACCATCTCGGCGCGCGCCAGAAGCTTTTGGAATCTGTGCGTGTCGCAGTGATAGTGGAACTGATTGAAGATCCGCCACATCAACTCATCGGCGTTGGCGCTCTGCCTCATGCGATCACCTTTCCCTCGGACCGGCCGGCTCCAGCGCGCGGAGCACCGTATCGAGCGCCAAGCCGAAATTCAGCATCTCGACCTGCTGCGCGATATCGAGCGCAATGCCGAAGCTTTGATCGATCGCAGTGCACAGCTGGATATGGCGGAGCGAATCCCACGTCGTGCAATTGTCCGGCGAGAGCCCGTCCCTGATTGCGGATTCCGGAAGGCCGAGAACCGTGACGAATATATCGACGAGAGTTCGCCGTACTTCTTCCCGCGGAGGTGCCACTAACATGTACGCTCCAAGATTACCGGCTCGGGCCGGCTTACCATCGCCTCGGCGGGATAGGCCGGAGCGTCCGGACCGATCGGTAGCCGAAGTACCGGTCCGTGCGGACGGAAGCCGGCTTTGTCGAGAAAATCGAGGGCCGGCTGGTTGCGCGGCCCGACCACCGATCTGGCGCTGAGCGCCGCAACACCGGTCGCACGCGCGATTTCGGCGACGAACGCCAGTACCGTTTCCTCGACCAGACGCCCCAACGCGCGACAGCTGAGCGCGAGATTGACGATCTCGACCGCATCGCGCCGCACGGCGGTCTCCAGCACGCCGATGATGCCATAGTCACCAAAGCGATCGCGCAAACGTACCGAGAAGAGCCGATTGGCCCGCGCGCCCAGTTCGGTTTTGGCCGGTCGCTCGAGCGTGAAATGGAACTGATTCGTCTTGAGCAAAAGCTGATGCAGACGCTCCAATGAACTACCGTCACAGGGTGTGATGTCGATCTCCAGGGACAGGGAGCGCAGGAACGCGCGGTAATCTCCTGTCGTTTGGCGCAGCGCGCTTCGTTCGGATTCCGAACGGTAGCTCTCCGTGCGCCCCCGGTCTTCGTCGGTCACGCTCAGCATGTCAAAACCCGGACAGCCTAACAATGCTTCGACCAACCCCGTCGGGTCGTCGGACAATTGGATCACCTCGACATCGGGAAATGCTGCTCGAATTCGTGCGCATTCGACGGGGCTATCGTCGGCGAACACAAAACTCTCGATCCCGAGCGACAATTCATCGGCGATACTCGCGAGATTTTCGGCCTTATCACACCAATTCACACGGCGCGCCGCGAAATCGTTCCATTGCAGGACCATCTCGGTGCGCGTTTCGAACACCGCGCGCGCATCGGATTCATTGTTCTTGCTGTTAAGCGCCAGCAAGACGCCACTTTCCCCGAGCTCACGGATGATCCGCTGAAACGCTAAATAGGCGGCCCCGGGCCAACCCGCGCCGAGGCTCACGCCCTCACTGCCGACTTCGCCGACAACGCCGCCCCAAAGCGTGTTGTCGAGGTCGACAACCAGAATCTTGCGGCGCGGCCGGAACAAAGGTGCGACCGAGCGAGCAATAGCCTCGGCGATCAGGGGCGCGGCATGGCTCGCTACGGGTGATAACGAGGCCTGAAGCCCCTTATCGTCTTGCCATGCGCCGGCAACCTTTGGCGTGGCCGAGAGATCGATCACGTAGGTTGCATCAAGATTCTTCGCGAGCGTCGCGATCCGATGGCAGAGCTCAGTCGCCGCATCGATACGCCGCGGCGTGCCGCCTTGGCCGAAACCAATGGCGCCGAGCGGTCGAGGCGGAGGCAGATGAAGCACAAAGAACGGCGTCCTCGAGCGTGCGCGGAAGGAGCGGAACACGGCGGCGATCGAAGTTTCAGCAGCGTCAATGTGCGTCGCCATGTTGCCGGCGGCGGCGAGCAAACTCTCCGGGTGGAGCATGAGCACATAGGCGTCGGGCTCTGCCCCACCCGAGCCCGCAATCAGCGCCTGCTGCCATTGGCCGTATTCAACAAATCGCGGCTCAAGTCGCCAGCCCGCGAGGGCCGCCTCGACGCACAAATAGGGCTCGAGCGGTCGCACGCTGTAGGACGACGCGAATAGCACCCGGCGCGCGGCGCCCGCTTCAGGCAGGCGCTTGAGCGCCTTGAGATAGCTCATCAGCCTCGCGTCATGGCGCAGCTCGCTCCGAAACGCCGAACGCGCGGCAGCGGTTAGCGCCATCGGGTCAATCATTGCATCGCCACGCCGCCATCGACCACGAGGTCGTGGCCGTTGACGAACGAACCGTCGGCCCCGGCGAGGAAGGCGACCGCCGCGGCAATCTCATCGAGCGCGGCGAGGCGCCGCATCGGAGTCTGGGCGGCGACCAGCTTGCGCGTGCGTTCATCGACATGCGCGTTCAGGTCCGTCGCCAGAAAACTTGGGGAGACGATGTTGGCGCGAATCCCGAATGGCGCGAACTCGAGCGCCATCGAGCGTAGCAGCGAGGCGCCCGCCGCCTTTGCGGCGGCATAGGCGGCGAGCTTGGCCGGCGGGGTGCCATGCGTCGCGACGCTACCGACATAGATAAAGACACCACCGCCGGCATCACGCATTGGGGCCTGGAAGGCTTGGACGAGATTGACCAGACCACCGGCCTGCACGGCGAAGTGTGGCGCCAAATCGGCCCAACCGACGTCCTCCATGCCTTGGCGGCGTAACGGCGCGCTCGCGCAATGCACCACGATGACCGGTGCCCCGAGCCGCGCGGTGAGCTCGGTCGCGGCGGAACCGATACTCGCCGCATCGGCCAAATCACCGTAAACCGCCATGGAAGGACCGCGCAGATCGGCGCCCAGCCGCTCCAAGACATCAAGCCGCCGGCCAACCAAACCGACCGGATGACCGGCACGCGCGAGCCGCGTCGCGATGGCGCTGCCAAGCGCGCCCGAGGCGCCGAAGACATAGGCCGCGCGCGGGTCGCTTCGATCCTTCGCAGCCGCGTTGCTCTCGGTCATGGTCGGTGCCGCTGCGGCCGTCGGTACCAGCACCTCCGCTTCACCGGAGAATACAGCTATGCCGCCTTGATCGACGCCCGTGATCTCGATCGCCAGCGCGCCGGTTCGCTCGGAGCGTCGCGTCACGACGCCACTAAGTACGACTCGGTCGCCAGGACGCACCGGTTTCAGAAATCGTAAGGTCTGCGACGCCCACAACGCACCCGGACCCGGCAGATGCATTCCGACGAGGGTTGAAAGAAAAGACACGTAGGCCATACCGTGCGCCACCCGGCCCGGCAGGCCATGGGCACGCGCGAACGCATCATCGAAATGCATTGGGTTGCGATCGCCGGTCAGCGCACCGAAACGCTCGATCAGCGCTTCGGTCACCTCAACCGCAAGCTCTCGCCTTGTGCCAAGGGCTGGCAGAACTGTCATGCCACGGCCGGATGGGGTATCGTTGGAACTCCGCGACCACGCAGCCGCGCCCATTCCTCAATCGCCATCGACCAATAGATCGCTGCGTGATAGCGGTCACCGCCCCAGTATAGGTCAGGAATGCGCGCGGTCAGCGTGAACCCCAGGCGCTTGAAATTGAAGTTCGAGGCGACGTGATTCTCGGTGGTCGGTTCGACCACTTTCCTTACATTGCGTTCGAAGAAGACGAAATCGAGCAGTGTGCGGCAGACATCCAGCGAGATCTCGCCGCGCCAATAGTCCGTTTCACCGATCAAATAGCCGATACTCGAGAAGCGATGGTTCGGATTGACTCGGAGCGTGCCGGTTCCGATGAATCGGTCATCGGCGTGGACGCCGAAGATAAAGCGATCGCGATGATCGAATCCCGCCACGAAGGCGCGCAAATTCGCCATGTCACGCGGCTCGAAGCGCGCCTGGAGATAGCGTGTTACCTCGGGATCGTTCATCCAGCGCAAATAGGCCTCGTCAACCGCCGCTTCGTGCAGGCGCTTGAGCACGACCCGTTCGCCGACCAGACGTTCGGCATAAAGCTTCTCGCTCATGACCGCGGTTCCGCGCGCGGTTCGTTGCTGAGCGCGACCGTTTGCACGCCCTGTCCTTCTCGCTTCGTCAAGCTCGCATGAATGTAGGCACTGCCCAGCCGGCCGGCCCCGCCCTTGGGACCAAGCGCATATTCCGTCGCGAAACTCTCGCGCTCCGCGCTTTTTGCCGCGAAACGCGCCACCAGCGCCCTATGGTCGAGCCGAAGCAACGCCAAGAATCGGTCCGCCCAATCCTGGTCGGCGACGTCCACCACAAAGGCACTGCGTTCTAGCGCCTGTCGCACCGTTGCGTCGAGCCCATACATGCCGGTTTCGAGGTAGATGAACGGCACATTCGTGCTCCACGCCCACGCCATCACACTGCCGGGGCCATCGACGACAATCAGGTCCGCCGCTGCGCGCAGATTGCGAAAATCGGTGAATTGCTCGACCCGACAATTGGGCGGTAGAGTCATAAGCCCAGCAAGCGGATCAGGATCGACATAGCGATAGGTTGGGTAGAGCTTGAGCACGACATGGTCGGAAATTTTGCCAAAGACGTCGGTGACCACGCGACGCCTTATTTCGTGGTACGGCGTGTCACGCCAATAATGCGGCAGAAACTGAAAATTGTTCGGATAAAGCGCGGTGCACCATATCGCGAGGCGACCTTTGGCACCGAGCGCGGCACGCACCGCGACGCGCTGAATTGGCCGCATGCCGATTTTGCGAACCAGGCGCGGCACACCAACCACCGGACAATTGGCCGCCTCCGCCACGCCGATGGATCGCTCATAAAGACGGTGTTGCGCCGGCGTATAGAGCAGCGTACGCCGCAGGCTTGCCACCTTGTCGATGGCGTAGAGCGCTTCATGCATCGGGCTCAAACCTGGCGCAACGCCGTGCTCTGCAACGAACGATTGAATACCATGTCGGTCGAGCGCATGGCGCAGCAGGCGCTCTTGCCCACTGGCCATGGCATTGGTCAAAAGACCGAGCGGCCGACCGCGCGCGTCGCGCTTCAATTCTTCGACACAAACCTCGGTGGAGCGCCACAAGCTCGGACCATGACGCAACGCCGTGCGCAGGCGCTCCCCAGCCTGCATCGCCGCGATCTGGAGGGTATCGCTCCAGCCTAACTCGGCATCGACACAGCGGCGTTTAATCCGAGCCGTGATGGCTTCGAGGCTGACCGTCGGGGGCGCATCAACCTCGTCGGACGTAGAATGCAAGCGCGGCAAGCGGCGAATTTCACAGCCGCGCAAGAGAAGCCTCGGTAGGATTTCTTCGATCATTTCGTTGCCACGGTGCACGACAACGATCGGATTACGGTTCCACCCCGGCACAAGCGCCAAGGCACGACCCTTCAGAGGCCCGCGCCACAGCCGATAGAACACGCTCGTCGCCGGCGCATTCATCACAGTGACCATCCGAGTCCAGATTGATGGCCGCATAAAATCGCCGGTTTCAGCAGCGCCCGACGGCTCTGGCGCTTCTAGTCCGATATGTGGAATGCCACGCCGTGCACCCAGCACTGTAAAAAGCGTGTCGAAACGGTTGATCATGACGTTGAAGCCGCGCACCGCTCGCGCTTCGGAATGACCGACGGTCCACAAGCGTCCGTCATTCGCGCACTCCCGCATCACGTGATCAAGTAGATGGGCCTTGTAAAGAAAGGCAGTCAGCATCCGGTGCAGCTGGGGCAGCAAGGCCCAACCAAAGGGCGGCTCATCACTTGTCGCGGCGGAATCCACGAGATCCGTGATATCGCTCGTCGCGCGCAGTGATGCGTAACCGATCGAATCGGCCTTGGCTTGCGGCAATGAACCATCGATCGCGAAGCAGCGGCGCCCAAGAATTCGGCATTTCTCAAGCACGAACGGCGACGTTGTCGAGATCAGCGTATTGGCCTCGCCAAATCGGGCAATCGCGTGGTCCATACCCAAGGCGGACTCGACAATCGCCCCGACCCGATTCTGGTCTGCGGCCGTCATGTCGATCGCCCCGATTGCCCAAGTATCTCGCCCAGCGCAACGAGCACGCGGTCGACGTCGTTTTCTGTCATTTCTGCATGAAGCGGCAGAGAGAGCGCTTGGGCATAATAGGCATCGGCGCCCGGCAACGTGGTCACGCCATAGCGCGCGCGGTAATAAGGCTGGCGATTGACCGGCAAATAATGAACCTGCGTGCCAATTCCCTTGGCCTTCAGTCGCGCCATCGTCGTGTTGCGTGAGATGCCGGCGGCATCGAAATTGATCAGCGCGACGAACAAATGCCAAGCCGGCGTTCCGTGACCGGCGAGACCGAGTGGTCGGACAATAGGTGCAAAAGGCGCCAGCGCTTTTCGATAGTGCCCGACCAACCGATCACGCGCCGCGATGAAACGATCGAGCTTCTTGAGCTGGCTCAGGCCGAGGGCACAATGCAGGTCGCTCGCCCGATAATTGAAGCCCAGCTCGACCTGCTCGTGATACCAGGCATTCACCTGCCCGTCGCCGTCAAAGGCCTGTACCCGTTCAGTGAAGCGCGACGACTCGCGCGTAATGCCATGCGCGCGCAGTCGGAGTAGTTTTGCGGCGATCGCCCCGTCTCGCGTGGTCACCACACCACCTTCACCCATCGCAATCGTTTTGACCGGATGTCCCGAAAAGGTGGCCATGGCGCTGTGTCGGCACGCGCCAATACGATCCTCCGGCGCAGCGCCCGCCATGCCGCCCAGGGCATGGCAAGCGTCCTCGACCAGCGCAATTCCCTCGGCATCTGCAATGCGCGCGAGGCCCGCCATGTCGCACGCTTGGCCATTCAGATGCACGGGCAGCGCGATCCGGACACGACTCGTCGGAAAGATGCGGTGCGCTTGCGCTATGGCGTCGCTCAAATGTGCCGGCCCCATCAGCCCGGTCGCGGGCTCGACATCGGCGAAGACCACGTCTGCGCCAACATAGCGCGCGGCATTAGCGGTCGCGACAAAGGTAAGTGCGGGCACGATCGCGATGTCGCCCGGGCCGAACCCAAGCGCGAGCATTGCAAGGTGCAGTGCCGCTGTGCCGCTCGAGCAGGCGACGGCATAAGGCGCGCCCACTCTTTCAGCAAACGCGCGCTCGAAGGCCTCGACCGCTGGGCCGGTGGTGAGCCAATCGCCGCGCAGCACCGCCGTGACGGCGGCGATATCGTCGTCATCGATCTGCTGGCGACCATAGGGCAGAAACGTCATTGGAGTTGCTTCGACATCGATGCGCTCAGGTGCGCGGCTCCTTCAGGAGCGTGCGCAAGGCCTCGGCGCCGAGCCATTCATCATTGCTGTCGCTGGCATAGCAGAACCCGCTTTCGACCGGGCGACCGCCATATTTGGCGGCGGATTCGCGCGTCCAATAGGAAAAGGCCGGTTCGATCACATAGCGATCATCGAGCGCCAATGTGGTGCGTCCGTCATCTTCGCCGATCATCATCTCATGGAGCTTCTCACCCGGACGAATGCCGATGATGTCGTGCTTCAGGTTAGGCGCGAGCGCCGACGCGACATCGACCATCTTCATGCTCGGTATGCGCGGCACAAAAATCTCGCCACCGCTGGTCATGGCGAGCGACGACAACACGAAACGCACGCCTTGGCTCAGCGTGATCCAGAATCGCGTCATGCGCGGATCGGTGATCGGCAGCGCCGTGGCCCCGTCGGCGATGAGCTTCTCGAAGAACGGGATCACGCTGCCGCGCGAACCGAGCACATTGCCATAACGAACGACCGAGAACCGCGTCGGGCTCCGCCCGGCAAGGCTGTTCGCGGCAACGAAGATCTTGTCAGAGGCGAGCTTGCTTGCGCCATAGAGATTGATTGGATTTGCCGCCTTGTCGGTCGAAAGCGCGACGACGCGCGTCACGCCGGTACGGATCGCCGCCTTCACGACATTTTCGGCGCCGTGAATATTGGTCTGGATACATTCGAACGGATTGTACTCGGCGGTCGGCACATGTTTGAGCGCCGCGGCGTGGATCACATGATCGACATCGCGCATGGCGAATTCGAGCCGGTCGCCGTCGCGCACGTCGCCGATAAAATAGCGGATCGCCGGACCCGGCTCGGTACCGATGGTCTGCGCCATCTCGTATTGGCGGAACTCATCGCGCGAGAACACGATCACCTTGCGCGGCCGATGATGACTGAGCACATGGCGCACAAAGGCCTTGCCGAACGAGCCCGTGCCGCCGGTAACAAGGATGGTTTTGCCATCGAGCTCTGGTGTCGGCGCATCGAAGCGACGCGCTCCGAATTGGCTGGCTTGGCGCGGCTTGTTCTCAGACGTCCTGGGCGACAAAAGGATGCTCCGATGTTTGGGCGGGCCGCGGCGTATCGCGACCGAGAGATCTAGCTTTGATTGGGCGCGAAGCGCGCATAGTGCACGAGATCGACGGCTTCGCCATCGAGGAGAAATTGCCCGGCGCGCATGCCATCGGGGCGCATGCCGGTGCGTTCCATCACGCGCACCATCGCGCGATTGGCTGCCATGGTACCGCCGGTGACTTTACGCAAGAGCGCGCAGTCGAGCAGCCAGTCACACGCCGCGCGCCAGGCCTCCGCGCCAAGGCCCTTGCCCCACGCCGCGCGCGCGCCGATCAAAATGCTGACATCCGCAAGCCGGTTGGGCGCATCAACATAGGCCGCAATATTGCCGATATGACCAAGCGGTGGATTCTTTGCCTCGATCGCCCAGAGCGGATGGCCACCCGCACGCATGGACTGAACCCAAAGGCGACTGCCTTCGAGATTGTGCCGCCGATGGCGTTGCTCGCTATAGCGCACGATCTCGGGATCATTCAGCCAAGCAACATAAATCTCGGTCAAGTGCGCCTCGCCGAACGGTTCGAGGCGCAAGCGTGCGGTTTCGATAGGTTCAGCCGCCGGCATGGGTTCCCGCGCGATCGAGCCAAGCAACGACCAGGGCCGAGCCATCTTCGGGCATAGCATCGAGGAAGCGCTTTTGGCGCTCAAGCGCCGCGGCACGAAAGCCCGGTTCGACAAGGGCGCGGCGCACAAGAACAATCCCGGCCTCGCGTTCATGAGCGGCATGCACCGCGCCAAGCCGGCTCGCGATGAAGGGATCCTCGCCCTCATGCCCCGGCGTCAGGCTGAGCACAGGTCGCTCCATTAGGAGCGCCTCAAGCAACAAGATCGAACTCATTCCGATGACGAGATCAGCCGCCGCCGCGGCCTCACGCCCCGATGCCGGGCCCGGCAACCAACGCGCGGTAACATTCTTGGGCCACGGCCTTGATTCCAGGCGTTCGATGAACCGACGCGGCTCGCCTTCGAGCGGATGAAATTTGACCACGAGATCGATGCGCCGGTCTGGGTCTGCGCGCTTGGCGGCCTCAATCCCATGGGCCACGATGTCGAACACCTCATGTTCGTCATAGCCAAGCGGGCTTAGTCTGCCGAGGCGATAGTCCTCGGTATAGGACTCGCTCACAAAGAGGACGGTTTGTATGCCTTCTCGATCGGTATGAGGCGCGGCGTCGAGCGGGCACGACATCATGGCGTGAAGATGCGGATGGCCGCCCAAAATGACGCGGTCATGCTCAAAGCCTATTGCGATCAGCGCATCGCGCTGTGCCGCGTCGAGCGCGGCGACCCAGGCCGGGCGGCCCTTTCGAAATCGATGATCGAGGTTCATCCATTGATCGATCCAGGCAAGCGCGGGAACGCCATCGCGCGCGGCGAGGCGCCAGAGCGTGGCTTCGAGCGTGCCATCGAGCGAGGTGCCCGTGACAACCGCGCCCGGCTTCTCGATCGCGGCCCAGCGCCGTTCGACCTCCGCGACCGACGGCAAGGCCTCGAGCCGCTCGACTTTGAGGCCCGCGGCCTCGAACACGGGGCTTGCGCCCGGCGTTGCCCATGCCGGACACGCCCGATAGCGACGCTTCGCGCCGGCGTGGAAGCTCGCCAGCACATTGGCGCCACCGGGTTCAGCGGCGGCGAACAGCACGTCGTCCATCATCATCAAGCGCGGCGAGCGCGGTCGCATTATCCCAAACTTTCTCGAACGCTCGCACGATCAATTCGGCCTTTGGCTCGATCGCCTCATAGAGCCAGGGATGAAAGAACAATTCGCTCTCATGGAGCCGTTCGGTGACCGGACAAAGGCCGGCGTGATTGCGCGCGTTGTTCGAAAATAACGGTTCGAGATAGAGCGGCTTGCAATAGCCCTCATAGGCCTCGAGCCCCTCCGCGCCGAGCGCGCGAACCAAGGAACGCCGCGAGAAACCCGCGCGCCTTGAATCAAGCTTCAGCGCATGGACGTAATAGACGTGACTGCGCCCGGTTTCGACCTTGGGGACGGAAAGGCCTGGCAGAGCCGCGAGGCGCTCGGCAAAGAAGGCGGCAAGACGCTGGCGCGGCCGCGTGAGGGCATCGAGCTTCGCCAATTGCTCATAGCCAATCGCGGCTTCGATCTCGCCCAGACGGAAGTTAT
Source organism: Rhizobium sp. Q54 (assembly GCA_945892755.1). Classification (GTDB taxonomy): domain Bacteria; phylum Pseudomonadota; class Alphaproteobacteria; order UBA828; family UBA828; genus SHWC01. The sequence continues at coordinate 42,392 of CAMDDO010000004.1, read as the reverse complement.
ATCCGGTGATCCGCTCCGGCGCGTTGCGATAGCCAAGCTCGCGTACCACCGCCTCGCCGTGATTGCGAATCAGTTGAAGCCGCAACGCCAGGTCATCGTCATTGGTGCAGGCAAAGCCCCCTTCGCCGGTCTGGATCGTTTTGTGGCAATTGAGCGAGAAAATGCCGATATCGGCGATCGTGCCAGCCTGACGGCCGTGATAGAGCGCGCCGGGGGCTTGCGCGTTGTCCTCGATCACGCGGATGCCGCGCGGCCGGGCCAGTGCGATCAGCGCATCGAGATCCGCCGGCTGGCCAAATAGATTGACCACCATGATCGCCTTGGTGCGTGGCGTGATGGCGGCTTCGACCATGGCTGGATCAAGCGTGAAAATATCAGGGCGGATATCGACGAAGACCGGTGTCGCGCCGTTGATCGTCGCCGCCGTGGCCGACGCGATCATGCTAAAAGGCGGCACGATCATCTCATCGCCCGGCCCAAGCCCGAGTGCCTGCACGGCCGCAATCAACCCGCTCGTCGCGCTGTTCATCGAGACCGCATGGCGCACTTGAAAATGCGCCGCCCAGGCCGCCTCGAAGCGTTTAACCTCAGGGCCACCGAGAAAATTATCGCCGATCGAACCATAGAACGCGCTCAACACGCCAGAGCGTAGCACGCGTTGCGCCGCGCGCTCTTCGGCCTCACCGATTGTTCGATAGGGCGGGAACGATCGATCTATGGTCGGCGCGCCACCATTGATGGCAAGTGTGGTGTTTCGCATCACGCCGCGTTCTTCCGTGCGAAAACGCCGGTATGTCTTAAGCTGTCGATCAAGATCACGGCCTCGGTCGCGCGCTCGATCATGGCGACATCGAGCATCGCTCCGCTGGACGCGGCAATTGCGGCCTTGGCGACGTGACGAATCGCCTCCCAATCAGGGGCCGGCAGGGGTGTGGGTGCTACGGACTCGACAAGCCGCGCCACGCCATCGCGCGAGGGCAACGCACGGCTCAATTCGACGCGCCGCTCGGAATCGAGGATGCGCAGCCGGCCCTCGCTGCCGATTAGTTCGAGTTCAATCACGGCGGGCCCGGCGCGCGGCACGGCGAGAAAGACACCCTCTACCTCATCAGCGAAGCTGGCGCGGAAGCTAAGACCGGGATCGTTGGCGTCTTCGAGAATCGGTGCACCAATTAGGGCGGCCTCGCGTGGCCAACCGGCCATCGCGAACGTGCGCTCGAGCAGATGCGACATATTGGCGAGCGCGCCGCCATAAGCGATCGCAGTAATACGAACCAATCGCCCGAGTCCGCCCTGCCGCACCATCGTCTCGGCCGCGACATAGCACGCGTCGAAAGCACGTTGATAGGCGACGATCACTGGTTTGTTGGCCGAGCGAACACGGCTACGCATCGCGACCGCCTCGGCGGCACTGCTCGCCAACGGCTTCTCGATCAAGAGTGCGCGCACGCTCGGCGCGACGAGCGCAGCCGAGACAATGCTGAGGCGTACGCTGGGCGGCGTGCAATCGACCACAAGGTCGGGCGCCAGGCGCTCCAGCATCGCAGCAAGCACTGTGCCGTGTTCGCCAATGTTCCAGCGCTCGGCAAAGCGGCGCGCGCGGGTGGGATCATGATCCATGCACCCGATCACGTCGGCCCCCGCGTGCCGCAGCGCCACGACATGGCTCAAAGTGCTGGTCTCGTCGCTCTCATTAAAGCCACCGGCGATTTGGCCACAGCCAATGATCAGCGCGCGCGTCATGCGGCGGCGAGCCTCGGATCGTCGGCCGGAAGTGGCATTTCTTCCTCGCGCAGCGGCCCGACAGTGCGTGGACAGGCGAAGGCGTCGGGCTGGTTCAGATTGTGACGTGCGAGCGCAGGGTTTGCATCGAGGAAGGCGACGATCTCGGCGAGACCGTAGGCCGTTCCACGACGGCCGAGCGCGTGGTGCACCGCTTCGATCAACTCGAAATCTTCCTTGACATCGACACACAACCGGTAATTCGGCCGGCTCAGGGGCGGCGGCGCCAGAATATTGAGCAAGCGGAACCGTTCGCCATGACGATAAATATAGGGCGTCACGTCGACGCGCATGTCCGGCTCGAGGCACAGAAGATCGACACTGGCGAGCAGCGCGCGGGAATAAATTTGCACATCCATGCCGATCGGGTAGGTCAGCCGATTGAGCATGTTGGCGAGGTAGTCGGCGCCCCCCGCGAGGTAACGCGCAATGGCCTGATCGATGAGGAGCGGGTCCACGAGCGGGCAATCGCCTGTGATCTCGACGATCAAATCGGCGGCCACAAAATCAAGCGCGCCCAACACGCGACCAAGGACGTCGTCAAGAGAGCCGAGAAAGGCCTCGACGCCCTTGGCGCGCGCGAGCGCCGCGATGGCGGCGTCATTGGGCTCGGTCGAGGTGGCGACGCAGATCACGTCGGCAAGGCGCGAACGCTTGAGCCGATCAAGCAGCACGCCCAACATGGGCTCGCCGGCGATCGGGCGCAGCGCCTTCCCCGGCAAGCGGCGCGAGCTCAGTCGAGATTCGACGACGATGGCGGTTCTCACGACGTAATCTCTTGGAGGGACGCATCGATTGGCGCGAAAGGAATCATCTGACACCCTTTAGCAGAAGCGCGCGCGCCACTTCGCCGGACCCGAGGTTCAGACTCTCGGCGAGCGATCGGACGATTAGGCCCACCTCGCCCGGGTCGATCTCCCGCCCGCCGGCCACGCCGCGAATCAGGTTCGGATCGGCGATCGGCAGGCTCGCCTCGTCGAAGACAGTGTGCAAGGCCTGAAACGCTTGGATTCGCAGCGCGATCGGCGGCAGCTCGTCGCGCGCGATCTTGCGCAAGGCCGCTTCCATCGCGCGATAGGATTCGACGATGAAGACGTGCGGCAGGCTCGCGCCATAATAGGCCGGATGCGGCGTGACGACCGGAATGCCGAGCGCGGCGGCCTGGAAGCCGAGCGAACTGCGGATGATCGCGAGCGCCTTGGCGCCGCGCATGGCATCTTCGCCGCGCTCGAGCGGCGCTAACACGACCACGTTCGGGTAGGCGCGCACCCGCTCCCAGAAGCCCGCGGGGCGGGGCGCGGTGAAGGCCGGGTGTTCCTTGACGAGGAGGCGCCAGCCGCTCGGCATCGCCTTGGCGACCCAATCGATCAAGGCAAGTTGATTGTCGCAGGTCGGCGATTCGGCCATCAGGGTCGATTCGGGCTCGACCGAAAACGGCAGAAACACATAGGGCAGGCCGGCGGGCAGCGTCGGCAATACGGGCGTCGCCTTGCGCGCGGCACGACGCAGCCGCCATGTGCCGATGATCGTCTTCAGCAGATCGCCCCAGAGATATTTGCCATAGACCTGATCGCGCCGCTTGAGCCGATGGCCGAGTTCGCGCCGCGTCGCGCGATAGATGGCTCGCGCGAGATAGCGCCAGGTGGTTTGCCGAGGCAGGCTCGCGATCACGCCGGCCGCGCGCGCGGTGGTGCCGAGTTCGGCGCGCGCATTGCCTTGTTGCAGCGCGCGCGCCAGCGAGGCCTCGAAATCAAGCGGCCGGAAATGGCGATCGACCGCCCAATAAAGCCGCGTGTTGTTCGTCAAATTGGGCTGCCGCACCGGCAGGCCGAGGCCCTCGGCCACGCTGACCATCAGATTGCCATGGATCGAAGATATCGCGCCGATCACCGCCACGACCTCGCGGGAGCGATAAAGCTCTTCGAATCGACATGCGAGGCGGAGCGCGATATCGAGGCTCTGATCGAAATCGACTGAAATACCATAGCGCGAACGCGCATAGACCGCGCCGACGACAAAGCCGCGACCGAGATGGCGATCCGCGCGCACCGCTTCAAGCAATTTGATCGAAAGCCTCTGCTCGACCGTCGCGATCTCGGCCGCGAGCGCGGCGGTGCGGGGTAAATTTTCAATGGCGCGTGGCGCGAGGATAGATTCGATGTCGAGCAACTCATCGAACGCCGTCTTGTCAAAATGATAGCGCTTCGGGTTGGGCAGATCGCCCGGCCCGCGATGGATCAGGATCGAGCCGATGCCGTAATTCTCGCTCAGTGCCTTGGCGAGCGCGCTCAGGAGATCGGCATATTGGTTCATCATCTGGATGATGACCACCGGTCGGTCGCGCCGCGATTCCTGGCTCATCGCGCTAGGCTGCCTTTCTGGCCTGGGCCAAGCCGTTCAGCCAAAGCTCGAGGCCGATCAACTGCCACAAGAACATCATGTGGTTGTCGCGCGGCGCACCGCTTTCAACGATCGTGGCATGCTCCTCGATCAAATGTTCGACGACGTTCGCCCGATAGAGTCCGCGCTCGCGGAAGGCGCGGCTGCGCACCAGATCGAGCAGGGGCGCCTTATAGCGCGCCGCCAGCCACTGATGGAGCGGCGCATTCCACCCTGTCTTGGCGATCCGCGTGCGCGTTTTCTCCGGTAGCGTCCCCTTCATCGCGGTGCGCAAGAGTTGCTTCGTCACGCCGTCCCTGATCTTGAGCACACTTGGCACACGAAAGGCGAGCTCGACCAGTCGGTGATCGAAAAACGGAAATGCGTCGGTGAGCCCGAGTGCTTCGGTGTTGCGCTCCGAGGCGCGTAAGCAACAGGGCATCGTCTCGCGATAGATTTCGTTGTAGGCGTGGCTCTTGAGGTAGCTCTGGAATGGGTTTTCAAGCGTCGGCGCGACCGCCGAGCGCGCATCCGGCGACAGCGCTTCTTGATAGCGTGCCAGCAAATCGACGTCCGCGATCACCCGGCCGGGCACGGAGCAATCGGTCAACCGTGCCATCTTCATCGCGGCCACCCCCGGCGTCTTGCGCCAGACCGGGTGATCGTGATGGCGCTGCCAACACGCGATTTCGTGGGCAAGTCGCGCCTCATCACCGGCGGCCTTCAAATCAGCGAAGAAATAGAAAAAATAATCATACTCGCCGGCGTGTTGCTCATCGCCACCGAGACCACCCAAGATCCCGCCATGACCCGACGCTTTGATTTTTTCGCAGAGCACCGCGTGCGCCAGCCAGGTGACGGTCGAGAGCGGCTGATCGTGCCGCGCCGTAAGGCGTGCGACCTCGGCAAAGAGATCGAAGGTGCCGAGTTCGATTGGTTGCCACTCGATCCTGCCGCCTTCAAGAACATCGCGAATCTCGGCCGTCTCGTCATAGGCGGCGCCATCATAGACAGTCGAATAGGCCCGTGACGGCGTCCCCGAGATAAGCGCCGCACTGGTCGCGACCGAGCTCGAATCGAGACCGCCCGAAAGCGAGAAGGCAGGCCGATCGACGCGCGCCAGGCGACGCTTGACCGAGTCGAAAAACAACACCCGATAGGCTTCCGTCAAATCTTGGAACGAACGCGGATCGTCACCTTGATCCTCAAGCGCGTACCAACGCGACAATGACGCCGAGCCATTGGCGATGGTGAGCACCATGCCGGGGGCCAATTGGGCGAGTCCGCGATAGGGCGTGGCCTCGGGCGGATTGTCGAAAAAGCGATAGTGTCCGGCCGCCATCGTGGCCAGATAGTCCGGACGGGGGGCAAGATCGACGCCCGGCAGGCAAAACAGCCCCGCAAGCCGCGACGCGAACGCGACCAATGCGCCGCTCGCAACGTAGTACATCGGCTTCACGCCGAAGCGATCGCGCGCCAGGTAGAGCCTCCGTTGCGCGCGATCGAAGAGCGCACAGGCAAAATCCGCGTTCAGTCGGTGAAGCGCGCCGGGCATGCCGTAGCGCCGGTAGAGCGCGGCGAGCACGGCGGCATCGGACATCGTTTCAAGCGCGTCGAACTCGTCACGGTTATAGACCAGCCCATCGAAAGCAACGACGACGTGGCCGTCATCGAACCAGCCATTCTTGGCATCGCTGGAGGCCAGCCCGATCTGTGCAACACATAGGCTCACGCATGCGGTACTCCCCACCGTCATACGCGATACCATGGCAGCCGCGATGTCTGGCGGGGCGCCGCTTGCGATTCCGGCGATGCGTGTCATGTCTCTCTACAAACTCAACCAGAGGTCGGCCATTCGTCGAGCCAACAGGCGACACGCGCGTTGAACGCGCGCAGATACGCCTCGAATGCCGCCATCTTGTCGCGCTCGACGAGGTTGAGATAAGTGCGCGGCGGGGTGCTGGCATGGCTCACGACGAGCGCGGTCTTGAAACCCTTGGCGGTGAGATTGGCGTTCAGCGAGTTCGAGAGGTAGAAGCCCCACTCCTTGCGGACGATGTCGTTGCCGATGCCCGTCTCGGTCGTAACCGTGATCTGCTCGTCGATACCGAGCTCGATAGCGCCGCAGTCGCGGATCTCGAGGCCCACAAGCGGCGTGAAGCGGCGCGGCTCGCTTCTCAGCTTGGCCTTCATCCACGATCTCCATGCCGGCTCATGTCAGGAATGCTCACTGGCCGATTTCACCGACACCACCTCGTCGACATCGAGCCAGGCGATGACCGTCATGTGCTGACTCTTCAGATAGGCGTGGAATTCATCGAGCCTGGCGGGTTCGGCCAGCAATACATAACGCCGCGTCGTGCTGCCGACCAGGGCCGGCCGCAGGCCCTTCTCGGGCAGTCGCGCATTGAGCGAGGGCGTCGCGTAATAGCCCCAGGCCTTGCGCACCACGTCGAACTCGGTGCCGCTCGCGGTAACGAAGCTGACCATCTCGTCAGGCTCGAGCGCGACGTCGGCACAATGGGCGAGCGTCGCCTGTGCCCCCTTCGGACCGACCGCAAACCGACGGGGTGGTTTTCGCTCACGCACGTCCATGCACGACCTCCGGCGAGCGTTCGGCACCGAAGCGGCGCGCGAGGGCGACCACCTCGTCGAGCGGCGCGCTCGCGGCGCGTGGCCCGAGCGCCTGGGCGATCCAGGTCGCGCGGTCAAGATCGCCCGGTTCATCGATGGTGAGCGTGATGCCAAGGTAACGCTCATCGGGCGCCGCGATATTCTCGATTCGAAACCGTGCCGCGTGCCGATACAAATATAGCGTCACATGCTCCCGCTCATCGGTTGCGGTGGCCTCTCTTGAAGCGCGGCGCAGAGCCTCGGTCGCGATCACCTCGACGCTCAATCCGGGTGCGAATGTCTTGGGCATGGCATTGGTCACCAAATCGATCTCCGGCACGGCCTCGAAGCGGGTGACGCACTGCTTGATCAGGCCGGGGTCTATGAAAGGACTATCGCCTGAGATGCGGATGATCGCCGAAAATGCGAAATGATCCGCGCAGGCCAGAGCGCGGCCGAGCACATCCGCGGCATCACCCCTGAACAATCCCACACCCTCCGCCTTGGCGAAGCGCGCGATCGGATCGTCGACCGCGCGCGCCGAAGTGGCCACGACAATCGGCGGCGCGGAGTGAACCGCGCGTACGCGGTCGAGCACGCGTCCCAATAATGGCCGACCGGCGATATCGCACAACGCCTTGCCAGGCAGCCGGCGCGAATCCATGCGCGCGAAAACTACGAGGCCGAGCGGCACTGAGCCTCCGCCTTGCGCCACTCAGCGACGTACCATTCACAGTATCGACGGTATCCGGTTTCGAGCGGCCAAGCCGCGCGGAAGCCGAGTTCTTGCGCGGCGCGTTGGGTCGAAAGCGTGCCGCGAATCGGCTTATCGGCGGCGCGCGGCCGTTCCTCGAGCTTAGCTTCCGGCACCACGCTTTTTACCACCGCGGCCAGGTCCGCCACCGTGCGAGCGTTGCCATAAGTCAGATTGTAGGTGTTGGTGTACCCGGCTTGGCAATCAATAGCCAAGCCGCGCACCATCCCATCGACAAGGTCCTTGATGTAAGTGAAGTCGAGACGGCCATCGCCGCCGCCTTCGAGCAGCAAGGGCTTACCCGACAATGCATTCTCGACAAAGACTTGTGAGACCCGACGGCTCACACAGCGCTCGCCATAAAGCGCCGAAGGTCGCACAATGATCGAAGGAACATTGTGTTGCGTCGCATAGGTGCGGGCTAATCGTTCACCCATATACTTGCCATTGGCATAAATGCCCTCAGGCTGCGGCCGGGTCATCTCGTCAACTTCCGCCCCCTCGAAATCGCCATAGACCGTGCTCGAACTCATGAACATGACCTGGTTGACCCGGCCATGGCTCAGTCGCGCTTGCTCGAGCACGTTCCTAAACGTGACGAGCTGAAGATCGAAAGCCAGGCCGGGATCCTTCCGTGCCTCCACCGCGCTCGCGATGGCAGCCAGATGGACAATCTTGGTCGGCTGAAACTCGTCGAACACGCGCGCGATCTCAATCGAATTGCGCGCATCGACATTGCGAAAATTGACGCCGCCGTCGCGCATCAAGATGAATCGGTCGAGCAGGAAATTCTGATAGAGCCTGCGTTGCACCGGCGCCATTTGCGCCGACGACACGTTCTGCACCAGATTGTTCACCATCAGATTGTCGGCGACCATGACGCTCTGGCCATGGCGGCCGAGTTCGAGCGCGAGATTGTGTCCGATGAAGCCGGCCCCGCCGACCAACAGAATGCGATGCGGCTTCAGGCGGTCGAGCGCGGCTTGATAGGACGGATCGATCACGGCGGTTCTTGTCTCCTGTCTCATGGCGCGCCTAGCGCGCCTCGGCGACCGCGACCGCGGCCTTGAGCGAATTGGCGATGCGCGCCGGATCGCCCGGTTCGAGATGCGGTCCGACCGGCAGCGAGATGGTCGCCCGGGCGAGCCATTCGGCGACCGGAAACTGACCCGCGCGGTAGCCATATTTCTCGCGATAATAGGCGAATAGCGGCACCGCGCTCGGATAATGCACGCTGGTGCCGATGCCCTTGGCTTTTAGCTGCGCCACCACATCGTCGCGCGCGATCCCGCCATCGCGCGGCAGCATCGCGTTCAGGCAATAATGCGACGAGCGCCCCTTGCCTTGCGCGGGCGCGAACACCATGAGCTCGGCGCAATCGGCGAGGCCGTCGCTGAGCGCCTTGAAGTTCGCGGCGCGCGCGGCCTGAAAGCCATCGAGCTTCGCCAATTGCGCCAGCCCGATCGCCGCGTGGGCCTCGCTCATGCGGTAGTTGTAGCCGAGCGCGGTCACGTCATAGATGCCGGGGCGGGTGCGCTCGTCGAGCGTCTTGTCATAGCCGAACGCCTTCATCGCGGCGACACGCCGGGCGATTTCGGCATCGTTGGTCGTCACCATGCCGCCTTCGGAGGTCGTCATGTGCTTGGTCGGGTAAAACGAGAAACTCGCCACATCGCCAAGTCCGCCGGCCTTGACGCCATCATAGCTCGCATCAAGCGCGAGCGCGGCATCCTCGACCACGAGCAAATCGTGCTTTTTCGCGATCGCGCGCAGCCGCGTCATGTCGGGCGGCAGGCCGAGAAAATGCACCACCATGATGGCGCGCGTGTTCGGTCCGATCGCCGCCTCGAGCGCCTCGAGATCGAGATTACCGCTCGTGGGATCGACATCGACGAAGACCGGCCTCGCCCGGCAATATTCGACCGCGTGCGCGGTCGCGACATGGGTCATGGCCGGCACGATCACCTCATCGCCCGGCCCGATGCCATGAACATGCAACGCAAGATGCAGTCCCGCCGTGCAGGATGACACCGAAACGGCGTGCGCGACGCCGGCCCGGGCGGCGAAGCGGGTCTCGAAATCATGGGCGGCCGGCCCGTGCACGAGCTGCGGGCCGGCGAGCACGCGCGCGACCGCCGCCTGTTCCTCCGCGCCGATCATCGGCCGGCCGAACGGAATGATCCTGGGCTCGCTCATCAGATCAGATAGCTCACCTTGACCGTGTGCCCGGCCTCGACCGATTCCCAGGCCGCGAAGCACACATCCATGACGCGAAAAATATCTCGCGCGCCGATTTCGGGCTCGCGCCCCTCGCGGATTGCGGCGAGAAAATCGGGCAGCAGCGCGCCCTTCTCGATCGCCGGATAGGGCGCGCGCATCGGGGTTTCGTCTTCCGGCTTGCTGCCGCCGAACAATTTGGCGTTGGGCATGTCGTTGACGAAGGTCGCGCGCGAGCCATAGATCGAGAGCGCGTGAATTTGCGGGCGTTGCGGCGCGAAGGTGGTGAGGCTCTTGGCCAGCGCGCCGCCCTCGAAGCGCATGAGATTGACGATGGTGTCAGGATAGGGAAAGTCGGCGCCGCGCGAGGCCAGCTTGTTACCCATGCCGGAAACCTCGACGATCTCCTGCCCCATCAGCCAGCGCATCAGGTCGATCAAATGAATGCCGCCGCCATAGGTAACGCAGTAGAACGGCATGCGGCCGCGCCAGCCCGTGACGATCTTCCACAGAATCTCGTGGATGTAATCGCCTTCGAGATAGAAGATTTCACCGAAACGCCCGTCACGAATCATGTCGCGCACGGCGATGAAGCGCGGGCTCTTGCGCAGGATCAAATTCGAAGTGATCAGACGTTTGCTGTCGGTCATGGCGCGCAGCATCGCCTCGGCCTCGGCGCGGTGCAGCGCCGCCGGCTTTTCGACCATGACGTGCTTGCCATGACGAAACGCGGAAACCGCTTGCTCGGCATGGCAATCGTCATAGGAGCAGATCGAGATGACATCGAGCTCGGGATGCTCGGTGATGCGGCGCCAATCGGTGTGGCGTTCCGCGACGCCGAGCCGGTCGCCGACCTCTTTCAGGCGCTTCTCATCGAGATCGCAGAGCGCGACCAGCTCGCAGCCGGGCTCGGCCTGATAGGCGGCGCCATGGCGCTCGCCGACCCCGAGCCCGATCACGCCGGCCTTGAGCGCGCGCATCATGCCATCCAATGCAAGGTCACGGCTTCGGCGATGGGCGCGAAGCCGAAGCGCCGATAAAGCGCGATCGAGGCGGCGTTATTGGCCTGGGTGCCAACCTGCATGGTGCGCGCGCTCTTCGCATAATGAGCGAGACTCGCCGCGACCAAGGCGGCGCCGAGGCCCCGCCCGCGCCGCGCCTGGTCCACGGCGATCAAATCGATCACGGCGACCGATTGGCGCTTCAGGCACAGGTTGAAACCGGCCGGGCGCCCCTCGGCCAGAGCGACGAACGCGGCATCGGCCCGGCCGTTCAGATCATTGGCGACCCAGCGCGCCTTGAGCGCATCGGCCGCCGCCTTCGGGATGCGCGGATCGGCGTGGAAGCGGTCGGTATGAAACGCCGAGCGGCCGATCTCGATGCAGGCGGCGGCATCGTCGGGTCGCGCCTGGCGCACGACATCGCCCGCCTCCGGCGTATCGGAGTCGTTCAGCGCGCGCTCGAAGGTGATCAATGTTTCGATGCGCCGAAAGCCCGCGCGCTCCAGCGCGCCGATCGTGCCCGCATCGGGCCCCGGCACGCGCGCCGTGATCAGTTTCGCGCCACGAATTTCCGGCCGCGCCATCAAGCCGGTCATGGCGCGTCCAATCTCCTTGGCGCCTGCCTCGGCTGACGTGACGAGCCGAAAGCACGGCCCGCCCAGAAATTCCGCCTCGAAGGGCTGCGGCTCCAACACGGCGCTTTCCACGTCCTTGCGTGCCGCTTCGCTCATGCCGCCGACAGAAACCCAAAGAGCGTGTATTTGCCGCTCGGCTCGCGAATGCGCTCCACGCGCTCGGCGCGAAAGCCCGCCTTCAAGGCGAGCAGCGCGAAGGACGCCAGGCTGAAGGCGCAAAAATGCTCGACGAAGAATTCCTCGCGCGCGGGGCCGGCCTCGAGCGCGGCTTCGCCATCGGGCAATTCGACATAGACGAGACCCCTGGGCAACAGCCACTCCTTCGAGCGCGCGAGCATCGTGACCATCGGGCGCACATGCTCGAGCACCTTGTTGAAACTCACCAGCGCGAAGCGCCGCTCGGGCGGCAAAGCGGCGAAATCGCCGCAGCGCGCCGTGGCGCGCGTATGCGTCTCGATATGGGCGGTCGCGCGCGGGTCGGGGTCGATCGCGAGGCAGTCCCATCCCGCTTCGACGAGCGCGGCGGGAAACACGCCGAGGCCCGCGCCGACATCGAGCGCGCGGCGCGGCAGGCCGGGGCCGCGCGCCGCGACATAGGCCTCGACGCGATTCAGGCGCTGGCGATTGTCGGAGCGCTCGGGCGGCAACGCCATGATGCGCGCGAAATCCTGTTCCATGCGCGCGCCATAGACCGCGTCGACATAGCTCGCGGCATAGAGCCGATCGAGCGGAAAATCATGCCGGTTGATGACATGCCCGCAGGCCCCGCAGCGCCATAATTCGCGCCGATAGGGCATGAAGCCGAAATCGTTTTCGCCCTCGGGCCGCGCGTCGAACCGATGAAGGAGCGCAAGCGCCGCGCCGTCGCACATCGGGCAGGCCTCACTCATTGCGACCAGTCCCAATCCTCGATCAGGAAGCCGTCGATCACCCAATTATTGCCGCGCTTTTGCCAGATCGCCGGATTGCGGTGGCGCTCGGCGATCTCATGGAACCAAGGAAGCGGTTGCCGCACGAATTCGCAAAACGCCTCGATATCCTCGCGCGGCTCCTGCACGCCGAGAGACCTCAGCGTCTTGATCGCCTCGTCGCGCGTCGTCCGGCCGAAGCGGATTTGCACGGAGAGATTATCGAAGGCGCGCGTCAGGCCGAATTTGTGCCACTTGAGAAAGTGATGGATCGAGATGAAGCGGTCGTCGAGATCGGCGAAGTTCCACGCCCCCGTCGCCGGCGCGTCGCCCAGCGTGAAGCCGTGCTCGGCGGCGAGGCGCGCGTTTTCGAAGCTGCTCCATTTGAAATAAGACCCGAGGAAGATCGAGCGCACGCCCGATTTGAACGAATCGGCCGCTGGCAGACGAAAGGCGGCGAGATCCTCGACGCCGAGGCCTTCGGCGCCGATCCAATCATCGACCGCGGTGCCGTTGGTCACGCCATGGCGGCGCACCCAGTCGAGGTCGAGATCAGTGGCGAGCCGATCAGCCTCCGCGCCGCCGAATTCGAGTTGCGGGTTTTCGCCCCAGACCATGAGCGGAATACCGAATTGCGTGGCGAGCCGAATTGGAATCGCGAACAGCGCCATGTGCATCGGGATCGCCGAGGCGCCCTTGCGCTCGAACGCGGCTTTCATGAAACGCCGCTCGATGTCGGGCGAGATCGTGTAGTCGATATGATCGATGCCGAGCGCGGCGATCATGGCATCGAGATTTTTTTGCCCGAGTGGAGTTCGCCCGGGCGGCTTCCAAGTCACGCCGAGCGGCTTCAGGCCGTGGCGCCGCGCGGTGATCACTTGATACCAGCTATCCTTGCCGCCCGAGACCGGCACCACGCAGTCATAGGCGGCGTTGTGCGCCTTGGTCTCCGCCACGAGGCGCTCGAACGCCGCGCGCCGCGCCGCCCAATCGATGCGATGTTCCTTGTCGTCATGGCCGCGACAGGCCGAACACACGCCTGAACCATCGAGCGTGATGCCGGGCCGCGTGTCGGGCAGAATGCAGCGCGTGCAATAACGCATCAGGCCGCGTGCCGGTCCATGAAGATCTTGGCCGAGACGAAGCTGAACAGGAATTTCGAGAACGAGTTATCGGTCATATCGGCGTCAAGAAAGCGTTCGACCGCCTCGCGCCGCACCAGATCGAAAATCGGGCTGCCATCGAGCAGCCGCGCGCGCGTGTCCGGGTTTTTTCTGTCGATCAATGAATCGATCGAGGCGTTGAAGCCGCGCTTCCTCTTGTCGAGCCGGACCGAATCCGGCACCAGCCCGTCGACCGCCGCGCGCAGCAGGAACTTGACATAGCCATCCTTGATCAGGTGTTCGGCCGGCACGCGGAACAGAAACTCGGTCAGCGCGCGATCGAGATAGGGCGAGCGATTCTCGACCGAGACCATCATCGAATTCAGATCGTCCTCGTGCAGGATGACCGGCACGCACTCGTGGAACAGCTCGTTCAGCATGCGCTTGCGCAAGAGGTTGTCGCCATAGGGCGCTTCCTCGAAGCCCTCGTCGAACGGCGCGGCCAGAAAACCGGTGAACAATTCGGCATTGAGAAAAATATGACCGCGCTCATCGGGGTTGTTTTGGAAGACGAGCGGGTCTTGCAGCACCGGGTTTCGGACATATCGGCCGTAACTCCCGCGCCAATCGTCGAGCAGCGCGGGAAAATCCCGCCGCGCGCTCATCTCGGCGAGCCAGAAGCCATAATGGTCGTAGTAGCCGGTGAACATCTCATCGGCCGCGGTGCCCGAGATCGCCACCTTGAAGCCCGCTTGGTGAATCGCCTCGGAAAGGAAGGCGTGCATGTAATAGGTGATGGTGGCGACCGGGGCGTCGTGATAGGCGATCTGGCGGTCAAGCCGGTCGAAGAAGCCTTCGGTCGAGGTATGAGCGACATGATGCGCGCAGCCCAGAAAATCGACCGTCGCGGTCATGTTGTCGCGCTCGTCATAGCGCGGATCGGAATCGACCACCGAGAAGGCGTGCAGCTCTTGCCCGAAATGCTTGGCCGCGATGCCGGCGAGCGCGCTCGAATCGATGCCGCCGGACAGACAAAACGCGATCGGCACGTCGGCGCGAAGACGCAGTTTCACCGCCTCGAACAGGCGCTCGCGCGCGCCATCCCGCGCGTCGGCGAGCGACATGGCCTCGGGCGAATAGCTGAGCCTCCAATAGCGCTTGGGCTCGACCCTGAGCGGCTCGGTGATCGCGGCATAATGCGCCGCCGGCAGCTCGCGCACGCCCTCGAACCAGCTCGCCGGTTGTTTGTAGAGCGCCTTATAGCCGTTCACCAGATAGCGCCTGATTTGCGCGCGATCGGGCGCGGGCCATGAGCCGGCGAGCGCGGCCAGCGCCTTCACTTCGGAGGCGAAATAAAGCGCGCCATCCTTCCGCATCGTATAAAGCGGCTTCTCGCCGAAGCGGTCGCGGCTCAGGAACAGCCTTCCCTTCGCCTCGTCGAGCAGCGCGAACGCCCACATGCCCTCGAAGCGGTTGAGACACGCCTCGCCCCAGGCGCGATAGGCCTCGATGAGCACCTCGGTATCGGATTGCGTGGTGAAGCGATGGCCAAGCGCTTCGAGCGCGGCGCGCACTTCGAGGTAATTATAGAGCTCGCCATTATAGCTAAGCGCGAGCCCATCGCGCACGAAGGGCTGATTGGCGCGCGGATCGAGATCGATGATCGAGAGTCGCGTGTGCAAGAGCGTGACGGCATGATTGCCGAGCCGGCCCTGATGCACGCCCTCGGCATCGGGTCCGCGCTGTTTCATGGTCGCAAGCGCCGCGCGCACGCGCGCCGGATCGGGCGGCGCGGCGGCGATTACGCCGGCAATCCCGCACATGCCTAGGCGACACCACCACGCGGCACGAGCATGCCGCTTTTGAGGTCCGCCTTGAGTCGACGGCCGATCAGCGTGCCAAGCTCGCTCGCGGCGAACTCGGTCGCCGGCCGCGCATACATCAGATCGTCGCGTGCGAGCACGGTGCCGGCCGCAAGATCACGCGCCGCGACGACGCCTTTTCGCACGGCCTGCAGGGCCGCGAGCTCACTCGGTTGGCGCGGCTTGCCGAAGCCGCCGCGCGCCGCGCGGAAACCCGGCGTGCGGCGCACCAGCTCGGCGAGCTCGTCCGGCAGCAGCGACAATTGATGATCGCGGAACGTGCGGCCCTCGCGCCGATCCGTCACGTGGACCTCGAGCACGCAGGCGCCGAGCGCAACCGCGCCGAAGCACGCATCGAGCCCCATGACATGATTGGAATAGCCGATCGGCACGCGATAGCGCTCGGCGAGAAACGGGATCGCCAGGAGATTGGCCTCCTCGATCGGCGTCGGGTAGGCAACCACGCAATGGAGCAACACGACCCGCTCACCGAGCTGCCCGGCGCCGATTTCCTCCGTGAGCCAGCCGACCGCGCGGTCGATCTCCTCATCGGTGCCGAGCCCGGTCGAGACGATCACCGGCTTGCCAGTGCGCGCGGCGGCACGAATCACGGGCTCGAACGTCAGATCGCCGCTCGCGATCTTGATCGCCGCGCCCAAGCGCGCAATCACCGGCACCCAATCCTCGCTCAAGGGCGTGGAAAAGAAGTGAATGCCGCGCGCCTTGGCCTCGGCGGCGAGGCGCTCATGCGTCGTCTCGTCGAGCGCGAAGCGACCGACGCGCGCGAGCCGCTCGGCATCGTTCGATGCGGCATAACGCGCCGGCGTATAGCTTTGGAACTTGACCGCGTCGGCACCGGCCTCGGCCGCAAGCCTGATGAGCCTCAACGCCGCTTCGGGATCGCCCTCGTGATTGACGCCGATCTCGGCGACGATAGCGACTTCGCGCGGCAAATCTTTTCCAAACAGCTTCATCACACCACCATGACGCGCTTGAGCCGAAACAGATCGAACGGCGGAGGATTGATACCGTCCTCTGCGGTGGGGCAACATTGCACGCCAATGCCCTTCAACGCCGCGATGACTGTGTCGGAATAGGCGTTCGGCGTCCCCTCGGGATAGGAATAATGCCGGCAGCTAAGTCCCGCGCGCTCGGCGAGCAGTGTGCGGCTGGTCTCGATCTCGCGAGCGAGGCTCGCCGCGTCCAGGAAAGCGAGATTGACGTGACGGTGGGAATGTCCGCCAACGTGAAACAGCCCTTCGGCCGCGAGGGCACGAACCTCGGCCCAATTGAGCTTTTGATCGAGCGGATCGTTGCTGCCATGCGTTTCGGGCACGCCGAGCCCGTGCTGCACCTCACTCGCAAAGCGGTCGGCATCTATACCAGGATCCGCTTTCACCACCGTACGAATTTCTTCGAGCAAGACTCGCGCGCCTTCCGCGTCTCGATAGTCACGCTCACCGACCGGCAGCGCGACGCGCCCCTGCGGCACGCATTCGATGGCGTATTCGATGCGGTCGATCCACGACATGCCATTGTGTTCGACGAATCCCGTGGTCAGGTAGAAGGTCGCTGGAATTTGCCTCGCCTCAAGTATGGGCGCCGCGACGGTGAAGTTGTTCCGGAACCCGTCGTCGAAGGTGATTGCGAACGCATTCGCGGGCAACCGCCCCTTCCCAGCCGCGATCTTGATCACGTCGTCGAGCGAAACCGCCGTGCCAGCGGCTGTCAACGCCTCGAGAATGCTGGCGAAACGCCTGGCCGCAATATGTTTGCGTGTGTAATTACGTATCTTGTGCACGTGCCGCTCGACGACGCCGTGAAACAGAAAGATCGTCAACGCATCGGCCGCGAGGCGCGACGCATAAGTTTGCGGCTCAGGCTCGGTCACAGCCGGCTCGTATGGCGGGCAAAGCGCTCGACGCAAAGCGCTTTCAAAACAGCGGGCATGAACGAGTAATAGCGCCCGACACGGCGCTGCACACGGCCGGAAAATCGCCCATTCCGTTCGAGTTCGGCCAGCGCATCGAGCGTGAGCTTGACGCAGATATCGGTGTTGACGCGGCGCAGCTCATGAAGCGCCAGGTCGCGCACGAGCGGGAGCGGCAGCATCTGGATGACATCGCCGGTATCGAGCTTGGAAGCGAGTCGATGCAGCGTGGTGACCAGCGCCGCGAAGTCGCCGTGATAAATTGCCCAGAGGTGCGTATCGAGGCCACGATAATCCTCGGGGTTGCCGCCGTGCAGATTGAGTGCGCGTTCCGGGCAAAGGGTGATGATCGCTTCGTTCAATCGCCCAGTGCCGAACACGATGAGCGCGTCAGGCTTTGCCTGGGCGATCGCCCGCACGGCTTCCGGCGCATTCAGATTGGAGAAGGATTCGCTCGGCGCCAATGAAGCCAGCGCTGGCGGCGAGCCGCCAAACCAATGCAGGGCTTCGTACCGCTCGCGCGCGGTCTCGAACGGATGCGCGGTTTCGAAGCCGGCGCGCGCGCGCGCTTCGGTCTCGACAAAGACGCGGGCAATCGGCTTCGAGGCTTGAACCGCCCGGACGAATTGGCGGTGATGCAATGTGTCGGTGGTCAGCACGACCAAGTTCATGGCGCTGTCGCCGACATCGTCCGTCCTGTCACCTGCGCGATGTCATGGCCCCGCGCCCAAGCGGCGTGCGCCGAGGCGTGCTGGACCGGTCAGTAGTGGTGATTTGTCAAAGACTTACGCGGTTGCAGCGCCGGCTGGCCACGCTACCGCCGTTCGGGTGCCCTAGGCCCCGGCTGCTATTCGAGCGCGCGCGTGCCGACATCACCTTGTCCGCCCGAGCATTTTTCATGTTCACGAAGTGAACGAGGCTAGTCAAGCGCAATGTTCAGAAAACGAACACGGAGCCCGGTCTAGGTCGCGTCGGCGGCACGAGCACACTGGCGTCAGGGCCCGGCAAAACCTATGATTTCCGCCCAACAGGCTTCTCCGATTGGCCTTTTTCGAGGGGTGCACGATGAAGACGCTGCTGCGCAATACACAGTGGGCCGATAAGTACCCCGATCTGGGCAAGGGCCCCGTCCCGGCCGAGCCTTGTATTTCACCGGAATATTTCGAGCTCGAGCGCGACCGGGTCTTCCGCCGCACCTGGGTCAATCTCTGCCGAATCGACGACGTGCCGAAACCGGGCAGCTTCTTCGTGCGCGATCTGGCGGTGTGCAAGGCCTCTCTGCTGGTCATTCGCGGCAAGGACAATGTGATCCGTGTGTTCCACAATGTCTGTTCGCACCGGGGAAATTTGGTCGTCCCGCAGGAAAGCGGCCAATGTTCGGTTGGCTTGTTCTGTCCCTTCCACAATTGGCAGTACAACGATAGGGGCGAGCTTGTCGGCGTGCCCGACGAGGAGAGTTTCTTCGGAATCGACAAAACGAAACACGGCCTGACGCCGGTCAATAGCGATGTCTGGGGCGGCTTCATTTTCGTTTATCTCGATCCGAAACCGACTCAGAGCTTGCGTGACTATCTTGGCGGCGTCGCCGATCAGCTGGAGGGTTGCCCGTTCAACGAGATGGCGTTGTTGCAGACGTACAAGGTCGAAGAACGCACCAACTGGAAGATCGCACTCGACGCACAAAACGAGGTCTATCACCTGCCGTTCCAGCATCCGCTTTTGATCGGCCACACCTTTCTGCTGAACGAGAAAAAGCATACCAGGCTCTTGGACGTAAGGCTCTACGAGCGTCACACGCTGTGGTCATGCGAGTTCGTACCCGAATACAAACTGTCGTCGCTTGAGACCTTGCTCGGCAAGATCGACCGTGGCCCCGAGGGCTTGCGCATCAAGCAGCTCGTCGGCGAGTTCGACTTCTACGTGCTGTTCCCCAACATGGTCATCATCCTGTTCCACGGTCCAAGCGAAGACGGTTTCGCGACCTACAATTTCTGGCCGCTCGCGGTCGATCGGACGATTTGGGAGATCCGCTATTATTTTCCGACGGCGATGAAGGCCGGGCGGCGGATTTCGCAGGAATTCTTCAAGTGCCTGATCCGCGACGTGCAACAGGAAGATTCAATCGCCCATGAAGCGCTCTATAGAGGCTTGGCCTCGCGGGCCAAGACGCATCTGCAATTCGGCGACGAGGAAATCATGATCCGCTATTTCCACAAGGTTATGGAAGACCATGTGGGCTTCTACCGGAACGCCAAACCGGCTCCGCAGATTGAGGCATCGCGATGAGCGATCATGCATTGCCGGCGCCGTTTCGCGACCTCGAGCCTTTCCTCGACTGGTCGTTGGAGCGCGAACGCCAGCGCACCGAGAAGCGCGAGGCCAGCACGATGGATGAGGTCCGCGCATTCTATGAGGCGGTGTTCCCGCGTATGGAAGAGATCGTCGCCCATCTCGACAAGTTTCCGATCGACGCCATGAAGGAGCCGGAACATCGCCTGTTTCTCTTGACGCTTTCGGTGGTCGAGGTTTCCAACCTGGTCGAGCGCTACAAGCGGCGGGAAGCGATCAGAGCAGTCTCGCCCTTGGATTACAGTTCCGTGTTGTGAACAGCCGGTGTGAGCGCGACTCTTCGCGACTGCACCGCGCCGCGAAGCGCCGCCACGATGAGGCCGATCGACGATCGGTCGAGGCGGTTCGATGGCGCTTTCGCTAAGACAAGTACGCTATTTCGTCGCGGTCGCCGAGCGCGGATCGTTGACCCGTGCGGCGCACGATATCGGTGCCTCGCCCTCGACGGTGGCCGAAGCCCTCAAGGCGCTGCAAGAACATCTGCGCGCGACGCTCTTTTATCGCTCGGCAAAGGGCCTCACGCTCACTCACAAGGGCCACCAGTTCTTGCGCCACGCCGAGAATATCCTGGCGACGGTCGGCAGTGCCGAACGCGCGCTGCATGTCGACGACATTCCGGTCGAGGGCGTGGTCAATCTGGGCGTGACGAGCCTGGTCGCGGGCTATTATCTGGCCGACTTGCTGGCCCGTTATCGACGCGCCTATCCCGAGGTAAGGGTCACGGTGGTCGAGGACAGCCGCGACTATGTCGAACATCTCCTGGTCAATGGCGAACTCGATATCGCGGCTCTCATCGTCTCGAACCTCGCAAACCAGATGGCGCTCGAATCCGAGGTTTTGGTCACTTCGTCCTATCGCCTTTGGTTGCCAGCGAGCCATGCCTTGCTGGCGCGCGACAGCGTGCCGCTGCACGATTTGAGCGAGGAGCCGCTGATCGTTCTTGCCGTTGACGAGCTCGAGCAGTCCTCGGCCGCCTATTTACGCGCCGCGGGCATCAGGCCGCCGATCGCGCTTCGCACCAGCTCGGTCGAGGCGGTGCGCAGCCTGGTGGCGACTGGCGCCGGCGTCACGATCCTGCCCGATCTCGCGTTTCGGCCGTGGTCGCTCGAGGGCGATCGGCTCGAGATCCGCTCACTCGCCGATAGATTGCCGACGCTCGATGTCGGTCTGTCATGGCGGCGGGGTGCGCCGCTGACCCTGGCGGCGGCCAATTTCCTGGAGGTCGCGCGCGAACATCGGCCACAGCCCCGGCACATAGGTTCGGCCGAAGGATAAATTCGGTATTTCCGAATTTACCATTCTGATTTTTGAAATGGCGAAGTGAGCCGGGCTTCTCTAGGATTTACCCAGTGGCGCGCGACCGCAGCGCGCCGCGCCACAAACAACCATTGGGAGGACGCTCATGCTCCGGAGCACTGTGTTCGGTGTGCTGGCCGCTACGGCCCTCATCGCCGTCTCGTCGACCAGCCCCTCAGACGCCGCTGATATGGTCAAGAAAATTGGCGCCGGCGAAGGCGCGGTCGATATCGTCGCGTGGCCCGGCTATCTCGAGCGCGGCGAGACCGACAAGAATTTCGACTGGGTGACCGACTTCGAGAAGAAGACGAGTTGCAAGGTCAACGTGAAGACAGCGGGCACGTCCGACGAAATGGTCGCGCTCATGAACGAAGGCGGCTTCGACCTGGTTACTGCCTCGGGCGACGCCAGCCTCCGCCTGATCTCGGGCAAGCGCGTGCAGCCCGTCAACGTCGACCTGATCCCGAGCTGGAAGAAGGTGGATCCGCGCTTGCAGAAGGCGCCGTGGCACACGGTCGACGGCGTGCATTATGGCGTGCCCTATCAGTGGGGCTCGAACGTGCTGATGTACAACACCAACATTTTCAAGGAGCCACCCAAGAGCTGGTCGGTCGTCTTCGAGGAAACCACGCTGCCCGACGGCAAGCCCAACAAAGGCCGCGTGCAGGCCTTCGACGGCCCGATCTATATCGCCGACGCGGCGATGTACCTGATGAAGCACAAGCCCGAGCTCGGCATCAAGGACCCCTATGAGTTGAACGAGGATCAATACAAGGCGGCGCTCACGCTGCTGCGCCAGCAGCGCCAGATCGTCGGGCGCTATTGGCACGACGCGTTCGTGCAGATCGACGATTTCACCAACGAAGGCGTGGTCGCGTCGTCGTCCTGGCCATTCCAGGTCAACATCCTCGCTTCGCAGAAGAAGCCGGTCGGCAGCACGGTCCCCGAAGAGGGCGCCACGGGGTGGGCCGATACCACCATGATGCACGCCGACGCGCCGCATCCGAACTGCGCCTATCTATGGCTCGAGCACTCGATCAACCCGAAGCTCCAGGGCGACCTTGCGGCCTGGTTTGGCTCGGTCCCCGCCGTGCTCGACGCCTGTAAGGGCAATGCGCTGCTGACCGACGAGGGCTGCAAGACCAACGGTCTCGACAATTTCGAGCGCATCCACTTCTGGCGCACGCCGGTTTCCAAATGCGCCAGCCAGGGCACCTGCGTGCCCTATTATCGCTGGGTGACCGACTACATCGCGGTTCTCGGCGGTCGCTGAGATCGCGATCGGCTTGAAGCCGCGTCGTCGCCCGCAGCGGGCGGCGGCGCGGTTTCGTGCCGGGAGCGTGACGCGGATCGCGCCGTGGATATCGCCGTTCGCTTCGAGCGTGTCTCGCGTCATTTCGGCGAGGTGCGCGCGGTCGATGACGTCAGCCTCGAGGTACGCGCGGGTGAATTCTTCGCCATGCTCGGCCCGTCAGGTTCGGGCAAAACCACCTGTCTTAGGCTAATCGCCGGCTTCGAGCGCCCGAGCGCGGGCCATATCGAAATCTTCGGCGTTCAGGCGGACCGCCTGCCGCCGTTCGAGCGCGACGTCAATACCGTGTTCCAAGACTACGCGCTGTTCCCGCACATGAACGTCATCGACAATGTCTGCTACGGGCTGATGGTGCGGCGCGTGTCACGGCGGGAACGCCATGGCCGCGGCGCCGAAATGCTCAACCTGGTCCGCCTCGAAGGCCTCGAGACCCGCCGGCCGAGCCAGCTCTCGGGCGGCCAACGCCAGCGTGTCGCGCTCGCGCGCGCGCTGATCAATCAACCCAAGGTGCTCTTGCTGGACGAGCCGCTCGGCGCGCTTGACCTTAAGCTGCGCGAGGAAATGCAGAGCGAGTTGAAGACCTTGCAACGCTCGCTTGGCATCACCTTCGTCTTTGTCACGCACGACCAGGGCGAGGCGCTCTCGATGAGCGATCGGGTTGCCGTGTTCAACAAGGGGCGCATCGCCCAGGTCGATACACCCGAAACCATCTATGCCCGCCCCGCCACGCGCTTCGTGGCCGATTTCGTCGGCCACGCGAACATCATCGAGCCGGCTAGCGCCCAGCGCCTGGCCGGCCGAGCTGGCACTTTCGCGCTCAGGCCGGAGAAGATTCGCTTTGCCGCGGGCGGCGCCATGCCGGAGACCGGCTGGGCCATGACCGACGGCCAAGTCGTGGCGGCCCAGTATCACGGCAGCCATACGCGCTATGAAATCAGACTGACCGACGGCTTGGTCCTCATCGCGCAGCGTCAGAACGAGGCCGAGCCCATGGCGGCGAGCGCCGATGGTCGGGTGCGCCTCGCTTGGCGGCTCGATGACATGACGCCACTTGGGCCCGATTCGGAGGCGCCGCCGTGACTGCGCTGGCGCTCGAGCCCATGCCGCGCACCTCGCCCCTGCGCCGGCTCTCGGGCGTGCTCTATCGCCACCCGCACCTTCTGCTGCTCGCGTTGCTCGGGCCGCCAATCCTCTGGCTCGGCGTGGTCTATCTGGGCTCGTTGATCGCGCTCCTGCTGCAAAGCTTCTTCTCGATTGACGAGTTTTCCGGCGTGGTCAATCGCGAGTTCACGTTGCGCACCTACGGCGAGCTCGCGCACCCGGCCAATCTCGACATCATCGGCCGCACCGTGATGATGGCCGCCGCCGTCACCATCGCCGCCGCCGCCATCGCGTTTCCGATCGCGCGCTACATGGCGTTGCACGCGACCGGGCGCACCAAGGCCGTGCTCTATTTGCTCGTCATGCTGCCGCTATGGTCGAGCTATTTGGTGCGGGTCTATGCCTGGAAGCTGATCCTCGCCAAGGAAGGCATCGTCACCTGGGTCTTCGATCAACTTGGGCTCGCCTGGCTGCTCGACGGCATTCTGGCAATTCCGGTGATCGGCGGACCGTCGCTTTCGATCAGCTATATCGGCACCTTCATCGTCTTCGTCTATATCTGGCTGCCGTTCATGATACTGCCGATTCAGGCCGCGCTCGAGCGCGTGCCTGCCTCGTTGCTGGAGGCCTCGGCCGATCTTGGCGCCAAACCGCGCCAGACCTTCCGCAAGGTGATCCTGCCGCTTGCCTTCCCTGGCGTTGTCGCGGGTTCGATCTTCACTTTCTCGCTCACGCTCGGCGACTACATCATTCCGCAGATCATCGGTCAGTCGCGCATCTTCATCGGCCAGGCGGTCTTCATCCACCAGGGCACCGCCGGAAACATCCCGCTCGCCGCGGCGTTCACCGTCGTGCCGATCGTGATCATGGCGATCTATTTGTTCGGCGCGAAAAAGCTCGGAGCCTTCGATGCGCTCTAGACGCAAGGCGCGCGCGGCAGCGGAAAAGAAGCCCGCGGCGTTGACGCTGAGGCTGGCGGTCATCGCCGGACTCGCCTTCCTGCACATCCCGCTCCTGCTCATTCTGCTCTACGCCTTCACCACCGAGGAGAAGTCGTACCAGTTCCCGCCGCCGGGCCTGACCGCCAAGTGGTTCGCCGCGGTCTGGGAACGGCCCGACATCTGGCAGGCGGTCGGGCTCTCGCTCAAGGTCGCGGCGATCTCGACCGTGGTCGCGTTGGTCTTGGGTACACTCGCCTCGGCCGCGCTCTGGCGCTTCAATTTTTTCGGCCGCGAATCGGTCTCGCTGCTGCTCGTCTTGCCGATCGCGCTGCCCGGCATCATCACGGGCATCTCGCTGCGTTCGGCGTTCAGCCTGGCTGAGATTCCGTTCAGCTTCTGGACCATCGTGCTCGGTCACGCGACGTTCTGCGTCGTCGTCGTCTACAACAACGTGATCGCGCGTTTTCGACGCACCTCGGGTTCGATGCTCGAGGCCTCGATGGACCTCGGCGCGGACGGCTTCCAGACCTTCCGCCACGTTCTTCTGCCGAACATCGCGACGGCGCTCCTGGCCGGCGGCATGCTCGCCTTCGCGCTCTCCTTCGACGAGGTCATCGTCACGACCTTTACCGCCGGCCAGCAAAGCACGCTGCCGATCTGGATGCTGAACGAGCTGGTCAGACCGCGCCAACGTCCGGTCACCAACGTGGTCGCGGTCTTCATCATCGCGGTCACGTCCCTGCCCATTCTCGGCGCCTATTATTTGACGCGCCGCGGCGAACACATTGCCGGCGGGAGCCGTTGAGCACCCGCCCCATGAAGGGAGACTAGCCATGCAAAATGCCATGTTGATCGGCGGCAAATTCGTCGCCGGAACCGAGGGCGAAGAGATCATCCTCAACCCGGCGACCGGCCAGACCATTGTCAAGCTGCCGGAGGCGAGCCCCGAGCAGGTCGACGAAGCGGTCGCGGCCGCCGAACACGCCTTCGCGCGCTGGTCGCGCACCACGCCAGCCGAGCGCTCATCAAAGCTCTTCCAAATCGCCGCTGCGATCGAAGCCGATGCCGAGGCCTTCGCCCGGCTCGAGGCGCAAAATTGCGGCAAGCCCTATCACAAGGTCTTGGCCGACGAGATTCCGGCGGTGGTCGATTGCTATCGCTTCTTCGCTGGCGCGGCGCGCGTTCAATCGGGCAGCGCGGCGGGCGAGTATCTCGCCGGACACACCTCGATGATTAGGCGCGATCCGGTCGGCGTCGTGGGTTCGATCGCGCCGTGGAATTATCCGCTCATGATGGCTGCGTGGAAGCTCGCGCCGGCGCTTGCCGCTGGTAATACGGTGGTGCTCAAGCCATCCGAGCAGACGCCGCTGACCACGCTGAAATTCGCCGCGCTCGCGGCCGGCATTCTGCCCGAAGGCGTGCTCAATGTGGTGGTCGGGCGTGGCGACTCGGTCGGCGCGGCGCTGGTTGGCCACCCGCGCGTGCGCATGGTCTCGCTCACCGGCGATGTCTCGACCGGGCAGAAGGTGCTGGCCGCCGCCTCGCGCAATTTGAAACGCACGCATCTCGAGCTCGGCGGCAAGGCGCCGGTCATCGTGTTCGACGATGTCGACCTCGAATCCGTGGTCGAGGGCATCCGGACCTTTGGCTATTACAATGCCGGGCAGGACTGCACGGCGGCCTGCCGGGTCTATGTCGCGAACAAGATCCACGACAATTTCGTCGCCGACCTCGCGAGCGCCGTAAAGACCATCCGCTACGACAAGGCGGAGGACGCCGAGAACGAGATCGGCTCCTTGATCAGCGCGCGCCAGCGCAGTCGCGTCGCGAGCTTCGTCGAGCGCGCCGCCGGGCAGAAGCACATGAGCGTCGTGGCCGGCGGCCACCCGAGCTCGGGCAAGGGCTTCTTTTATGAGCCGACCGTGATCGCCGGCGCCCGCCAGGAGGACGAGATCGTTCGTCGCGAGGTGTTCGGTCCGGTCGTGTCGGTCACGCGCTTCAAGGACGTCGAGGAGGTCATCGGCTGGGCTAATGATTCGGATTACGGCCTCGCCTCGTCGGTTTGGACCAAGGATGTCGGCAAGGCGATGCAGACCGCGGCCCGGCTTCAATATGGCTGCACCTGGGTCAATTGCCACTTCATGCTGATCAACGAGATGCCGCATGGCGGGATCAAGAACTCGGGCTATGGCAAGGACCTCTCGATGTACGCGCTCGAGGACTACACCGTCGTCCGCCACGTCATGGTCAAGCACTGAGGGCACTGCCCTCCGCGGGTCGGCGGCGCGGTCGAGGTGTTGGGGGACGAGGCGGAAGGCATCCGCCGTCGAGTCGCGGTTCTTGAGGCGGGCGATCATTTTGGCGAGATCACGCTTTTGCGCGCCGTGCGACGCACGACCAGCGTGCGCACCCTCATGCCGTGTACGCTTCTATCGCTGCAACGGCGTCAGTTCGAGTTGTTGTTGCGGCACGCGCCGGAGCCGCGCGCCCGCATGGAGGCGGTGCATCGGGACCACCTTGTCACCCTGGGAACCATATGAGCGAGCGATGATCCATCCAGCCACCGAATTGCGCTTCATCAGCGAAGAGATCGGCTACGGTGTTTTTGCCCGCGAGCCGATCCCACGCGGCACGATCCTCTGGGTGCTGTGCCGCCTCGACATGATTTTTACGCCCAAGGAAGTGGCGGCGTTCCCGCCACCCTATCAGCCGGTCCTCGAGCAGTATTCATACATCGACGCGGAAGGTCGCGTGATCTTGTGCTGGGACCATGGCCGTTACGTCAATCACAGCTGTGAGCCGGCGATGCTTGCTGTCGGCGGCGACTTCGAGATCGCCGTGCGCGACATCGCGGCCGACGAGCAGGTCACCTGCGAGTACGGCCACCTCAATTTGATCGAGCCGATGGCGTGCCGATGCGGCGCCCCAAGGTGCCGCGGCCTGGTCGCGTCCGGCGATGTTCTGACATTATGGCCCGACCTTGACCGACGCACAGCCATAGCACTGCCGAACGCCCGCAAGGTGCTTCAGCCCTTGTTGCCGTTCGCCCGCGACGCTTCGCAGTTCTGGGATTGGGTCGACGGCCGCGCGCGACCGCCAAGTCATCGTGATTACCACGCGGCCGCGCGCCGAAGCGCGACCGGATAGTCGGGTTGTCGCCCATGTCTTGGGTACGTTCCGTTCCCTATGTCTCCGGGCCGGACAGACCCGAGATGGCGGACGGGGAGGGATTCGAACCCTCGATACAGGTTTAGGCCCGTATAACGGTTTAGCAAACCGCCGCCTTCAGCCGCTCGGCCACCCGTCCATGCTCGCCTCGGCCCACGTCGCTGGCGTGGAACGCTTCCTTTCGGCCGCTAGCGGCCTGCGCCGGCCTTCCTATCCGCCGCCGCCAGCCCTGTCAATCGCGACCGGCGAATGGCGCGGACCCCATGGATTCTAGGCCAAGAGCCTAAACGCCGCGTGAAGACCCGGTCGCCGCGAAGGCGCACGCGACCAAGTCGCCACTCAGGCCTCGACGCCAATGCCCACGACCTCGCGCCCGCCGGTCAGGCGTCTCAATTCATCAACACTGGTCGGAAACACGCAATGCGGATGACCGGCCGCGGCATAGATCGCATCAAAACGCCGGAGGCTGGAATCGATCGCGATGGGCAGCTGGTTCACGTGGCCAACCGGCGCGACACCCCCGATGGCAAAACCGGTCGCGGCGCGCACGATCTCGGCATCCGCGCGTTTGGCCTTGCCCGTAAGGCCAAGCGCGGCCGGCAAGGCCGCGATATCGCAACGCCGGTCACCCGCGATCAGCGCCATCACCGCCTGCCCATCGACCATGAACACAAGCGATTTGACGATGCTGCCGAGCGCAGTGCCGATCGCGCGTGCGGCGTCTTCGGCGCTGCGCGCAATATCGACCAGGGCGATCACGCGGGCGGCGGAGCCGGCGGCTTCAAGCGCCGCCTGGACTCGTTGGACCGAAGGATTGTCGAGCGCCGACACGGTCCTCCTCGCGTTAGGCCGGCACCTTGTAGCCCCGCTGCACTGCGGGTCGCGCGCCGATCTCATCGTACCAGCGCTTGACGGCCGGATAGTCCTTGAGCTCGATCTCCTGCCAATCATGACGCGCGACCCAGGGGTAGGTCGCGATATCGGCGATGCTGTAATCAGCGCCAGCAAGATAGGCGCTCTCGGACAGACGCTGGTTCATCACGCCATAGAGCCGCTTCGCCTCGCGCGTATAGCGCTCAAGCGGATAGGGCAAAGGCTCGGGCGCGTTGCGCTTGAAATGATGGAGCTGGCCGAACATCGGCCCGACATTGCCCATCTGGAACATCAGCCATTGCATGACGTCATAATGGCGCACTGGATCGCCGGGCAAGAACTTGCCGGTCTTGTTGGCGAGATAGACCAGGATGGCGCCCGATTCAAAGAGACTGATCGGCGCGCCATCCGGCCCTTCGGGATCGACGATCGCGGGGATACGATTGTTCGGGCTGAGCGCCAGAAAATCAGGCCTGTGCTGCTCGCCGGTTCCGATATTCACGCTGTGCACGCCATATTCCAGCCCGGTCTCCTCCAACATGATGGAGACCTTGCGGCCATTCGGCGTGCCCCAGGTGTAAAGCTCGATCACGCGCGCGATTCCTTCGGCAGCGCCTCATAGGGATGGCTTGAGCCGGGCAGTTTCGCCACGCGCGCGCACCATTCCGCGATGCTCGGCCAGGTCTTGATATCGAGCTGCGCCTCATCCAACAGCGCGATCTGCGCATAGGCCGCGATATCGGCGATGGTGGGCTTGGCGCCGACGATGAATTTGCGGCCCTTCATATGCGCCTCCAGCACATCGAGCGCCGCCCTGGCATTGGCCTGGCAGAACGCCACGATTTCGGGTCCACCCTTCTGGAAACGAATTTGCGCCCGTGCGCGATTGACGTTGACCAGCCGATCGTCGCACCAATTCAACCATTCGCGCACCGCCCGCTTGTCCTTGGGAGAACCGCCGTCGAACTTGCCGGTGCTCGCCGCGAGGAATTCCAGAATGCGGTTCGATTGGCACATCGCCTCGCCCTTGCAGACCAGCGCCGGCACCTGGCCGAACCGGTTGATCTTCAAATAGTCAGGCTTCTTGTGCTCGCCCTGGAACAGATCGACATGGTGATAGGCGTGCGGCACCTTCGCCATATTGAGCATGAGCGCGACGCGCTGGGTCGGCTGCGACAGCCAGACGCCATAGAGGTGAACCTTCGGCTGCTTCGCTTGCGCCTTCGATTTGGTTTTTGCCTTCGCCTTGGTCTTCGATTTGGCGGCGACGTTTCTCTTCTTCGCTTGCTTGGCCATGAGAGACCTCCCTTTGTTTATGAGATCGAAATTTCTATCGACGTTCCAATTGACGCTTGCCGAATAGCGTGTCGCGCGCCGCCTGATCGAGTTGAGCGGGCGCGACGCGGAGCTCGGCGCCAAGCGCCACGCCGCGCTGCACCGCCGGGCGCGCCGAAAGCGCAT
The DNA here is from genome assembly GCA_945892755.1 of Rhizobium sp. Q54. GTDB lineage: Bacteria > Pseudomonadota > Alphaproteobacteria > UBA828 > UBA828 > SHWC01. The sequence continues at coordinate 12,707 of CAMDDO010000004.1, read as the reverse complement.
CGAACCAGCGCCGCGCATTGGCGAAATCGGCCAAGGAACGGCCGCTGGCATAATCCCGCATCCAGCCGAAGATCGCGATATCGGCCACCGAATAATCGCCCGCGACAAAATCGCGCCCGGCGAGACGTTTATCGAGCACGCCGGTCAGACGGCGCGCCTCGTTCTCATAGCGTTCGATCGCATAGGGCACTTTTTGCGGCGCATAGCGCGAAAAATGATTGGCTTGGCCGAACATCGGGCCGACGCCGCCCATCTGCCACATCAGCCAGACCAGCACCTCATAGCGCGCACGCGGCGTGGTGCCGATGAGTTTTCCGACCTTCTCGCCGAGATAGAGGAGGACCGCGCCCGATTCGAACAGCGCGAAAGGCGCGCCGCGCGGGCCGTCATGGTCGACGATCGCGGGGATGCGGTTGTTGGGCGCGATCTTCAGAAAATCGGGCGCGAATTGCTCGCCCTTCGCGATGTTGATCGGCTTCACTTCATAGGCGAGGCCGAGCTCCTCCAGCGCGATCGAGATCTTCCAGCCATTCGGCGTCGGCCAATAATAGAGATCGATCATGGCTTGCCCTTAAGGAGGCGGGCAGGATGGCGCGCGGGCCGCGCGCTGGCAAGGCCCGGCTCGCTCGGGAGGCGCGGTTCAGCCCTTCAGCTTTTTATCGAGAATCTGATTGACCGCGGCGGGGTTGGCCTTGCCTTGGGTCGCCTTCATCACCTGGCCGACGAACCAGCCTTTGAGCGCCTCCTTGCCGGCGCGGATTTGCGCGACCTTGTCGGCGTTGGCGGCGATCACCTTGTCCACCTCGGCCTCGATCGCGCCGGTGTCCGTCACCTGGCGCAGGCCCTTCTCTTCGATGATTGCATCGGCATCTCGCCCGGTCTCGACCATGATCTCGAAAACCTCCTTGGCGATGCGGCCCGAGATCGTGTTGTCCTTGATGCGGTCGATCAGGCCGCCAAGCGCCTCGGCCTTGACCGGCGAGCGCGTGACATCGAGCCCCTTCTTGTTGAGCGCGCCGAACAATTCCGTCATCACCCAATTGGCCGCCATCTTGCCATCGCGGCCCTTGGCGACGGTTTCGAAAAAAGCGGCGTTCTCCTTCTCGGCGACGAGCACGCTCGCGTCATAGGGCGAGAGCCCGAAATCGCGCACGAAGCGCTCTTTCCGCGCATCGGGGAGCTCAGGCAACGCCGCCTTGATGCGCGCCACCCAGGCGGGATCGAGTCTCAGCGGCAAGAGATCGGGATCGGGGAAATAGCGATAGTCGTGCGCCTCTTCCTTTGAGCGCATGGGGCGCGTCTCGCCCTTCTGCGAATCGAACAGGCGGGTTTCCTGATCGATCGTGCCGCCCGCCTCGATGATGCCGACCTGACGCGCTGCCTCATATTCGATCGCGCGCATGACGAAACGCACCGAATTGACGTTCTTGATCTCGCAGCGCGTGCCGAAGCCCTCGCCCGGCCGGCGCACCGAGACGTTGACATCGCAGCGCATCGAGCCTTCGTCCATATTGCCGTCGCACGTATCGATATAACGGAGCAGCGAGCGCAGTTTTTTCACATAGGCGCCGGCTTCCTCGGGCGTGCGGATATCGGGCTCGGAGACGATTTCCATCAGCGCGACGCCCGCGCGATTGAGATCGACGTGCGTGGCATCGGGGCGAATGTCGTGAATGCTCTTGCCGGCATCCATTTCGAGGTGAAGCCGCGTGATGCCGATATCCTTGGTCGAGCCATCGGGCAGGTCGATGGTGACGATGCCCTTGCCCACGATCGGTTTGGTGAATTGCGAGATCTGATAGCCGAGCGGCAGGTCGGGATAAAAATAATTCTTGCGATCGAAGACCGAGACCAAATTGATTTGGGCGTTGAGCGCCAGACCCGTCTTGACCGCCTGTTCGACGCATAGGCCGTTGATCACCGGCAGCATGCCCGGCATGCCGGCATCGATGAACGAGACCTGCGTGTTGGGCTCCGCGCCGAACGCGGTCGAGGCGCCGGAGAACAGCTTCGCCTTCGAGATCACCTGGGCATGCACCTCAAGCCCGATGACCATTTCGAACGGCCCGGTGCGGCCTTCGACGATCGCGCTCATGCGCGGCCCTCGCCGAGCCAGGCGGGCTCCGCTTTGAACGCGGCGGCCTCTTCCATGAAGCCGGCGGCACGCAGCACGGTTTCCTCGTCGAACGGCCGGCCGATCAATTGCAGACCGAGCGGCAGACCGTCCGCGCTCAGGCCCGCCGGCACCGAGATCGCGGGCAGACCGGCGAGCGAGGCCGGCACGGTGAAGACATCGTTCAAATACATCGCGACCGGATCGTCCATCATCTCGCCGATCCCGAAGGCCGGCGACGGCGCGGTCGGCGTCAAGACCAGATCGACGCGCTCGAAGCCGGTGCGAAAATCGTCGGCGATGCGCGTGCGTACCTGCTGGGCCTTCAGATAATAAGCGTCGTAATAGCCGGCCGAGAGCACATAGGTGCCGATCAGAATACGCCGGCGCACTTCGGGGCCGAAGCCGGCGGCGCGCGTCTTGCTATAGAGCTCGGCCAAATCAGCGCCCTTCTCGCGCAGGCCGTAGCGCACGCCATCATAGCGCGCGAGGTTCGACGAACATTCGGCCGGCGCGATGACGTAATAGGTCGGCAGCGCGTATTTGGTGTGCGGCAAGGTAATGTCGACGATCTCGGCGCCCGCCGCCTTGAACCATTCAATGCCCTTTTGCCAGAGCGCCTCGATCTCAGCCGGCATGCCATCGACGCGATATTCCTTGGGCACGCCGATGCGCAAGCCCTTCACCCTGCCGTTCAGGGCCGCGGCGTAATCGGGCACGGGACGATCGACCGAGGTTGAATCCTTCGGATCATAGCCCGCCATGGCGCGCATCAGGAGCGCGGTATCGTGGACATCGCGCGCGAGCGGCCCGGCCTGATCGAGCGAGGAGGCGAAGGCGATGATGCCCCAGCGCGAACAGCGGCCATAGGTCGGCTTCAACCCAACCAAACCGCAAAACGCCGCCGGTTGGCGGATCGAGCCGCCGGTATCGGTGCCGGTCGCGCCGAGGCAGGTGCGCGCCGCGACCGCGGCGGCCGAGCCGCCCGACGAGCCGCCCGGCACCAAGGGCTTGTTATCGCCCTTGCGGCGCCAGGGATTGGTCACCGCGCCATAGCAGCTCGTCATGTTGGACGAGCCCATGGCGAATTCATCCATGCCGGTCTTGCCGACCATCACCGCGCCGGCCTGCCACAATTTCGCGGTGACCGTCGATTCATAGGGCGGCTTGAAGCCTTTCAGGATTTTCGAGCTTGAGGTCGAGAGCACGCCCTTGGTGCAGAACAAATCCTTGATCGCGAGCGGAATGCCTTCGAGCAGCCCGCCCTCGCCCGCCTTGAGCCGCCGATCGGAGCCATCGGCCATGGCGCGCGCTTGATCGAAGGTCTCGGCCATATAGGCGTTCAAGGGCCGCGCCGCCTCGCACGCCTTGATGTGCGCCTCCGCGAGTTCGCGCGCGGAGAAGTTCCGCGCGGCAAGCCCCTCGCGCGCGGCCTTCAATGTCAGATCGGTGAGCTTGGCCACTATTCGACCACCTTGGGCACCACGAAAAATCCGCCTTCAACCTCGGGCGCATTGGCCAAGATCGCGTCCCTGATATTGCCGTCGGTCACCTCGTCGGCGCGGCGCGGCAATTCCATCGCCACCACGCTGGTCATCGGCTCGACGTTGCGGGTATCGACCTCGCCAAGCTGCTCGACCCAGGCGAGGATACCGGAGATTTCCTTCGCCAAATGGTCGCACTCCTCGGGCCTGACCTCGATGCGCGCCAAACGCGCGATCTTGAGCACCGTCGCCCGATCGATCGCCATGCTGTCGTTCCCAACCGATGAAGCCGCCTGATTCGCCGGGGCATGACGACCAAATGGTTGGATTGCCTTGCCGACCGGCGCGAAGGACGCGAAGCTAACACCCGTCATGCTGCTCCGCAACATACAGGACTTCGCCGCCGCGCTCGGGCCAAAGGCCCGTCTGCTTGGGCTCGATGTCGGCAGCAAGACCATCGGCATCGCGATTTCCGACGAACGGCGCGTGGTGGCGAGCGGGCGCCAGACCATCGCGCGGACAAAGCTAAAAAAGGACCTCGGCACGCTGGCGCGCTTGGTGAGCGATGATGGCGTCGGCGGCCTCGTGATCGGCCTGCCGCTCAACATGGACGGCTCCGAGGGGCCGCGCTGCCAATCGGTGCGTCAGTTCGCGACCGACCTTGGCAAAGCGATCGACCTGCCGATCGTCTTTTGGGACGAGCGGCTCTCGACCATGGCGGTGACGCGCACCATGTTGGAGGCCGATTTATCGCGCAAGCGCCGCGCCGAAGTGGTCGACAAGCTCGCGGCGGTCTACATTTTGCAAGGCGCGCTCGATGCGCTAGGCCGGGTCTGAGCCGATGTCACGCAGCCGCTTGGGCAGCGCCTTGGCGAGGCGCGCATAGTCCTCGTCCGAATTGTAGACGAACGCGGTGATGCGGATGAACAGCACGCCATCGACCGCCTTGATTTGCGTTTCCAGATGATCATGGTCGAGCAGCGCGGTGCGTAATTTCTCGGCCAACGCATGGCTGGCGGGTGGAGCGCCCGGCACGGGCAGCGACGCCATGAAGGCGCGCGCGTCCTTCGGCGTCAGCGCGCCGACGTTCCACGCGGCTTCCAGCGTGCCAACGGCACGGCCCAATAGCGCGCCGCAATAATCACGCAGCGCCGCCTCGCCGAGACCCGCGCGCCAGTCGAGCACGTCTTTCACACAGAGCCAGGCGGTCGGGTCGCGCGTGCCCTGCCAGCCGAATTCGGGGGCGAAGCCCTGATCCATGAAATGCGAGACGATCGGCGGGTGCACGCCGATCTGGCGGTCGCGCCGCACCCAGAGGAACGCCGCGCCCTTCGGCGCGCAAAGCCATTTATGGCAATTGCCGGCATAATAATCGGCGCCCAGGTCGTCGAGCGCGAGCGGCACATGGCCGGGCCCATGCGCGCCGTCGATCAAAAGCCTGACGCCGCGCTCGCGGCAAAGCGAGGCAATCCGCGCGAGCGGAAAGATCAGCGCCGAATCGGAAGCGATGTGATCGACCACCACGAGGCGCGTCTTGGCGCCCATGCGCTCGGTCAACGCCGCCACCACATCGTCGACACGCGGTCGATCGAACGCGAGCGCGGCCTCGACATAGCGCGCGCCCGCGCGGCGGCAGACATAACGAATCGCGTTCCTGACCGCGTTATAGACATGGCTGGTCGAGAGCACCTCATCGCCCGGCTCGAGCGCGAGCGAGCGCAAGACCGCGTTGCAGCCGGCGGTCGCGTTGTCGACGAAGCCGATGTCCTCAGTCCGCGCACCAACATAGGCCGCGAGCGCCGCGCGTGAGTCATCGAGCGCCTTGGGCAACACACCGCGCATGAATTGCGGCGGGTTGCGCTCGAGCCGCGCGCGCCACTCGGCTTGCGCCGCCAATACGATGTTCGGCGTCGCGCCGAACGAGCCGTGGTTCAGAAATACGAGGCGTTCCTCGAAGCCGAAATCGGCGCGACGCGCCTGACCGAATTCAGTCATTCGACTTGCCTTGCACGGCTGCCATACCCGGGCGCGAGGCCGATCACGCCGCGCTGCACCACGACGCTCGCGAGCAACACGATCGCGACGCCGGGCAGTGTCATGAGCGGCGGCAGGCCGCGCCCCAAGGCCCAGTCGATCAAGATCACGAAGACGGGAATGAAATAGGAATAGGCCTGCACCCGCGTCGCGCCGATCGTGATGGTCGAGGATTGGATCATGAAGAAGGTGATCACGGTCGGGCCGATGGCGAGCCAAAGCATGCCGCCCCAAACCCCCGTTCCAAGGGCGCCATAATCGGTGGTCCAAAGCTTCACATTGGCGGCGAGCAAAAACCAAATCCCCGCCATCGCCATGATCCAGAAACTCATGCGCATGACCGGCTCGCCCCGATGCAGAAAGCGCACCAGCGTGGCATAGAGCCCCATGGCGACGCAGCCGACCAGAAACAACACATCGCCGTAATGCAACTCGAGCGCGAGCATCCGTTCGGGCGAGCCGCGAAAAATCACCCAGGCCGAGCCGACCATGCCGAGGGCGAGCGCGAAGAGCCGATTTCGGCCAAGCCGCTCGCGCAGTAGAACGGCCGAGAACAGCGCGGTGAAGCCCGGAATGGTGGTCGAGATCACGCCGGTGTTCAAACTGTCGGTCGTGCGCAGGCCCTCATACATGGTCCAGAAGAACACATCCATGCAGAAGGCGATCGCACCGAAGCGCGCGAGCCCCGAAAGGCCCGGCCAGAGCAGGCCGTTCTTCCACGCTACGATCGGCGCGAAGATCGCCGTCGCGATGACGAAGCGAAGCGCCTGAAGCACGAAGGGGTCGATCTCATCGGTGATCATGTCGCCAACCGGAAAGGTCGTGGCGATCACGACCATCGCGGCGAAGGCGATCCAATGCGCGGTGCTTTGTGAAGCGGGCGCCGGCGGGACATCGAGAGACGCAAGGGGCGGTATTGAGGACATTGATTTGTCAGCTTGCCTGCAACCGTGCGCGAGCGCAAAGGGCTCGACGGTGGCGCTTGCACCCCTATGTCACCGGTCTCGAATTCAGGCTCGCCGCCGGAGTCGCCGCACCGCGTTCGATCACGAAACTCGCCGCGATCACGATGACGACCCCCGGAATCGTCATGACCGAGGGGAAGCCGCGGCCTAGCGCGGCCTCGAGCAGCACAACGAGGGTTGGGTTGATGTAGTAATAGGCGGTCACGCGGGTCGGCCCGATGCGGAGCGTGGCATATTGATAGGCAAAGAACGTCACCACGGTCGGCAGAAGCGCGAGATAGACGATGCCGCCCCAGGTCGATAGCGAGATGCTGCCCCAATCGGTTTCGGCCAGGTGAACATTCGAGGCGATCAGCAACCAGACCAGGCTCGTGACCAGCACCCAGAACGTCACAACCGGCGCCGGTTCGCCGCGATGCAGTGTACGGCCGAGCGGCGTGTAGAACGCCATGGCGACGCAGCCGGCGAAGTAGATGCCATCGCCGATCGTGATGGAAAACGACAGGAGGCGCTCCGGATCGCCGCGGAAGATCACCCAGAGCGCGCCAACCAAGCCGATCAATAGCGCCGCGATCTTGGACCAGCCGAGCCGCTCCTTTATCAGCACCGCGGCGATGAGCGCGGCGATCCCCGGCACGATGGTCAGGATCGCGCTGGTGTTGAGCGCGGTGGTGGTATGCAAGGCGACGAACAAGCACCAAAAGAACGCGACCAGCGGGAAACTCAGAACTGTGTAACGCCCCAATGAGCGCCACCCGGGCCAGCGAATGCCGTATTTGAAGCCGACCACTATGCCCATGGCGATGGCCGCGATCGTGAAGCGAATCAAATTGAGCACGCCGGGGTCGAGCCGATCCGTGATTGCGGCGCTCGCCACGAACGAGCCCGCGACGGTGAACGAAGCGAACACCATCAAGGCATGAACATGGAGCGTGCCGCGCACGACGGCCGGCGCTTCGAGATCGATCGTCATGACCGGCATCCTTGCCCGCTTCCAGCGCCGGGCGCAAACCGGCGCGGCCGGCGGCCCCCGAGTCGCGCCGTCGCGCGCCTGCTCGGTCGAGCCGACTCGCGGGCTTCCGCCACGCCCCGCGCCGCGCCCTTGCAGGCTCGTAAAGGGGCTGCGATAAGGTTGGCCCATGCCGCCGGCCGCCCTCTTCGCCCACCAACATCTCTTGGGCATCGAACAATTAAGCGCCGCCGAGATCGAACACATGCTCGATTTGGCTGAGGGTTATGTCGCGCTCAATCGCCATGCCCACAAAAAGTCGGACGTGCTCAAGGGGCGAAGTCTGATCCTCTTGTTTTTCGAGACCTCGACGCGCACACGCACCTCGTTCGAGCTTGCCGGCAAGCGGCTGGGCGCCGACACGATCAACATCTCCGTGCAGATGAGCGCGATCAAAAAGGGCGAGACGCTGATCGACACCGCGATGACGTTGAACGCCATGCATCCCGATGTGCTTGCGGTGCGCCACCCCGAGGCGGGCGCGGTCAACCTGCTCGCGCGTCATGTCAATTGCGCGGTGATCAATGCCGGCGATGGCAGCCATGAGCACCCGACCCAGGCGCTCTTGGACGCACTCACCATTCGCCGACGCAGGGGACCGATCGCTGGTCTGACGGTCGCGATCTGCGGCGATATTCTGCACAGCCGCGTCGCGCGCTCGAACATGCTGCTGCTCAAGAAGCTCGGCGCGCGCGTGCGCCTGATCGCGCCGCCAACGCTATTGCCAACCGCGGTCGAGACCTTTGGCGTCGAGGTCTTCCACGATATGCGGAAAGGCCTCGCCGGGGTTGATATCATCATGATGCTCAGGCTCCAGCAGGAGCGCATGGCCGGCACCTTCGTGCCGTCGCAGCGCGAATATTTCCACTTCTACGGGCTCGACGAGGAGAAGCTCGCGCTCGCGAAGCCCGACGCACTGATCATGCATCCCGGGCCGATGAATCGGGGCGTCGAAATCGATTCGGTGGTGGCCGATGACATCACGCGAAGCGTCATTCTCGATCAGGTCGAGCTAGGCGTCGCGGTGCGCCAGGCTTGTCTTGAAGTGTTGGCGCGCAACCTGCCCGCCCTCGATCACAATCGCTAGGCCCCCCCCGATGCCGACGCCCAAACCAGACCGCTCGCCACCCGGCCGAACCGCCTTCATCAATGCGCGGCTGATCGACCCGGAGAGCCGGCTCGACGCGAGGGGCGCGCTTCTGACGGACGGCAAGATCATCGCCGATTTCGGCCCAGCCTTGTTCAACAACGGCGTGCCCGAAGGCGTCGAGACGGTCGATTGCGGCGGGCAGATTCTTTGCCCCGGCCTGATCGACATGCACGTGCATTTGCGCGAACCCGGCCACGAGCACAAGGAGACTATCGCGACCGGAAGTTACAGCGCGGCGGTCGGCGGCGTGACCACGCTCGCCTGCATGCCCAACACCAAACCGGTGATCGACGATGTCGCGCTGGTCGAGTTCGTGCAGCGCCGCGCGCGCGAAACCAGCCTCGTCAAGGTCTACCCGTTTGCCGCGATCACGCGCGGGCTCGCCGGCAAGGAAATGACGGAAATGGGCATGTTGGCGGAAGCCGGCGCGCTTGCCTTCACCGACGATGGCATGCCGGTTGCCGATAGCCTCGTGATGCGCCGCGCGCTGAGCTATGCGCGGGCCTTCGACATGATGGTGAGCCAACATGCCGAGGATCTTTCGCTCACCGGCTGCGGCTGCATGGCGGAGGGTGAAATCGCGACCCGGCTCGGCCTGCCCGGCATTCCCGATGTTTCGGAAGCGATCGTGGTCGAGCGCGACATTCGCCTCGTCGAGCTGACCGGCGGGCGCTATCACGTCGCGCACATTTCGACCGCGCTCGCGATTGACGCCGTGCGCCAGGGCAAGAAGCGCGGGCTCAACGTATCGTGCGAGGCGGCGCCGCATCATTTCGTGCTCAATGACGCGGCGGTCGGCGATTATCGCACCTTCGCCAAAATGGCGCCGCCTTTGCGGAGCGAAGCAAACCGCCTCGCCGTGATCGAAGGACTGAAGGACGGCACAATCGATGCCATCGCGACCGATCACGCGCCGCACGATCAGGAAAGCAAGCGCGTGCCGATGGAGCGCGCGGCGAACGGCGTGGTCGGCCTCGAGACCATGTTGCCGATTTCGCTCGAGCTCTACCACGCCGGTCTGCTTGGCCTGATCGACCTTCTCGGCTTGATGACCTTACGCCCGGCCGACCTCCTGAAGCTGCCGCAGGGCCGACTGCGGAAAGGCGCACCGGCCGATCTCGTTCTGTTCGATCCGGAACGCGCGTGGACGGTCGATGCCAAACAATTTCGCTCGAAATCGAAGAACTCGCCGTTCGACGGGCGTACCGTAACGGGCCGCGCGCTGCTCACCATGGTCGATGGCCGCATCGTTCACCGGCTTGATGGCTGAGCGACATGACGAACAGCGGCCATTTTTCGTCTCGCCCCCTCACCCGCCTCGCTGCGCTCGGCACCCTCTCCCTCGGAGGGGAGAGGGGTAAAGAGTCGCGCCGGCTTTTCCCTCTCCCCTTGAGGGAGAGGGAGGGGCCCATCGCGCAGCGATGGGAGGGTGAGGGGTGCGTGGACGATGGCTGAGCCGTGCCCGACCCAATGGGCGGCATCGATCATACGTGGCCGTTCTATCTCGGCGGTGCCATCGCCTATCTGATCGGCTCGGTCCCTTTCGGCCTGATCCTGACCCGCTTGGCCGGGCTCGGCGATATTCGGACAATCGGCTCGGGCAATATCGGCGCGACCAACGTGCTGCGCACCGGCAACAAGAAGCTTGCCGCCATCGTCCTCGTGCTGGATGGCTTGAAGGGCGCGGCGGCGGTGCTGATTGGCTGGCGCTTCGGGGCCGACATGGCGCTGATCGCCGGCGCGGCGGTGGTGATCGGCCATGTCGCGCCGATCTGGCTGCACTTCAAGGGGGGCAAGGGCGTCGCCACCACGCTCGGCGTGCTCTATGCCATCCACTGGCCGCTCGGGCTGATCGCTTGCGGCCTATGGCTGCTGGTCGCCTTCGCCTTTCGCTATTCCTCGCTGGCGGCGCTGATCGCGCTTGCCTCCGCGCCCGGCTTCGCGCTCTTGCTCGACCAACAGCGCTTCGCCTTGCTGGCTGGGCTGCTCGCCGTCATCGTCATCGCCAAGCACTGGCAGAACATCGCGCGCCTGATCAAGGGCACCGAATCCAAGATCAAATTGAAGCGCGATTGACCGCGGACCCTAGACCGTCGCAGCCTGGGGCATGACCGAGCGACGCCTTTTATCCGATTCCGAGCGGCTCGATTGGCTTAGGCTCAGCCGCAGCGAGAATGTCGGGCCGATCACGTTCTTCGCGCTGTTGCAGCGCCTCGGCAGTGCCGGTGCCGCGCTCGATGCGCTGCCCGAATTGGCGCGGCGCGGTGGGCGGCGCGGTCCGATCCGCATCGCGGCGCGAAGCTCCGCCGAGCGCGAAATGGACGCGATCGCGCGCCTAGGCGGCCAGCTGATCGCGCGCGACGAGCCCAGCTACCCGGTTCCACTGGCCGCCATCGCCGATGCCCCGCCCTTGATCATCGTACGCGGCGATATTCGCCTGCTCGCGCGGCCGACGATCGCGCTGGTCGGCGCGCGCAATGCCTCGGCCAATGGCGTGCGCTTTGCCGCGACGCTCGCGGCCGAGCTTGGCTCGGCCGGCTTTGTGATCGCGTCGGGCCTCGCACGCGGTATCGATGCCGGGGCGCACCGGGGCGCACTCGCCACCGGTACGATCGCGGTCGTGGCCGGCGGACCCGACGTGGTCTACCCGCCCGAACACGCCGCGCTCAGCGATGAAATCGTCGCAGGCGGCGCCTTGATCACCGAAATGCCGCCAGGAGTCGAGCCGCAAGCCAGGCACTTTCCGCGCCGTAACCGGATCATATCAGGGCTGTCGCGGGGGGTCGTGGTGGTCGAGGCGGCGCCGCAATCAGGTTCGCTGATCACGGCCAGGCTTGCCCTTGAACAGGGCCGCGAGGTCTTCGCGGTGCCCGGCTCGCCGCTCGATCCACGCGCGCGCGGACCCAACAATCTGATCCGCCAGGGCGCGACGCTGGTCGAAAGCGCGGCCGATGTGATCGACGCGCTGACACATGATGGCCCTTCGCGGCTGACCGAACCGACCGATGAGGCAGGCTATCGCGCCCCGGCGATGGAACCGCCGGATGAGGCGGCGCTGCGGGCCGGACGCGCGGTTTTGTTGGGATTATTAGGCCCCACGCCGGTCTCGACCGATGAGCTGATCCGGCAGAGCCGGTTGACACCCGCGCTTACCGTCACCATTTTGCTGGAGCTTGAGCTGGCCAGCCGCCTGGATCGCCTTCCCGGCGGGATGGTGGCTTTACGCGCCGCCTCTGATTGACTCCACCCCAACCAATGAGTGCGCCAGGGCGTGACGAAGGCTCTCGTCATTGTGGAATCGCCGACCAAGGCGACCACCATCAATCGCTATTTGGGCGCCGGCTATGTGGTTCTCGCCTCCTACGGCCACATCCGTGATTTGCCGCCGAAGGACGGTTCGGTTCGACCCGATGCCGCCTTCGAGATGGATTGGGAAATCACCGAAGGCTCCGAGAAAAACATCCGCGCGATCAGCCAGGCGCTGAAAGGGGCCGACGCGCTCTATCTCGCGACCGACCCCGACCGCGAGGGCGAAGCGATCTCCTGGCATGTCTATGACGAGCTCGAAAGGCGCAAGCTGCTCGGCAAGATCAACGTCAAACGCGTGGTCTTCCATGAGGTGACCAAGGGCGCGGTGATCGAGGCGATCGAACATCCGCGCGATCTCGATACGCATTTGGTGGACGCCTATAAGGCGCGCCGCGCGCTCGACTATCTGGTTGGCTTCACGCTGTCGCCGGTACTGTGGCGCAAATTGCCGGGCGCGCGCTCGGCCGGCCGCGTGCAATCGGTCGCGCTGCGGCTGATCTGCGACCGTGAGGCCGAGATCGAGGCGTTCAAGGCGCGCGAATACTGGACGGTTGAGATCGAGCTCGAGACCGCGAAGGGCGAACGCTTCCTCGCGCGCCTGGCCAAGCTCGACGGCAAGAAGCTCGACAAGTTCGATCTCGAC
>CAMDDO010000003.1 GCA_945892755.1 Rhizobium sp. Q54 | reverse complement strand
GCGCGGCAGACCGATGCGGTCGCGCACGAGCCGCGCGACGAGACTTGAGCGTGGCGCACGCCGAGGTCATCGCGCCGGGCGCGACCATCGGCATACTGGGCGGCGGTCAGCTTGGACGCATGCTCGCTCAGGCTGCCGCCAGGCTCGGCTATCGCTGCCACATCTTCGCGCCCGAGGCCGACCAGCCGGCCGCGCAAGTGAGCGCGGCGGCGACGCGCGCGGCCTATGCCGACGCAGCGGCGCTCCGCGCCTTCGCCGCCGCTGTCTCGGTCGTCACCTATGAATTCGAGAACGTTCCGGTCGAGACCGTGCGCCTGCTCGATCCCCTGGTTCCGGTGCGCCCCGGCGCGCGTTCGCTTGAGGTCGCCCAGGACCGCCTCAATGAAAAGAGCTTCGCCAACGCGCTCGGCATCGGCACCGCGGCGTTCGTCGCGGTCGATGATGCGGACGGCTTAAAGGCGGCGATCGCGCGGATCGCTCCGCCCGCGATCCTGAAGACGCGCCGGCTCGGCTATGACGGCAAGGGCCAAGCGGTGATCGATGACGCGCGCGATCTCGACGCCGCATGGACAACCATCGGCAAGGCGCCGGCTATTCTTGAAGCGCGCGTAGATTTCGAGCGCGAGATTTCGGTCGTGGTCGCGCGCGCGGCTGATGGCGCGACCGCGTGTTATGTGCCGGTCGAGAACCGTCACCAGGCCGGCATTCTCGACATGACAACCGCGCCGGCGCCGATTTCGCCCGCGCTCGCGCGCGACGCGGAGGCGCTGGCCGCGCGCGTGGCGCAGGCGCTCGACCATGTCGGCGTGCTCTGCATCGAGCTGTTCGTGACCAAGGGTGGCGCGCTCCTGATGAACGAGCTCGCGCCGCGCGTGCACAATTCCGGCCATTGGACGATCGACGCCTGCGGCGCGAGCCAGTTCGAGCAACACATTCGCGCCGTGTGCGGCCTGCCGCTCGGCGGCCCCGAGCGCCATTCGGACGCCGTGATGAAAAATCTGATCGGCGATGATGCCGCGCGTTGGCCGGCTTTGCTCGCCGACCCCGGCGCGCATGTACACCTCTACGGCAAGGCCGAGGCGCGGCCGGGCCGCAAGATGGGCCACGTGACGTGGATTAAGCCGCGCACGGGCCGGCAGGGCCAGAACTGACGGCCGACGCCCCGCGGTCTTGACCGCTCCAGGCACAATGCTAGTGTGTATAACCGTGTGTGTATCTGGAGGGATAAGCCGTGCAGCGCCGGATCAATGTGAGCCTGTCCGACGAGGCGCTCGCGGCTCTCGATCGCCACGCCGGGCAGCGCGCGCGCAGTCGGTTCATCGAGCAAGCCGTCATGGATGCCATTGAGCGGGCCGAGGACGCCGAAATCGATCGATTGCTCGCCGAGGGTGCGGAAGTGCACGCGGCGCGGGACCTTGCGATCGTCAAGGAATGGGAGGCCCTGGACGTCGACGGCTGGGGCGATGAGTTCGTAGAGAAAGTCGAGAGGAAGCGCGAAAAGAAAGTCGAGAAGCGCCGTGCGGCGCGGTGAGGTTTATCTTGTGCGCTTCGATCCCGGTGAGGGCGCGGAGATTCGGAAGACGCGCCCCGCGGTGATTGTCCAGAACGACGCGACAAATGCCCGTAGCTCGATCACGATCGTCGCGGCCATCACCTCGCGGATCGACGACAGGCTCTACCCGACGGAAGTCCTCGTCCAGCCCCCCGAGGGCGGGCTGACGGCGCTGTCCGTTATCGTGCTCAATCAGCTTCGCTCGGTCGACAAGCGGCGGCTGGGGAAATGCCTCGGCGCGCTCTCGGCGGAGACCATGGCGCTGGTCGACCGCGCGCTCATCATCAGCCTCGGCCTACGCCGCGCGCGCCGATAGCGCGCGCAATAGAAGAGACGCGCGCGCCGATAGCGCGCGTCGCTCAGCGCTCCGGATTCGATGGTGGCGGTTTCTCGCCCGTTTGGTTGTCGGCGCTTGGCCATTCGCGCCGGCGCGACGGGCGGCGCGCGCCGGTCGCGTGGCGGAAGGCGCGGAACAGCTCGGGGATATCGGGCAGCGCGCCATCGAGGCGGCCGCGCGCTTTTTGAATCCGCATCACGTCGGCGAGCCTGCGCTCGAGAAACGCCCAAGTCTCGGCGCAGCCCTCGGAGCGGTCGCCAAGCCAGAAATTCAACGTCGTCAGATAGACGCCCGCGAGCAAGAGACGCTTGGTATAGAAGCTGAAGGTCGTCGAGGCATCGCCCGCCGCCCACCAGGTCGCATCGACGGTGCGGTAAAGGAGCGTGAGCGCGATCGGCAGATTGGGCGGCAAAGCAAGCACAGCCATCGCGGCACGAATCGCCTCGCGCGCGTCGGCATTGGCTTCGAAGCGCGCGCGGAGGAGGGCGGCGATGCGCTGGCGCACGCCGAGCGCGGCGAGATCGAGCGCGGCCGCCGCCTCGCTCATGCGCCGATCGGCGCGCGCCGAATGATAGCCGATCAGATCGAGCGCGCCGCCCGGGAAGGCGCGTCGTGCCACCTCCGGGTCAAGGCCCAAGTCCTTGGCGCCCGCGAGCAGCGCCTTGTCGCTCCAGCCGTCGAACGGCACATGGGCGAGCGTCGCGTCAAGCAGTCGATCGCGTTCCTCGTTGGGCTCTAGCGGGCGAGAGAAGGGGGCCATCATGATTCCTCGACCCTCTCATGGCCAAGCTCCGAGGTGAAGCCGAGCGTCGAGAGGTCTTCCATGCGCATCGGATAGAGGATGCCGTCGAGATGGTCGCATTCGTGCTGCACCACGCGGGCGTGGAAGCCCTTCGCCTCGCGCTCGATCGGCCGGCCCTCATGGTCCACGCCCCGATAGCGAATATGGCTGTAGCGCGGCACCAGCCCGGCGAGGCCGGGGACCGAGAGGCAGGCCTCCAGGCCGCTTTCCCGCGCATCGCTCAAGGGCTCGATCTCGGGGTTGATCAGGATGGTAAGCGGCTGGCCCTCGGCGGCCTCGCCATCGGCCTCCTTGGCGCGCGCCTCGGGCACATGAAAGATCACCACCCGGAGCGGCACATGGACCTGGGGTGCGGCCAGACCGGCGCCATTGGCGTCCGCCAGGGTTTCGAGCATGTCCGCGATCAATTGGCGGATCTCGGGCGCCTTGGGGTTCTTGACCGGGTCGGCGCGCCGTTTCAGCACCGGATGCCCGGCCCGGGCTATTTTCAGAATCGCCATTTCTTAACTATGCCGGCGCTAAGGCTTGGGGTAAAGCAGGCTCCTGCCGCGCTTCACAGGGCTAGGCCCCCGTGCTATAGAAGCCGCCCCGCGACGGGACGGACAGGGGTCCGTCCCGCTGGTGTCATCTTCAAGAAAGGAGAGGGCCTCCGCTTGGTACAGGTTCTCGTTCGTGACAACAACGTCGATCAGGCGCTGAAAGCGCTGAAGAAAAAAATGCAGCGCGAAGGCGTCTTCCGGGAAATGAAGATGCGCCGCCATTATGAAAAGCCCTCGGAGCGCCGCGCCCGCGAAAAAGCGGAAGCGGTTCGGCGCACCAGGAAGCTCGCCCGCAAGCGCGCGCTGCGCGAAGAATAGTCTTTTCGATTGGTTTGGTTTTGCCTCGCGGCGTTCCGGCTTGACCCGGAGCGCCATAATTATTTGCGGGCCGCGGGCGTTAGCCCAAACTGGAGCAGCAAGGTGCGCTGCTGGCCCGGATTGAAATTGTCATCAGACATCATGAGCAGCCGCGTCTCACCGTCGCGTTCATAGACCGCGAGCGCTTCCATGTTGTCGACCGTGACCGGCGGAATCAGCGTCGCGATGACCGCGCCATCGAGCAGCGCGCCCGGTCGGATCGTTTCGGCCTCGATCAGGCGCAATCGCGCCGCGACCCCGCCGACCTTCGTGTAGCGCCGCTCCAGCACGAGCACGTCGCCGTCCGGCAGCAGCGCGGCATCGGTCGGGCGGAAGTTCGCCGAGCGCTTGAGGCCAAGGCTCGCCGTCGCGCCATCCGGCCCGATCGCCCAGGCGCGCGAGATCGCTTCGCCCGCATCCTCGCGGCCTTCCTCGATCGCGAGCAGCCGACCGTCCGTGAGACGCAGCAGGGACTCGATCCCGGCGTTCGATTCGAGCCCAGCGAAATCCGTTGGAACCGGCAAGGCGATAGGCTCTAGCCGTGCCAGCGCATCGGCATCGCGCGCAAACGGATCGTGGCCAGCCGGACCGGCCGCATAGCGCAGCAGACGGTGCGTACGCTCGGTCGAGACGAGCCACGCGCCATCGGGATCGAGCACCAGGCCTTCGGGATCGAAGCGCCCCTTGCCGGGGGGCCGCGCCATCGGCGCGAGACGGGCCTCATGCAGGCCGACCAGGCGGCCCTTGGCGTCATAGTCGAGCGTCGCGCTGAACCATGAGCCAGCGTCGCTGAGCGCAATCAGCCGCGTGCCATCGGCGCTGATCCGAGCGGCGGAAAACCCGCCAAACGCCTTGGCATCAGCGCGCAGTTCGAGCCCGCCGCGATAGTCGAGGAGCCCGTCGCCCGATTTGAGCGGCGCCTCGGGGTTGAAGGCAAGCGACAACGCGCGGACCTCGATCGCCTCGGCGCGCGCGGGCGCGACGGCGCCGAGCGCGAGCAAGAGCGTGCAGGTTACCGAGAAGAAACGAACGATACGCCCGCGCCGCCATTCACGCGCTGTTGTCTTCACCCTGTCACCGCTCGCGTTCATGCTCATGGCAGGACTAGCCTGAACCAGCTTCAAGCGCGGTTCCATAGCTCAGAGGGAGAACCATCATGAACATCGCCCGCCGTGATGTCATCGTAGGCCTTGCCGGCCTCTCGCTTGCCAGCGTGCTCGCCAATCCGAGGCTCGCGCGCGCCGCGGCCGAAAGCCTGGAGAGCGTGACGCTCACCACCGGCGGCGGCCGGTCGGTCAGCGCCGCGCTCGCCGTGCCGGCCACGACGCCGGCGCCCGCCGTGATGTTGATCCACGAATGGTGGGGTCTCAACGATCAGATCAAATCGGTCGCCGCCGAGCTTGGCAAGCAAGGCTATCTCGCGCTCGCGGTCGACCTCTATGGCAAGGTCGCGACAACGCCCGACGAAGCCAAGGCGCTGATGGGCGCGGTCGATCCCAAGGCCGCGACCGACACGGTGCAATCATGGCTGCGCTGGCTCAAGACCGAGACGCGCGCGACCGGCAAGGTGGCCACGATCGGCTGGTGCTTCGGCGGCGGCTGGTCGCTCAATGCCGCGCTCGCCGAGCCGGTCGATGCCACGGCCGTCTATTACGGCAATGTCGCGAAGAATGCGGAGGACTTGGCGGCGTTGCGCGGGCCGGTGCTCGGCCATTTCGCCGAGAAGGACCAGTGGATCAACCACGCCATGGTCGATGGCTTCGCGGCCGCCATGCAAAAGGCCGGCAAGAAGCTCGACGCGCATTGGTATGACGCTGACCACGCCTTCGCCAACCCGACCGGCGCGCGTTATGACGAGGCCGACGCCAAGCTCGCCTGGGAGCGCACGCTGGCGTTCTTGAAGGCGACCATTGGGTAGGACGGAGCGTTCGCTCCGCGCTCAGAACTTGAAATCGTGTTGGTGTGCGCGGTCTTCGCGGAGCGCGTTCTTGAAGGTCGCGCCGGTCGGCTCGAGCGGCAGCTTGGGCAGCCGGCCCTGGAACAACTCGGCGAGAGTGACGATCTGAAGGCGCGGGAATTTGCCGAAGTCGCATTCGTAGAAGCCGGCCGCCGCCGCTTCCTTCTCCATCGCTCGCGTCGGCAGCGCCAAGGCGATCAGCACGCCAATCGGCGCCTTCTCGCGCTCGATCACGGAATGAAGTTCCCGCACCATGGCGACGCCGACATTGGTGCCGCCCTTGACCGAGACGAGGATCGACTCGGTTTTCTTCCCATCGCCCTGAAAGAACCGGATGCCGTCAATGCCGCGGTCGGCGCCCTTCTTCTTGCCGCCATAGGGCCGCGCCCCAACCAGCCCGACCGCCCACCACTGGAACTGATATTTATCGCGCGCGGCGAGATCGAGCGCGTCTTCGAGCGTCTTCGGGGTGCCGTGTATTTCGAACGCGATGCCAGGGAAGGCGTCCTTCAGACGGCGCTCGATCAAACCGATGGCCAGGCAGGTGATATCGATGCCGATCCAGCGCCGATGCAGCTTCTCGGCAGCGTGCACCGCCGTGCCGCAGCCGCAGAACGGATCGAGCACCACGTCGCCCTCGTTCGAGGATGCTTGGATGATACGCTCGAGAAGGGCAAGCGGCTTTTGGGTCGGATAGCCGAGGCGTTCTTGGGCCTGCGAATTTAGGGGTGGAATGTCGGAAATGATGTCCTGTGCGCGCATACCAGCGCCCAGATAGCGCTTGAACCTCGGAAGGCCCTTTGATTTCGGCCAATGGATCAACCCGTGTTGATCGAGGAGATCAAGTTTCTGCGTTGTCGAAAGGTGCTTCGCTCTTTCTTCGCCAACGAGTGAAACCACAGCGGCGTTACTAACTTTCCAATGAACGCCACGTTCGGTTGGGTTATGGCCTCTCCATGGTTCCCCCGAATCGCCATGCCGGATACCCGGACCGGTAAGATTGTCATCTGACCAAAGGCCGCCTTTTCCATCTTTATTTTTGTATCGGATTTTATAAGATTCGTCATATTCAGTAAAAGTCGTGTTCCACATAAATTTATCAGATTTTGTGTAGAATAGAATTACATCATGCACATCGGCCCATCTAATCGCGGCCGAATGAGCGGCAGTTCTTTTCCAGATCACCTCATTTCGGAAATTGAAAACTCCGAACACAGAATCTAACAAGATTTTTAGATAATGACTCGCCGTCGGGTCGCAGTGCAGATAGAGGCTCCCCGTCGGCTTGAGCACGCGGTGCAGCTCGAGCAGGCGAACCGCCATCATGGCGAGATAGGCCATCATGTCGTTCTCGCCGAGGAAGTCGCGCATCGCCTTCAAGAGCTGCGCGGCATCGGTATTGCGCGAGCGCAGCACCTCGTCATAGGCCAGCGCCGCGTGTTCACCCCAATGCCAGGTGTCCTCGAAGGCCTCAACCTGCGCCTCCGCCCCGCTACCGGTCGGCGATTTGAACAGGACGTTATAGGTCGCGTTCGAGTTGAACGGCGGATCGAGATAGATCAGATCGACAGACTCATCGGCGATGCTCTCGCGCAGCACGCCCAAATTGTCGCCATAGAAGAGTTGGTTGGCCACGTCCGCTCCGGAGTCGTTGCGCCGAATGATGGAGGGCCGGGGATGCGTTCGCAACCGGCGCGTGGCTTTGGTCGAGTTGGGAGGGGAAGGGCAGGCTTGCAGCCTGCCCCGGTTCACCCCCCACCCTTGCCCTCCCCCGCAAGGGGGGAGGGGATAGAATTGGTGGTGGCGCTCTAACCCGCCGCTATCTTCTTCTGCGCGGGCTGGCGACGCGGGGGCGCCTTGGGCGCGCTCTTCGCGGCCTTCTCGGCGAACATCTCGGCCAATTGCTCGGTCATGGTGCCTCCGAGCTGCTCGGCGTCGGTCAGCGTCACCGCGCGGCGATAATAGCGCGTCACGTCATGGCCGATGCCGATCGCGATCAGCTCGACCGGCGAGGACGTCTCGATCCAATGGATCACCTGGCGTAAATGCCGCTCGAGATAATTGCGCGCATTGACTGAGAGCGTCGAATCATCGACCGGCGCGCCGTCCGAGATCACCATGAGGATGCGCCGTTCCTCGGGCCGGCCGAGCAGGCGCTCATGCGCCCAGAGCAGCGCCTCGCCGTCGATGTTCTCCTTCAAGAGCCCTTCGCGCAACATCAAGCCGAGGCTTCGCCGCACGCGCCGCCAGGGCGCGTCGGCCGACTTATAAATGATATGGCGCAGATCGTTGAGCCGGCCCGGATTGCGCGGGCGGCCCTCGGCCAACCATTTCTCGCGCGATTGACCGCCTTTCCAGGCGCGCGTGGTGAAGCCCAGAATCTCGACCTTGACACCGCAGCGCTCGAGCGTGCGGCCGAGAATGTCGGCGCTCATCGCGGCGACCATGATCGGCCGGCCGCGCATCGAGCCCGAATTGTCGAGCAGCAGCGTGACCACGGTGTCGCGGAACTCGGTCTCCTTCTCCTGCTTATAGGAGAGCGGGTGCAGCGGATTGGTGACGATGCGCGAGAGTCGTGCGGCGTCGAGCGCGCCTTCCTCGAGGTCGAACTCCCAGGCGCGGGTTTGGCGCGCGAGCAATTTTCGTTGCAAACGATTGGCGAGCCGGCCAATGACGTGCTGAAGCTGAGCCAGTTGCTGGTCGAGCTGGGCACGCAACCGCGCCAGCTCCTCGGCGTCGCACAGCTCGCTGGCATCGACGGTCTCGTCGAACTCGACCACAAAGGATTTGTAGGGCGGCTCGCCGCCGGTGTCGGGCCCACCATGCGGCAGCATGCGGCGTTTGCCGCCCTCATCGGTCTCTTCTTCGCCTTCACCAGCGGTCGCGTCGGCATCAGCCTCGGCATCGTCATCGGAGTCGGCGTCTTCGCCGGCCTCGATCTCGGCCTCGCTCTCGCCTTCGCCTTCCATTTTTTCGCCCGTTTGCGCGGCGCCCGATTCGCCCGAATTGTCCTCGTCGGTCTCTTCGGGGTTGGCCTCGCTGTCGGCGTCCTCTTCGTTGTCCTGATCGTCCTCGTCGAGATGCAGATCGCGAATCAAGGTTTTGATCGCGCGGCCGAAGGCGACCTGATCGTTCACCGCATCGGCGAGCGCGCGGACATGGGGCGCGGGCACGGTGCTTTCGAGCCAGGGTCGCCACAGATCGGTGACACGCTTGGCCGAGGGCGGCAGGGCCTGTCCCGACAGGCTCTCGCGCAGCCAGAGTCCGATCGCCTCGGCCATCGGCGCCTGCTCGGCGACCGAAATGTGGTCATAGCCCTTGGTGCGGCAGCGCTGTTCGAGCGCGGCCGATAGGTTGGCGGCGACGCCGAGCAAACGGCGTGAGCCCAGCGCCTCGACGCGGGCCTGTTCGATCGAATCGAAGATCGCGCGCGAGGCGCGGCCCTTGGGCTGAATTTTCGAATGCCGCCGATCGTTGTGATAGCGCAGTCTGAGCGCCATCGCATCGCCCGCGCCGCGCACCGAGGAGACATCGTCGGCGGTCAGCGCCTCGCGGATCGGGAAGGGCAGCTCGGCCGTATGGCCCGCGGCGCGCGCCTGCTCGGCGCCGAAGGTGACCTGCAATTCCTCATCGCCCGCGATCGCGCGCATCGCGGACGATACCGCGCGCTGGAATTGCTCGACGTCGCTCTCTTGTTCCGCCACCTGGGTTCCGCCTCGCGCCTAGCGCGCCGCGCGCACCTTGGCGGCGGATTCCGGCAGTTCGCCGCCCAGGCAGCGCTGGTAATACTCCGCGACCGCGGGCCGCTCGAGCTCGTCGCACTTGTTGAGGAAGGTGACGCGGAAGGCATAGCCGAGATCGCCGAAGATCTTGGCGTTCTCGGCCCAGTGAATCACGGTGCGCGGCGACATCACGGTCGAGATATCCCCCGCCATGAAGCCGGCGCGGGTCAGCGCCGCGACCTCGACCATGGCGTTGATCTGCTTGCGGCCTTCGGGCGTCGCATAGGACGGCGTCTTCGACAGCACGATCTCAACTTCCTCGTCATGCGGCAGATAGTTCAACGTCGCCACGATGTTCCAGCGGTCCATCTGGCCCTGGTTGATCTGCTGCGTGCCGTGATAGAGGCCCGTGGTGTCGCCGAGCCCGACCGTGTTCGCCGTGGCGAAGACGCGGAACGCCGGGTGCGGCTTCAAGACGCGGTTCTGGTCCAACAGCGTCATCTTGCCGTCGACCTCGAGCACGCGCTGGATCACGAACATCACGTCGGGGCGGCCGGCGTCATACTCGTCGAACACCAGCGCGACCGGGTTTTGCAGCGCCCAGGGCAACATGCCCTCGCGGAACTCGGTGATCTGCTTGCCATCGCGAATCACGATGGCGTCCTTGCCGACGAGATCGATACGGCTGATATGGCTGTCGAGATTGATGCGGATGCAGGCCCAGTTGAGCCGCGCCGCGACCTGCTCGATATGGGTTGACTTGCCGGTGCCGTGATAGCCCTGGATCATGACGCGGCGGTTGTGCGCGAAACCGGCCAGGATGGCGAGCGTGGTGTCGCGGTCGAAGCGATAGGCGATGTCGACCGCCGGGACATAGTCGTCGACCTTCGAGAACGCGGGCACGACCATGTCTGAATCGATGCCGAAAACCTGGCGGACGGATACCTTGATGTCGGGGACACGGAGGGAGCCTGCCGCGCCATTAGCGGCTGATGCTTCAATGGCCATCAATGAAAGTCCTTCTGGGCGGCAAGCGGCGGCCGGACTGGCGGCCGTCAAATCACGATCTGCTGGCGTAGATAGGTATAGGCCCCGTTGATCAATTTCAATCGTTCTTCGGACTCGCGCGAGCCGCCATTGGCGTCAGGATGGTGGCGTTTGACCAACTCCTTGTAGCGCTGTTTCAACAGCACCCGGCTGACCGGCGGCTCAAGCCCCAAGACCTGCAGCGATTCAAGCCATTGGGCGCGAATCCGCCCGGCCTTGCCATCGACGCCGTCGGCCTCGTCATGGCCGTTGCGCTTGCTCTTGGCGTCGCGTTGCGCCGCCGCGTCGGGGTCCTCATCGAGCCATTCGCGGGCAAAGCGGCGAAACGCCTCGCGCGCGGCGTGGTAACGCGCCTCGGAATCGATGGGGCGCCGGCCGAGCGGCCAGGTCGGGCGGTGTCCGGTGATGGCCTCGCGTTGAAAGCTTTCGATCTCGTCGCGGCTCCAGCCGGCGAAATAATCCCAGCCCTGGTTGAACTCGCGTACATGCGCGAGGCAGAACCAGCGGAAATTCCTGAGTTCCGCCGGGCCACGCGGCGCGCGATAGACGCCGACATGGTCGCAACCCGGATGTTCACAGGTGCGTGCCATGCCATCGATCACGCGCCCGTCCCGCGGCGCTCGTGTGTAGCGACCCTTGGTCATCGTCAAACTATGCGCCGCGCTTTTCCGAGTGGCAAGGAAACCAGGGCATTTCAAACGAGTTCCGACGCTTGACAGGCGACCCGCGCCTGTTCAGCGTGGCCGCCTCATGCCGCGTCTCGATCATATCAGGGCGAAGCTTAACGCCAAGCTGACGCCGACCCGGATTCGCGTCGTCGATGATTCGGGCCGCCATATCGGCCACGCGGGCGCACGGCCCGGTGGCGAAACCCATTTCATCGTCGAGATCGCCTCGCCCGCTTTCGCGGGGCTTAGCCGGGTCGCGCGGCAGCGCCTGGTCTACGGCATCCTCGCCGAGGAATTCGCGGCCGGGCTGCACGCCCTCGCATTGACCACGCTGACGCCCGAGGAAGACGCTCAGCGCCCCGTGTAGTGCTGCGGAAAGAAGCGCTTGACCACCTCGCCGTCGGCCCGGAGCGCGTGGCAGGTGTCGAGCATCGGCGGGCGGACCGATGGATCCGTCTTGTACTCCTTGAAGCGAACCGGCCATAGGGTTTGGAACGCCACGGTCCCAAGAATGCTACATAGCTCGGCGATGTGGGTGCAGTTCCTTGTGCGCCCGATGCGCTCCTTGACCGCCTTGTTCCAGCCAGGGCCGATGCGCAAACCCTTCAACTCGGCAAAGTTCGGCGCCGCTGCCGGGCAGATCTCGTATGGCGTATGGTCCGACGCGGCTTCCGCATTATGCACTTTCATGTCGGTGTCAATGGTCAGCCTGATCCACATCTCGTGGATCGGCTCGCCTGTCTTGATCCCGCCCCGCCATTCGTTCGGAACCGGCATGGTCTTGACGTCGGTGAGGTGCCCTTCGATGTCGAACAGGCCGTCCGCCCGCCGATAGCCGCGGCACTCTATGGCGCGGGTGTGCAGGTGCTCGCGGGCAACGGGCGCGGAAAGCGGCATGGCAAGAGTTCCTCGATGAGAGTCGACGTCTATAGCTCGTCCGGCGACCATGACCTGTCAAGTTGGCGCGCCCGCTTCCATGCGTGACACGCAAGTCTCGATTGCCGGCAGGGCGGGACGAATTCGCAACGTCTCCGGCCGCTTCGCCGATGGCGGTCGAGTGGAATCAGGGCCCCTCGCCCCAAATCCTGATGCCGGCGTGCTTGAACGGCGTCGCCTTCGAGATGTTGAGCCGGATCAGGAGCGCGGTGAGCGCCTCGATGCAGCGCGCGGTCTCGGCCGGTCCGCAATTGTAGGCGGTGACGCCGAGCCGCTCGATCAAGGCCATCACTTTCTTCTTGGCCTCGATGTCGTCACCGCACACCAAAACATCGCAATTGATCGGCGTGCCGAGTTTGCTCAGCACATAAGCCGACACATTATGCAGCGCGCCGACCACCGGCACGCTCGCGCCGACGCGCTTCTGCGCGGCCTCGGTCGCCGAACCTTCCGCCGGCATGGCGACGCGCTTCGGGTCGCCCTCCGAAAGCGGCACAACGACATCGACCAGAATCTTGCCGACGAGCAGATCCTTGGTGTCGTCGATGGTCTGGTCATGCGCGCCATAGGGCACGCAAAGGATGACGATCTCTTCGGCCGCGCGCACCGCGTCGCGATTGCCGAGGCCGCTGATCCGGCCATGCGGCCCGCGAATCAGAGCGCCGAGCTCTTTGGCCGCTTCGGCCGCGCGCGCGGCATCGCGCGAGCCGAGCGCGACATCGACGCCGGCGGTGGCGAAGCGGAGCGCGAGCCCGCGCCCTTGCGGGCCGGTGCCGCCAACGATCGCGATGGTCATAGAAACAAATCCTCTTCTCGGGGCCTGATTAAATCGCGCGCTGAATCCGTGCCCGGCGTCCACTCAAGACCGCGACATAGCACGACCGGGCACTTGCCGTCTTTCGGCATCAAGAGCCCGCCGGCGGCCGCAAGCTCATCGGCGGTCGCCGGCCGTGTGACGCGGAGCGTCCGACCATAGGCGTCCTTCTGCCCGACGAGATCGAGCGAGGCGGGCACGCCGGCCAAGCCGATCGCGACATTGACATGACCGATGCGCCAAGGCCGGCCGAATGTGTCGCAGATCAAGACACCGATGGTTTTGCCGCTCGCGCCCTCCAGAATTTTCCGAAGCGCCCGGGCGCTGGCGTCGGGATCCTCGGGCAGCAGCAGCGCGGCGTCCAGCTCGCCGATGTTCGATTCATCGATCGCGGCGTTCGCGCTGATGAAGCCGAGGCGATGCTCGGCGATCAAGATTCCTTCGGGCAGGCCGGGCCGATCGACGGCACGAATAATCCGCGCGCTCTCACGGAGGATGAGCTCGACCCGGCGCGGATCCTTCCGGATCGAGCGGCCGAGCTTGATCGCCTCGTCGGATGGCGTGACATCGGCATAGCGCACCAGGCGGCCCTCGGCCTTCGAGACGATCTTGTGCGCGACGATCAGAATATCGCCATCGTCGAGCGCGAGGTCGGCGCGCTTCAGCGCCTCGAGTATGAACGCCGCCACATCGTCGCCCGCCCGCACATCGGGCAGGCCGGGCAGTGCCCGCATCAGGAGCTGGTGGCCGTCGCCCATCGCCTGAGCTCTTCGAGTACCGGGCCGGCCGGGCCACGGTCCAGAAATCGCCGCACATCCTCCGGCGTGTCGAGGTCGAGCGAAAGCTCGGGCAGGCGCAGCACCTCGACCGCGACGCCGCGCGCGATAGCCTCGCGTTCATAGCGCGCGAACGAGCCGATTCCATACCAGATCGGCACGGCGTCCGGCGGCGTGGTCAGCAGCGCGTTGGTGCCGCCCTCATCGGCCGAAGGGCACAGAACCATCGACGGTCGGTGGCGCGGCCGCTCGATCAGGCGCGCGATTTCCTCGCGCCTGAGCGCGCCGATATCGGAGGGGATGACGAGCTGAGATTGAAAACCTTGCGCTACGCACCAAACGGTCGCCTGTTGAACCGCGGCGGTCAGGCCCGAGGCTTCATCGCGCAGCACCGTCGCGCCAGACCGCGCCGTCTCTTCCGCCAAGGGCGTCGAATCGGTCACGACCACGAGTGGCACATCGGCGAAATTGTCGCGGAAGAAGCGGAGCGTCTCGCGAAAGAGAGTCATGGCGAGAGCTTGGCGCGCCCTGAGCGGAAGAAACGGTGCGAGCCTGCTCTTGGCCGACGCCGGATCCTTGGCCGGAACAACAATGGCGAGCGAACGCGTCATGCCGCGCCGCGCTTCCGCCCTTCCATCGTCGCGCGGCGCAAAATTCGTTCGGCGAGGCGTTGTTTGTCGTCGCGCGTTCGCATCACGCTATCTTCGACCCACACCGCGAGATCATCGCGCGTGAGCGAGGCCGCGTGGTCGCGGTCCTCGCGGTCGATCACGAAGGCATCGATCAGCCCGCGATAATGCGCCGCGACGCCGGCGACGTCGGGCGACTGGCCCATGGTGCGCATCATATCGGCGGCGGGGCCCTTGATCGTCCGCCCGCCGACGATGGGCGAAACCGCGACGCGAAGGGCCTTGCTACGCTCAATCGCGCGCCTGATGCCGGGCACGGCCAGGATCGGCGCGATCGAAACGACCGGGTTGCTCGGCGCGATCACGATCAAATCCGCCGCGCCCAGCGCGCTCAACGCCTCGGGTGTCGCGCTCGCGCTTTCGGCGCCATCGAAGCGCACGTCGTAGACCGCCGGCTTGCACCGCTCGCGCACGAAATACTCCTGGAAGGCAAGCCAGCCATCGGGCGTCTGCACCTTGGTGTGGACCGGATCATCGGTCGGCAACAGGATCGGCACCCTGACGCCGAGCCGCGTGGCGATATCGCGGGCGATCAGGCTGGGTCGCTCACCCTTCTTGCGCCGTTCCGTGCGATAGATGTGAAGGCCCAAATCCTGGTCGCCGAGCTGCATCCAGGTGTCCTTGCCAAGCCGGTTCAGCACCTCGAGCGCGCGGAAGCTTTCATCGCGCACGCCCCAGCCCTTGGTCTCGTCGATCAGACCGGCCAGCGTATAGGTCACGGTATCGATGTCGGGCGAGACCCAAAGGCCGTGAAACTCCCAATCATCGGCGACATTGCCGATCACCGCGAGCCGCTCGGGCGCGCATGAATCCGTGAACCCCTGAACGAGTTTCGCGCCGCCGACGCCGCCGGCCAGAATGACGATCCGCTCGACCATGGTCACCGTCGTTCAGCCGCGCATGAACTCGCGCGCGAGCTCGCGCGCCACGCTCGGCTTTTGACGTGGCACCAGCGGCGCGATGTCGTCTGGGTCGATCGCGTCATAGAACGCGATGGTCTTGTAAAGCGTCGAGCGCTGCACCGGCATGCGCCCGGCGCCGCGAATAATGCCGACCATTTCGCGCGCCGTGACCTCCTGGCCCCATTTCGCGCCCGCCGCGCGCGAGATGGTTTCGTTCATCAGCGTGCCGCCAAAATCATTGGCGCCGCAATGGAGCATGAATTGCGCGAGCTCCGGACCAAGCTTGACCCATGAGGCCTGGATGTTGTCGACCCAGCCCTTGAGCATGAGGCGCGCGACCGCGTGCATTTTTAGGTGCTCGTCGCGCGTCGGGCCGGGGCGCACATTCGGCACGTCGCGATAGAGCGGCGAATCGTCATGAATGAAGCCAAGCGGCACGAATTCGGTGAAGCCGCCGGTCTCCTTCTGGATCGAGCGAATGAGGCCGATATGGGCGGCCCAATGCGCGGGCCCGTCGACATGGCCATACATGATGGTCGCGGTCGAGGGCAGGCCGACGGCATGCACCGCGCGAATGATCTCGACCCATTGGTCGGCACTCAGCTTGTCTTGCGTCAGAATTTGGCGCACGCGCTCATCGAGAATCTCGGCCGCCGTACCCGGCACCGAGCCAAGCCCGGCCTCTTTCAGCTCGGTCAGAAAATCGGTGTAGGGACGCCGCGATTTTGAGGCGCCATACCAGATTTCGAAGGGCGAGAAGGCGTGGATGTGCATGTCCGGCAAGACCGCCTTGATCGCGCGCACGATCTCGGCGTAGTGCGTGCCCGCGATCTTCGGGTGCAAGCCGCCCTGGATGCAGACCTCGGTGCCGCCACGCTCCCACGCTTCGACCGCGCGGCGCGCGACTTCGTCATGGGCCAATAGCTCGGCTTCGGGATTATCCATGCGCTTCGCGAAATTGCAGAAGCGGCAGCCCATGTAGCAGACATTGGTGAAGTTGATATTGCGGTTGACGACGAACGTCACATGCTCGCCCTTGGCCGCGCGGCGCGCCTCGTTCGCGGCGGCGAGCACGGCGACAAGATCATCGCCCGTCGTTTCGAACAACGTGATCGCATCCGGCTCGCCGAGTTCGACGCCATCGAGCGTGCGCGCGAGGATCGCGCGGATCGGCGGCGCGGCGCGCTGCAACGCGCCATCGAGATCGCTGGTATCGATCGCATCAAGCATAGCGGACCGTTCCATCATTGGATTTGACGAAGCGCGAGGCCATCGGCGCGCGCCATGACGCCAACCTGGCGCGCAACCGCCGGGTCGAGATAGCGCGCCGCCTTCGCGATATAACGCGGATAGACGGTCAGCCGCTCCTGTAGCTGATAGCCCTTGGACGCCGTGCCCGCAGCGAGGCGCTCGATATGCGGCCAGGCGCGTTCGGGATTGATATGGTCGATGGTGAGCGGCGAGACGCCACCCCAATCATTGAGCCCGCAATCGACATAGTCGAGATAGTCGGGCGACAAATTGGGCGGCGCTTGCAGGCTGATCGTGGGCGCCAGCATCAGCCGCGCGACCGCGAGCGTGCGACGCATATCGTCGTGATCGGGCTCGGGGTGGTTGGCCATCGCGATGCCCGGCTTGGCGCGGAAATTCTGCACGATGACTTCTTGAATGTGACCATGGCGCGCGTGGATCTCGTTGATCGCGCCGAGCGTCTCAAGCCGCTCGGCCCAGGTCTCGCCAATGCCGATCAGAATCCCGGTGGTGAACGGCACACCCTGGCGACCGGCGCGCTCCAGCGTGCGCAGGCGCTGCACCGGCACTTTGTCAGGGCAGCCATGATGCGGCCCACCCGGCTCGCACAGTTTTTTGCTGACGCTCTCTAGCATCATGCCCATGCTGCCGCTGACCGGCTTCAGCATGGCGATCTCGTCATCATCGAGCGTGCCGGCATTGACGTGCGGCAAAAGCCCCGTCTCGCTCAACACGCGCTCGCACAGGGCACGCAAATAATCTGTCATGCGCTCATGGCCAAGAGTGGCCAAGGCATCGCGCGCCATTTGATAGCGCCGCTCGGGCTTCTCGCCGAGGCTGAACAGCACCTCCTTGCAGCCGAGCGCGGCACCGCCCTCGACCACCGCCATGACCTGACCCGGCGTCATGACGCGCGCGCCCGGCTCGCCCGGGCGCTTGACGAAGACGCAGTAGCCACAATCGTCGCGGCACAACGTGGTCAAGGGCACGAAAACCTTGCGCGAATAGGTGATGGTGCGGCCCCAATGGGCATCGCGGAGAGCCGCCGCCTCGTGGCACAAGGCCGCGAGCGCGTCGCCCCGAATGTGTTCGAAAGCCTGGAAATCCGCGGCTTGTCGCGGTGGAGTCATGTCTTGTTCCGTCGCTCCGGTGGCGTCGGGCGAATACCCGTTGGCTTCATCCTACACCAGGCTGACGGCTCGGAGACAGTCGGGCGAGACGGCGTCGCGACGATTCTGCCTGGCGCCAGCGCCCACCTTGCGCGCCCCCGAAAATCCCTATAGCAGAAGGGCCGCGCAACGGGACCACATGGTGGCCGCGGAAAGCCGCGGAAACCACGCCTATCGCGGGGGGATCGGATGGACTACGGCTTCAATATTCCGAATGGCGGGCCGCTCGCCCACAATGACGATATCGTGGCGATCTGCCGCAAGGGCGAGGCGTGCGGCTTTTCGATCCTGGCCATTCCCGACCACATCATCATTCCGCGCGCGATCGGCGCGAATTATCCCTATTCGCCCGATGGAAAACTGAATTTCGCGACGCTCGGCGCCGGCGAGTGCCTGGAGCCCTTGGCGCTGATGGCCAGCGTCGCCGCTCAGACCAAGACCGCGAAGGTGCTGACCTCGGTCATGGTCGTGCCTTATCGCGAGCCGATGCTGACCGCGAAACTGGTGTCGACCATCGACCATCTCTCTGGCGGGCGCACCATTCTCGGCTGCGGCGCGGGCTGGATGCCGGAGGAGTTCGTCGCTGTCGGCGCGCCGCCCTATGAAGAGCGTGGCAAGGTAACGGACGAATATATCGACATCTATCGCGAGCTCTGGACCAAGGACGCACCCTCGTTCAAGGGCAAGTACCGCTCGTTCTCCGACATCTATTTCGCGCCGAAGCCGAAACAGCAACCGCACCCGCCGATCTGGATTGGCGGTGAGAGCGCGCCCGCCATGCGCCGCGCGGTCAAGCGCGGCGATGCCTGGTATCCGATCGGCTGCAACCCGCGCCACCCGCTCGATTCCTTGAAGCGCTACAAGGCGGCGCTCGATGTCTTGAAGCGGATGGCGGCGGAAGAGAAGCGCGATTTCAAAACGCTCGATCTCGCTTATTGGTCGGTCTGGACCGCGAGCACAGGCGCGCCGGTCAAGGCGAGCGATGGTGAACGCATGTTGCTGACCGGCAGCGCCGACGACATCGCGGGCGACCTCGCCGCGATGAAGGCGCTTGGCGTGAAGCATGTGCTGTTCAATTTCCTCGCCGCGACCCGGCAGGAAACACTCGACCGCATCGAGGCCTTCGCCCAGACCGTGCTCGGCAAGGTGCGCTGAGGGCGCCGCGCCGCGCCGCCTCAGCCATCTCGTAAAGGGAAGCTTAAGGCCGTCTTGATATCACCATCGCAGGATCACGCGATCTTGCGAGGCGGCGATGAAATGGCTCCTGGTTCAAATCTTGACGACCTCGGCGCTCGCCGTGTTGTTGGCCGGCGCGGCCACGGCGGCGGAACTTGGCGGCGATCTGCTGAACGGGCATGATGCGGGCCTCGCGCAGCTCTCGCTCGCCGGCATGACCAATGCCATCACGGGCAGCCCGATCGCGATCGATGCGTCGTCGTTCAATGGCGTGGCGTCGTCCGCCATCACGACCGGGAGCATCGCGGATGTCTCGATGGAAACCACCGGCGGCATCAACGTGATGATGATCAATACCGGCGCGCTCTCGAATCAGCAGAGCGTCATCTCGACCAGCACCACGATCCAGGGCCTGGCCGAGATCCAATCACTGATCGCCGGCGCCACGCCCGCGAACTGATCTGGCGGCGCCATTAAAGTCGGATTTCGACGTCCTTCAACGGCCCATCGCGCGTCACCGCGATTTCGTTTTCGATCTCCGAGCCGCAACCCGGGCAAAAGAAGCGGCGGAAGGTGACGTCATCGTCGATAAAAAGGCTCGGCTCGCCGACCAGCGGGTTCGAGGCCGAGACCGGCGAATCCTCGCGCAGACAGCCATCCTTGTAATTGGCGGCAAGCGGTCCGAGATCGGTCGCGCAATGCGCGCAGGCCCAATGCGGCGCAGCACCGTTCTTGCGCAAATCCAGATTATCGGTCGCGTTGAATAGCACCGCGCCTTCGGCCTTGTGGGCCTTGTACCCGTTCTTCAGCCGCGCCACGCGATCGGCGCGCACTTTGAGGCGATGCGTCTCGGTCGCTTTGGCGTCGACATGGCCATCGCGATCCAGCACCGCACCATAAATGCTTCGCGCCGCCTCGGGCGTGATGTTGAAATGCTCAAGGTCGTGTTCCACCAAAGCGGGATCGCGCCGCATCGGATCGCCGAAGCCGCCGCCGCCCGACCAGCGCACGGCATAAACGTCGGCCGGATGCTGCACGAAATTTTCCTGCCTGAGTTCGAGGTGCTCAGGCCGGCCCTTCACCTCCTTGATGTCCTCGATCATGCGCCCCGCCTTCAGGCGCGCGAAAATGTCGCTGTCGCGTACGAAGGCATAGGCGTTGGTGGTCGAGGGATAGCCCGCCATCATGCCGGTCGAGGTCGGCGTCGCATTGCCCGACGAGAGCGTGTCCTGCACGATTTCCTTGGTGTTGTGCGGGATGAAACAGGTCTCGGCCGAGAGCCCGCCGCGATAGCGCCCGGCACCGCCCGAATCCGGCAGCTCCTTGCGATAAAGCACGAGAAGGGGAAAGTTCTGCTCATTGTGCTCGACGTTCGGCAATTGCCCGATCGGCGTGCGCGACTGGCCGCCGGTGTTGATGCCGTCGCCTTGAGCGAACGCGCCGATCGCGCCGCCGATCGGGTCGATCAGGAGATAGCCATAACGCTCGCCCCATTGATCGATGCCGCGAAAGATCGTGGCCGGCCATTGGCTGGTGCCGCCAATGCCCATGATGTCGGCGCGGTATTCGGGCACGGTATGGAGCATTTTCGAGATGATGTTGTAGGCCGGGTAAAGCGAAATCTCCATCGCCTGGGTCGGCGCGGTCGAGACCGAGGCCGGGAAATTGGCGCAATTGAGCGTGCCGGGCGTCGGGTCGAACTCGATATGACGCAGCGCGCCGCCGACCGCGAAATATTGATCCCACGCCAGGAGCTCGTTGATCGCGACCATGACCGAGCCGCGCCAACCCGAATAGGTCGCGTTCATCGCGCCGTCCTGCGGCGCGGTGCCGTCATTGTCGAAGATCAGTTTATTGCCGCGCTTTTCGAGCGCGATCATCACCTTGTGGGTGCGCCGATCGCCCGGCCGGCAGGATTCGACATAGGTGCGGTCGGCCCAGCGGCCATCAGGGATCTGTTCGAGCTTCTTCAGGAACGCGGCTTCCGCGTTGTCGATCACGCGCTTCATCACGCCCTTCACGGTGCGCGCGCCATAGCGCTCGATCAGGCCGTGAATGCGCTCCTTGGCGGTGAGGTTGCCGGCGAGCTGGGCGTGGAAATCGAGCTGCACGAGCGAGGGCTTGCGCGAAGAGCGCAGATAGAGCTCCAGAATGTCGCGCCGGACCGTGTCGTTCTCGACGATCTTGACGGGCGGAATCAAAATGCCTTCCTCGAAGGCGTTCTCGGCCGCGGGGCAGAAGCTGCCCGGCGTGATGCCGCCGATGTCGTATTGATGCAGGCAATTGGTGATCCAGCAGAACAGCTCATCGCCATGGAACACCGGGCAGATCAGCATCACGTCCATCTGATGCGCGGCGCCGACCCAGGGGTCGTTGGCAAGGAACATGTCGCCCGGCTTGATGCCGGGATTGTCGCTGCGATGTTCGAGAATCCACTTCACCTGCGTGTCGGTGACGCCCGACATGTATTGCATATAGGGGCCGAAATAGACGAACTCGGCGTCCTCGGTCAGGATCGAGGGGTTGAGGTCGAGCGCGTACATCGCGACCGGCGAGCCCGAGATGCGCTGGATCGTCGCGCCGTGCTCCTCGTTGACGTTCCAAAGATTGTGCCGCACCACCTCGTAGGTGACGGGATCGATGCTGGTCTCGGCGTCGCGGTGGAGTTTCAATTTGGGCGCGATCTTGAGCGTTTTCGGCGGCACATAAGGCATATTCACGCCGTCGAAGATGGTGTCCTTCATTTCGCTGATGCGCGGCATGGCGGTGATCCTCAGGCGTCGGTCAACAGGATTTCGAAATTGCCGAAGCGGTCGACGGTCAGCGTCTCGCCCGGATGCACGACGACCGAGGTATCGCGCGTCTCGGCGACGCACGGGCCCTTGATGCGATTGCCTGGCTGAAGCGCATGGCCGTCATAGATCGGCGTCTCGGCGAGTTTGCCCCATTCCGTCCAATAAATCTGGCGCGGCGTACGGCGCGCGCCGGCGGGAATGGTGGACGAAAGTTTGTCGGTCGGCGGCAATTGCGGCTTCGGCATTTCGACCCGCGCGCGACAGCGAAAGGTGACCGCCTCGAGCGCAGCGCCCGGCAGCGACGCGCCGCGACCATAAAGCGCCTCATAGCGGCGGAAGAATTCAGTGCTCAGCCCGTCGAGCTCGGCCGCTGCGAGGCCGTGGCCCTTGAGCGTGACCTCGACCTCGTTGATCTGGCCCTTGTGGCGCATGTCGATCGAGAAGCGATAGTCGCGCCGGCTGGCGTCCGCGCCATCCTCGTCGAGATCGGCATCGGCGCGCGCCTTCAGGGCTTGCAGCACGCGGTTCATGCGCGCGGCATCGAACGGCGTGCGCATGATCTCGACTTGCTCATAGAGATGCAAAACATCGGCGGCGGCCGCGCCGAACGCGCACCAGACCGACGCGGTCTCCTTCTGCGGTACGATCACCTTGGCGACGCCAAGCTCGCGCGCGAACACGCCGGCGTGCACCGGCCCCGCGCCGCCGAACGCGAACAGCACGAAGTCGCGCGGATCGAGGCCCTTCCTGACCGTCACCTTGCGGATCAGATCGGCCATCTGGAACTCGACGATCTTCGCGATGCCGGCCGCGCACTCGTGCAGGCCCAGCCCGACCGTTGCGCCGATCGCCTTGATGCCGGCTTCGGCACCCGCCTTGTCGAGCTTGATCGAGCCGCCGGCGAAATTGTCGGGGTCGAGATAGCCGAGCACGACATCGGCGTCGGTCACCGTCGGCACCGTGCCGCCGCGGCCATAGCAAATCGGCCCGGGTTCGGCGCCCGCGCTCTCCGGCCCTACCTTCAAGGCGCCGCTCGAGGGATCGACACGCACCAGGCTTCCGCCGCCGGCGCCAACCGTCTGCACGTCGACCTTGGCGAGGTAATACTCATATTGATGGACGAGGCTGCGATAGGAGAAGCCCGGCACGCCATTGTGGATCACGCCGACATCGAAGGATGTGCCGCCCATGTCGGTGGTGATGACGTTCGGATAGCCCATCAGCCCGCCGGCATATTGCGATCCCATCACGCCCGCGACCGGGCCCGAATCGAGCGTGAGCAACGGCGCTCCCATGGCGCGCGACACGGAAATTGTGCCGCCGCCGCACTGCGTGATCTGCAAGGGATGGTGATAGCCGAGCCGCGCGACATCGGCCGCGACGCCGGCTAGATAGCCCGTGACGAGCGGGCCGATATAGGCATTCAGCGCGACCGCCGCGGTGCGCTCGTATTCGCCCCATTTCGGCACCAGATCGACGCTCGTGGTGACGAAGAGGCCGGGCGCGATGCGCTCGATCATCTCCTTCACCCGCCGCTCATGGCTCGGTTCGAGGAACGACCAGAGAAAACACACCGCGATCGCCTTGACGCCCTTGGCGACCAGCCGGTGGATCGCCGCTTCGGCCTCGGCCTCGTTCAAGGGCACGATGATCTTGCCGAAACAATCGACGCGTTCGGACACGCCCTCGACCAGCGACTTCGGCACGATCGGGTCGGGCTTCTTGCTTTCCGGAATATGCACGACCTGGCGAATGTCGGCGCCGGTCAAACCGCGCGAGCCCCGCATGATGTGAATCACGTCATTGTGGCCCTTGGTGGTGATAAGACCGACCTTGGCGCCCTTCTTTTGGATGATCGCGTTGGTGCCGACCGTCGTGCCGTGCGAGAGCCGCGTGATTTGCCCGCACAGCGCGGGCAGCGTGATGCCGACCTTGGTCGCGGCGGCTTCGAGCGCGCCCATCATGCCCTTGGCGAAATTGCCGGGCGTCGAGGGCGATTTCGCGGTGATGACCCGGCCGGTCTCGTCGATCAGCACGCAGTCGGTGAAGGTACCGCCGATATCGATGCCGCAGAGATATGAGGCCATGTGCGCTCCCCGACTGGCTATCCGGTCCGCGCGGCTTGTGGCGCGCGCCGCCCTTTAGGAAGGGCGGAAATCATAAGCCCGCAGATTTTGCCGGGTCAACAAGTTAATGAGCATTTGCTCATTAATGCCGGGCCCGGCGGGCGGATGAGACGGCGGGCGAGGTGATCGCCGCCCTAAATTGCGGCTTGGCGCCGGCGAGGAACAGGTCGATCTGTGCGTCGATGGCGGGATCGGCGGTCAGCGGCATTTTGACGCTGTAGACGTATTTGGAAATCAGCGCGTAGATGATGAAGGCGTGGAAATTCCACACCAGTTGAAGCTCAAGCGCGGTCAGCGGCACAACCTCGGGCGGCGGCAGCTTGTAGTGGGCACGCAGCTCGGTGGCGATGCGCTGGATCAGGCGCTTGCGCACCAGGCTCAGATAACGCTCCACGATATTGACCCGGCGCATCGCCGAAGAGAGCGCGATGCGGATCCACTCATAGTCGTCGACCGCGCGGTAATAGGCGTCATAGAAGCGGCGAAGGCGCTGACCGAGCGGCACGCGCCGGTCATCCAGCCATTCTTCCCATTCGGGGTTCCAACGGCGCAGGAACACCTCCTCATAGACCCGGTCGATGAGCGCCTGCTTGGTCGGGAAATAGCGGAAGATTAGGGCGTGGCTCACGCCGATCCGGCGCGCCAGCTCGCGTGTCTCGCCCTCGAAGCCGTGCTCGGCGAAATAGCGCGCCGCCTCGGCGACGATCATCTGCTCGCGCTCCTCGGGCCCCAGCCGCTTGCGCTTGCGCGGTATCACACGATGTTCGGCCGAAGGCTTGCTCACGTCGACCGCTCAGGCGCGGCCGTATTTGCCCTTGGGCCGCCGCGCCCAGAGCTCGCGGGCCATGGTGTCGGCGCCACCGATATCGGGCGCCCGACCGAGCAAATGAAGCGCGATCGCGGCGGTGCCGATGACCGCCGCCTCGGGCGCCGGCGCTCGCCAAGCACCGCGCCAGAGCGCCGCGACGCGCCCAGGCTCAAGCGGCTCATCGCGCCAGGCGTAAAGCGCGCCGTCATCGAGCGCGGGCCAGATTTCTTCTGACACACTCTTGTTGCGAATGAGCGCGACGCGGCAGGACTTCTGCGGATTGCGCTGCGCCTCGCCGGCGCCACCCTTGAAGATCGCGGCATTGGGTTGGCCGATCAGCAACGAGGCGTCCTGATGCTTGGCGATGTAATTGGGATGGAACACGCCCTGCATTTGGTGGAGCGCGTTGAACGGGTTGAGCTCGCGCGCGACCGTATTGGCGCCGGTGCGAAGCCCAAGGATTGGGCGCAGATTGAACAGGCGGCGCAAGGCGGGGCAGGCGACGCCGAGCGGCAAATAGGCCAAATTGTCACGCTCCAGCGCGCGCGCGGCCGATTCCGCGCTCGGGCTGAGACTGATGCCGAGTGCGCCGAGAGTTGCCATCGTGGTGGCCGGCCCCGAGCCCTCGATGCCATGGATGAGAACCCGCGTGCCGGTTTCGGCGATCAGCAGCGCGGCGAGCAGGAAATAGGGCAATTGGCGATGCACATCCGCATAGGACGGCCAGTCGAGGTCGGCCTGCGCGCTGACCGGAATTTGGCGTAAGCCGCGCGCGGCGCGCACGAAGCCGGCGATTTCGGCCGGGCTCTCCTGCCGATAACGGAGGACCGCGAGGAAGGCGCCGATCTGCACCGGCTCGGCTTCGCCGCGCAGGATCATGCGCATCGCTTCGGTGGCTTCGTCCATGTCGAGCGGGCGGGACAGCGTGTCGCCGCGCGCGACGATGCGCAGGAAACGGGCGAAGGGGTGGAGGGCGGGCGCCGTCCGATCGACGCTCGGCTCGGGGTTTTCGATCGAGGGCTGGCGCGTCACGGCGATCCTCCGCAAACGACTCCGAGGCCGAGCCTAGCAGGGCGGTCGTCGAGCGGCGAGACACTTGACGACAAGGCTGCCGGGGTTCCTCTATCGCCACGCAGCAAGAGGAGATCGCATGACCGCACGCACCAATCGGGCTTGGCATCTGGCCGCTCGCCCCGTGGGCCTCATCAAGCAGGGCGATCTCGAATGGCGCCGGGCGCCCGTGCCGGCGCTGGCCGAGGGTCAGGCGCTGGTCCGTACCATCTATCTCTCGCTAGACCCGACCAATCGGATCTGGGCGAGCGACATGGAGCAGTACATGCCGCCGGTCGAACTTGGCCAAGTCATGCGCGGCGTCGCGCTCGGCGAGGTTGTCGAATCGCGTCAGCCCGGCTTGAAGCAAGGTGATCTGGTCTCTGGCATACTCGGCTGGCAGGACTTCACCGTGCTCGATAGGCCCGGGACGGTGTGGAAATTCAAACAAGTGCCGGGGCTATCAACCGGCGCGACCCTCGGTCTCCTCAAAGTCATGATCAAGGCGGCCGATTTCGGCCTGCTCAACAAGCAGAAGATGACCTCGTCGGCGATTCGGCTTCCCGGCCAACCTTTGACCGCCTATCTCGGCTATTTGGGCGGGATCGGGTTCACTGCCTATGTTGGGGTGATTGATATCTGCAAGCCCAAGACCGGCGAGACAATGGTGGTCACCGGCGCGGCGGGCGCGGTCGGCTCGATCGCGGCGCAGATCGGCAAGATCATGGGCTGCCGCGTGGTCGGCATCGCGGGCAGCGACGCCAAATGCAAATGGCTGACCGACGAGCTCGGGCTCGATGCCGCGATCAACTACCGCACCGAGAATGTCGAAGCCGCGCTAAAGCGTCATTGCCCGGATGGGATCGACTGCGTGTTCGAGAATGTCGGCGGTGCGCAGCTCGATGCCAGCCTCGCGCTGGTCAACAACAACGCGCGCGTCGCGCTCTGCGGCCTGATCGGGCAATACAACGCCGAAGGCCCGGTGCCGGGGCCCTACCGCTTCGCGCAGCTTCTCATGCATCGCGTATTGATCAAGGGGTTCATCATCCTCGATCATGCCGACCGCTTTCCAGAGGCGTTCCGCGAGCTCGCCAAATGGCTGACCGAAGGCCGGATCAAGTATCGGGTTCATGTCATTGACGGTCTCGAAAACGCGCCGGACGCGGTCAACCGCCTCTTTACCGGCCAGCATGACGGCAAGCTCATGGTCAAGGTCGGCCCCGAGCCTGCCTGAGGCTCCATAGCCCGATTTTCGCGTAGCGCGCGCGGTCGGTCGGGGCCATGATGGCGCAAACCTAGACGGGGAGAGACGGCCATGGCCAAGACCTTCGACATCAACATCGATTGCGGCGAAAGTTTCGGCAATTGGAAGATGGGGGCGGACGATGCGCTCATGCCGCTCGTCACCACCGCGAACGTCGCCTGTGGCTTTCACGCCGGCGATCCAGTCACGCTCATGCAAACCGTGGCGCTTGCCAAGAAAACCGGCGCGGCGGTCGGCTCGCATCCGGGCCTGCCCGATCTGATGGGCTTTGGCCGGCGCGTCATGGCGATCACGCCCGACGAGCTCTATGCCTATGTCATCTATCAATCGGGCGCGCTCAAGGGCGCGCTCGAGGCACATGGCATGACGCTGCATCACGTCAAGCCGCATGGCGCGCTCTATCGCATGCTCAACACCGATGAGCCGCTGGCCCGCGCCTTCATCCGGGCCGTGATCGATATTTGCCCCGCGCCGATGATCTATTATCCGGCGCCGGCCGAGCAGCATGTCGTGACGCGGCTTGCCGTAGAGGCCGGCATCGATGTGGTGCCCGAACTTTATTTCGATCTGCCCTATGGCGATGACGGCACGCTCGTCTTGAAGCGCTCGAACGAGGGCGCCGATTTGGCCGATACAAAGCGTCGCCTCGAACATTTCCTGAAGACCAGCGAAGCGATCAGCATGAGCGGCAAGACGGTCAAGATCGCCGCGCGCAGCATTTGCCTGCATGGCGATGGGCCGAACGCGGTCGATTTGGCCAAGACCATCGCGACCACGTTGAAAGCGCAGGGCTATGAATTGAAGCCGCTCGCGCCTGCGCCCAAATTGCGGAAAAGCGCGGCCGAGTAAGGCGGCGCTTCGCCATGATGCTGCGCGACAAGGTTGGGATTGTGACTGGTGCAAGCTCGGGCATCGGTCGCGCGACCGCCGTGCTGATGGCGCAAGAGGGCGCGTCCGTCGTGCTCTCTGATATCGACGTCAAGGAAGGCGAGAAAGCCGCCGGTGACATCCGCAAGGCAGGCGGGCGCGCGGTCTTCCAGCTCGCCGACGTGACCGACGAGCGCGCGGTCGAGGCCTTGGTCAAACGCGCCGAGCGCGAATTCGGCGGGCTCGATCTTGCCTATAACAACGCCGGCATCGAGGGCGCCCAGGCGCCGCTTCAAGAGCAGGACATGGATGGCGTGCGCCGCGCGTTCGATGTGCTGATCACCAGCGTCTTTCTTTGCCTGCGTCATCAGATTCCCGCGTTGCAACGGCGTGGTGGTGGCGCGATCGTCAATTGCAGCTCGATGTGGGGCCTGAACGCCTGGCCCAATTGGTCGCCCTATATCACGAGCAAGCACGCGGTCTCGGGCATGACCAAGACGGTCGCGCTCGAACAGGCGCGCAACAACATCCGCATCAACGCAGTCGCGCCCGGACCGATTCTGACGCCGCTCCTCGTACGTGGCTGGAAGGGCGACCCCGGTCATGCGTCGGGCCGGGTGCCGATGGGCCGGATCGGCCGGCCCGAGGAAGTCGCGGAAGCTGTGGTCTGGTTGCTCTCGGCACGGTCCAGCTTCGTGAATGGGCACGTCATGCCGGTCGATGGCGGCATGATGGCGCAAACCGGATAATCCTGGTGAAACCGAAATCGAGGCGAGCATGAGCGTGACACTGACGGCTCGGCCAGAGGCAGGGCATCAAATCAAGGTCGCCCGCGCGCGCAAACGGGCGCCGAAGGGCTTCGTGGTGACCCATGCTAAAAGCTCGCGCTTCAAAAAGGGCTTGCGCAGCTATATGGCCTATCGCGATCTCGGCATCGCCGCCGCGACCGAGGGGCGCGTGATCGCGCATGTCATCAAGGCGATCACGCCGCTGCACTCGAAGACGCCGCATTTTCACGAGACCGAGTTCCAACTCGTTTACGTGCTGAAGGGGTGGATCGAGTTCAACTATGAAGGCGTCGGCAAGGTGCGTTTGACTCCAGGCAGTTGCGTGCATCAGCCGCCCGGCATCCGCCATGCCGAGCTTGGCCATTCGGACGATCTCGAATTGCTTGAGGTTGTGGTCCCGGCCGAGTTCAAAACGGTTGAAGTCGAGAGCGTGGAGCCCAAGGCGGCGAAGTCGCGCGCTCGCCCTTCGACCAGGCGTTCGAGCCGGAGGGGCTGAACGGTCCCCCCGGGTTGCATCGACAGGCCCGTGTCAAAGCGATAATATCAAGAGTAACAAACTTTAGGCGCCGCTGATTCGCGGTGCTCGGCAGGCGCGTGTGCCATGGCGGCCACCGGCCTTAGCGCAAGCTCGGCCGTTGCGGCCGACAAGGTAAAGGTCTATGCGAGCCTGGGTTTCGAGGGCAACACCTGGATGGATGCCTCGCTCAATCTGCTGAAGGCGATCTCGCAGACCAAGGGCTATAAGGATCGTGTCGAGCTCGAGGTGCAGTCGGCGCGCGGCAATGCCCAGACCCAGATCCAGCAGATCAACGGCATGGTGCAGGCCGGCGCCAAGGTGATCGTGGCTTGGGCAATTTCACCGACCGCGCTCAACCGCGCGATTCGCAATGCCTGCCAGAAGGGCGTGATTTTCATCACTTGGGACGCCGAGGTGACGGAGCCCTGCGCCTATCATGTCGGCATCAATCAGGATTGGGCGGGTGCCGGCCCGGCCGAGTGGTTGGCCGACGAATTGAAGGGCAAGGGCAACATCATCTTCATGGGCGGTATTCCCGGCAACATGGTGGATACCCGCCGCAACGCCGCGGCGAAGGAAGTGTTCGCGCAATTCCCCGACATCAAGATCGTGGCCGACACGCCGAGCATGTGGAACGCGGCGACCGCTAAGCAGGAGCTCGCCAAGATCGTCGCGACCCAAGGTTGGGATAAGATCGACGGGCTGTGGACGCAGACCGGTTGTTACGTCTTCGTCGAGCTGCAGGTCGAGGCTGGGCGCGGCGACAAACTGAAACCGTGCGCCGGCAATGGCACCAACGGCCATCGCGTGGCACAGCTCGCGCCGGGCTCGGTGCCGGGGGGACACGGCTTCCGTAGCGCCTCGATGGGCTCGCCGCCCTGGGCCGCGCCTTTTGCCTTCAAGCTCGCCATGAAAAAGCTCGACAGCGGCGAAGACATACCGAAGTTCAACGAAATTCCGATGCCGCTGGTGACGCCGGGTCAAACCGTTTATTGCGAAAAGGCCGACCTCGCCGAGCTTGTCGCAAAGGATTGGGCGTGCAACGCCGTGCCGCTTACGCTTGCGGCGAGCAACTACTACATCGACGTTTGGTCGCCCTGGGTGCCCGAGCTCGATCTCTATTCGGCGCTCGAGGCCAAGGTGCCGGCGGGACAGTGAGGCGGCTTCGTACGGCATTGATGCCAACCTGATGGCGGACCGTGGGGTACCCGAGTTCGGGTGCCCCGCGACCGCGTGCTCGTCATGAGCGCCGCCATCGCCGTCCTTGGGCTGACCAAGCGCTTCGGCTCGACGATTGCGCTCGACGATTGCTCGTTTGAAGCCTCGGCCGGCGAGGTTCACGCGCTGCTCGGCGAGAACGGCGCCGGCAAATCGACCCTGGTCAAGGCGCTTGCCGGCATCGCACAGCCGGACGCCGGCGCAATCACGCTGTTCGGCGAAACCGTACGGATCGCGACGCC
The DNA here is from genome assembly GCA_945892755.1 of Rhizobium sp. Q54. GTDB lineage: Bacteria > Pseudomonadota > Alphaproteobacteria > UBA828 > UBA828 > SHWC01. The sequence continues at coordinate 94,069 of CAMDDO010000003.1, read as the reverse complement.
GCGCGATTCGCATCGCCTGGGAATCCAGACCGCGTTTCAAGAAATCTCGCTGGTCAAGGATCTCACCGTCACGCAATGCATGTTGCTGCCCTATGAGCCGGCGACGTCGCTCGGTTTGATCCGGCGTCGACGCGCGGAGCAGCGCGTGCGCGAGGCGCTCGGACAATTGGGCCTCGGCGAGATCGACCCGCGCGCCGAGGTCCGCTCCCTGCCGCTCCCGACCCGACAGAAGATCGAAATCGCGCGCGCGGTATCGCGCAACCCGCGTGTTCTCTTGCTCGACGAGCCGACCGCGTCATTGTCGGGCCAAGACGTCGTCTGGCTCGTGGAGCTCGCGCGGCAGCAGAAACAGGCGGGCGTCACGGTGGTTTTCATCTCGCATCGCATGCAAGAGGTGCGCGCGTTCAGCGACCGGCTGACCATCCTGCGCAATGGCCGCAATGTCGGCTCCTTCGCCACGGCCGAAATCAGCGACGACCGGGTGATCGACCTGGTGATCGGTCGCTCGCTCGCGGCGACCTATCCGCCGAAACGGACGGACGAAACGCCGTCGACGGAAGCGCCCGCGCTCGCGGCTGAAGGTCTTTCGGCCGGCGACACGCTGCGGGATTTCAGCCTGGCGTTGAGGCCCGGCTGCATCGTCGGCGTCGCCGCGCTCGCCGGCATGGGCCAGCGCGATCTGTTCTTCGCGCTGTTCGGCATGGAGCCGCCGAGCGCCGGCCGCATTCTGGTGCGCGACAGGCCCGTGACGCTGCGCTCGCCGACCGACGCCGTGCGCGTCGGCATCGGCATCAGCTTCGTGCCCGAGGAACGCAAAACCGAGGCCCTTTTCCTGCAACTCACCGGCACTGAGAACGTTTCGCTACCGTCGATCGAGCGCTTCGTGCGCTTCGGCCTGATCGACCTCGCAGCCGAAGCGCGCGCGGTGCGCCAGGTGCTAGACCGCGTACAGGTCGATCCGCGCGCGCTCTACAGCTCGGCCAAGGTGTTCAGTGGCGGCAACCAACAAAAGATCGCGCTGGCCAAATGGCTGCTGACCGGCAGTCGCGTGTTGTTGCTCTACGATCCCACGCGCGGAGTCGATGTCGGTACCAAGGCCGAGATCTATGCCCTGATCCGCGCCTATGCCGATGCCGGCGGCGCCGTTCTGTTCTATTCGACCGACGTGCCCGAGCTGGTCAATTTGTGCGATGAAGTCCGCGTGATCTATCGCGGGCGCGAAGCCGCGTGCTTGGGCCGTGACGCCCTGAGTGAAGACGTCATTATGAGCGCGGCGCTCGGCCGGGGTCGCGAGCCGGCGGCGGCCGCGCCGTCGGGCGGGCGGCTCGACGCATGACCACACCCGCCCTGGCGCTGGCCCTATCGTTGCCGCGCTGGGGGCGCCAGCGCGGCACGCTCATCGCCATCGCCGTGCTGATGGTCGCGCTTCTCGTGCTTCAAGCCGTGAGCCAGTCCGGCATCACCTATTTCGACATTTCGACGATCAGCGCCAGCGCCTCAACGCTCGCACTCGCCGCGATGGGAGAGACGCTGGTCATTTTGTCGGGTGGGCTCGATCTCAGCGCCGGCGCGATCGTCTCGCTGGTCAATGTCGTCCTGGTGACCCAGCTTGGACAGAGCACGCTTGGGCCCGAGGCGTTCACCCTCGCGGCCCTCGGCCTCGCGCTTGGCATCGGCGCGGCGATCGGCGCGATCAACGGCGCGCTGGTCGCTTATGTCCGGTTGCAATCGATCATCGTCACGCTCGGCACCATGTTCCTGGCTCAAGGCGCGGCGCTGCTGATCATGCGTTTTCCCGGCGGCACCATGCCCGATCATTTCAGCCTGATGTTCACGGGCGACCTGATTCGGGACGGCCTGCCGGCGCCGATCGTGGTGCTGCTGATCGCGCTCGCGCTCTGGCTCTATTTCCGAAACACCAGGCACGGCACCGCGCTCTATGCGCTCGGCAGCGACGAGGACGCGGCGCGCGCCAATGGCGTCGATGTCAGGCGCGCGAAATTCCTCACCTTCACCCTCGCCGGCACCTGCTATGGCGCGGCCGGGCTGTTCATCTCGGCGCAGATGGGCGGCGGCGACCCGCTGATCGGCGGGCGCATGCTGCTGCAAATCTTCGCCGCCGTGGTGCTTGGCGGCACGTTGATCGGCGGCGGCCGCGGCGGCGCGGTCGGCACCGTGTTCGGCGCGCTGACCTTGACCACGATCGTCAGCATCTTCCTCGTGCTTGGCGTGCGCACCTTCTATACCCCGATCGTCGAGGGCGTGATCCTGATGCTGGCCGTGCTCGGCTTCTCGGTCGGGCGGCACTGGCCGATCGTCGCGGTCATTCGGAATCTGAGGCGCACGCTGGTGGCGTTGCGCAACGGCTCGCTGCCGACCCGCTTCAAGCCGATCGGCGCGCCGCTGTCGTTTACCGGGGGCACGGTGCCGGCCGCTTTGCCGAACTGGTTGGCGCGAAGCAGGGCGACGTTGCGCTATGCCCTGCCGGCCTATGGCCTGTTCATCGTGGCGCTCGCGCTCACCATTGCGCTCAACGCCGATAATTTTTCGCCGCTCGGCTACCTCAACACGCTGCTGACGCTCGGCGCCTTCCTGGCCATTCTCGGGCTCGGCCAGGGGCTCGTCATCATCTCGGGCGGGCTTGACCTTTCGGTGCCGTGGACCATCACTTTCCCCGCCATCCTGGTTACCACCTTCGCCAACGGGGTCGACGCGTCCTCGGCCTGGGCCGTGCCGCTCGCGCTCGCCGCCGGGCTCGGCATCGGCTTCTTGAACGGCTCGGCCATCGTGCTGTTCGGTCTCTCGCCGATCATCGTCACGCTGGCGATGAACGGCATGTTGGAGGGAGCCGCGCTGGTGTTCAGCGGCGGCGCGCCGATCGGCTCATCGCCGCCCTGGCTCGTCTGGTTCGTCACTGGCCGGCTGGGCGGGCTCGCGCCGCTCGGCTGGTTCCTGCTCGGCTTCGTCGTGGTGGCTACGCTCGTGATCAATCGCACCGCGTTCGGCCGGCGGGTTACGGCGATCGGTAACAGCGTGCTGGTCGCGCGGCTTTCGGGCGTGCGCACCGGCGTCCAGATCGTCGGGGTCTATATGATCAGCGGCCTGTGCTCGGCGGTGGTCGGCCTGTTCCTCGGCGGCTTCACCAACCAGGCCTATTTCGGCATGGGCGACCCCTTTCTTCTGTCATCGATCGCGGTCGTTGTGCTCGGTGGCGCGTTGATCACCGGCGGACGCGGCCACTATCTTGGTATAGTGGGTGGCGCGCTGCTGTTCACGGGCCTCGGCATCATGCTCTCGGGCACGGTACTGCCCGAGGCGGTGCGCAATATCATCTATGGCCTCGTGCTGCTTGGCGCGGTGATCGCTCTGCGCGAACGAAGCACGGGTTGAGCGGCTAGTGGTGCGATGCTAACGGATGTTACCCATCCGTTAGCTGAATCGCACCACCAGCCCAATGATCTGGTGATCCGATTCACCAGACGCTTGGGAACCAAGCGTCTGGATCGGACCACGAGGCACGGCGAGACAACGGCAATGACGGGGAGAAGATGACGGAGATCTTTGTCGCCACGAGCAAGGCGTTGACCGAGTGGGGCGCGGAAGTCGGGCTGACCAAGCATCTCTACTTCGTCGCCGTAGCCGTGGAGGGCGCCGAGGCGGCGCTCGAGGCGCTCAATCAGCAGCGTGTCGCCGGCGTCGATGATTGGAAGCTGCTCAAGAAGGCGCCCGCCGGCGGGGTCGATCAGGACCAGGCGGTCGAGCGGCTGGCCAAGAAGGAACGCATGGTCGATCCCGGCTATTATCCGCGCCTCAAGGGCACGCGCGGACTCTTCAAGATCAGGCTGGAGAATGTCGAGCATTCGCGTCTGGTCAAGCAGGCGCTGGCGGCCGAGCAGACCAAGGTGCCCAAGCTCAAGCCGGTCGATATCGCGGTCTATTTGATCGAGAATGCGCTGCGGAGCGGCGATTCGGCTTGGGCGGATGTCGTCTAATATCTCGTCGTGACCGAACAACGATAGGGCAGGGATCATCATGGGGTTCGTCAAGACGACACAAGAGATCGCCGCGATCCAGCGCGTGCTCAAGGCACCGCGCTTTGTCGGCGCCGAGATGCTGATGATCGATTTCCTGACCAAGCCCGAGACGGTGAAGGAGATTCTGCCGCCGGGCCTCGAGCCGACCGCCGAGCCCATGGTCACGGCCATGGTCGGACGCTGGCGCTCCAATTGCGTGGCCGATTTCACCGGTGGCGCGATCTACGTCATGGCGCGCCACAAGGAGATCGAGGCGCCCTATGTGCTCGCCATGTTCATGGACCAGGACAGCGCCATCATCTTCGGCCGCGATTTGTTCGGCGAAGCGAAAAAGCAGGCCCACACGACGCTGCAACGGCGCGGCGATTTCATGCACGGCTATGTCGAGCGCCATGGCGTGCGCCTGATCGACATCCGCGCGACGTTCACCAAGGACCTCGGGCCCGCGACGGCATCGGGCAAGAACTTCAACATCAAGGCAACCCCGGCTGCGAACGGCGAGGGTTGCGAGGACGATCCGGTGCTGACGCTCGCGGAATTCGACAATCACTTGAAAGTGCGGCGCGAAGGCACGGGCATACTCAAGCTTGGCTCGACCGTGCACGACCCGCTCGGCGATTTGGCGATCGTCAAGGTCGTACGCGCCAATTACATCGAGGGCGATCTCTTCACCCGCTGCCGCGCCATCGCGCGCCTGGACCGCAAGGCCTATGTGCCCTATCTCTACGGTCGGCTCGACGATTGGTCGCAACTCGATACCGAAAACGTCTGATCAAATTGGCTTGAGGCCATCATGTCCCGCGTCACGCTCGCCGATCCCGCCGCGCTGCCACCATTTCTCAGGCAAATGCACGACAATGCGCGTCCCGACGATTGGTCGACGCGGCATTGCGCGCGCGCCTTCGCCGCGCATCCCGCGCTGCTCGAGACCTATTTGAAATTCTATTACCCCTATCACTCGACCTCGGGCGTGATCGAGCCTCGGCTGAAGGAACTGGTGCGGCTACGCATCGCCACGCTCAATGGCTGCAAGACCTGCAAGGCCGCGCGCCTCGCGCGCGACGTGGTGAAGGAGAGCGAGGCAGCGATCGAGGTCGATCAGCTTGACCGAGCGAATTTTTCTCCGCGCGAGCGGGCCGTGATCAAACTCGCCGAGGCCATGGCGCTCGATCATCACGCGATCGGCGACGAGACCATCCGAGAGCTTCGCGCGCATTTCTCCGAGGCCGAACTCTTGGAACTGATGATGATGGCCGGGCAATATATCGGCTTCGGCCGCATGCTCGCTATCCTTCAGCTTGAAGAGACGGTTTGTCCGATCTGAGCGAGGCCAAGCCGGCGGGCACGCCCGCTACCGCGCTCGGCCTGACCGGCTATCTCGCGCCCGAAGGCTATCTCGATCAGCTGCGCCACGAATTGGGCGAGCCGCCCGCGCTCGAAATAGGGCGTCTCCTGTTCCTATCCGGTCCGCCGCGCCCGATTGCCTGGGCCGCGAATGTGTGGCGTGAGCCCTCAAGGCTTGAGATTCGCTCGATCAAGGACGGCGCACGCCAGCTCCGCGCCATTCAGCGCAATTGGGTGCTCTATTCGCACGCCCGTCATCGCCGCGCCGCGCTGATCGCGGCCGAGCTTCCCAAAGTGAGCGCCAAGCCGTCGATCTTTCCGAGCCTGCCGCCAAGCGCGCCGCTCGGCTCCTGGACGCTCCTGGACGAGCGCACGATCATCGCGGCGGCCGAGTGCTCGAGCCCGTTCCCGAATGGCGAGGTCGCGTTCGTCGAGGATCGCGAGGGACCGCCCAACCGCGCCTATCTCAAACTTTGGGAAGCGTTGACGCTGGCCGGGCGCTGGCCGCAAGCCGGCGAGACCTGCCTCGATCTTGGCGCCAGCCCGGGCGGCTGGAGCTTCGCGCTCGCCAAGCTCGGCGCGCGCGTGATCAGCGTCGACAAGGCGCCGCTCGACGCCAAGATCGCCGCTCTGCCCAATGTCGAGACCAGGCGGCAAAGCGCCTTCGCGCTGGAACCCGCCGAGATCGGGGCGGTCGACTGGCTTTTCTCCGATATCGTGTGCTACCCCGACCGGCTCCTTGGGCTGGTCGGCAAGTGGCTTGCCACGGGTCTCTGCCGCAACATGGTGTGCACGATCAAATTCCAGGGGCCGACCGACTTCGCGGCGCAGGCCCGCTTTGCGGCGCTGCCCGGCCGACTGATCCATCTCCATCACAACAAGCACGAGCTGACCTGGATCGCGCTCGATTTGGCGCACGCCTAAAGCCAGCGGCGCACGCGGACCTTATAGGCGCGATAGGGCGCGCCGAACTTGCGCTCGAGGTAGCGCTCTTCGCGCGCGATCACGCCAAAACGCATGATCGCGAGCACCGGCACGAGCCAAATCAAGATCCAAACTCGGTCGGTCGTGACCGCGATCCCCGCCATCAATAGGCTGAGCGCGACATAGATCGGGTTGCGGGAGAGTGCGTAGACGCCGCGGGTGACGAGGGCGGTGGTCGGTCGATAGGTCGGCACGTTGGTCCCAGCACGTCTAAACTGTCGCATCGCGGTTGCGGCGAGCGTGCCCGCGACCGCGATCAAGGCACCGCCCAAACCATATTGCAGCCCATCGTCGAGCCCGCTTGGCGCAAAGCGGATCGGCAGGGCCGCGTCGAGCCCGAAGCCGAGCCCGAGCGCGCCGAGATAGAGAACCGGCGGGCTGATCAGCACACCCGCCGTGTCGGCGCGATCGGACTGGCTCGGTGCCATGCGCGCGATCATAGACCCGATCCGTGCGCGAGCAAATCGTCGAGCGCTTCGCGCTGCCCGTCGTCGAGCACCGCATAGAGCGCATCGAAGCTTGGCCGCACCGCGCGGAGCGCCGCCAAGCCGGAGCTCAACAGCGTTTCCATTTTTTGGAGCGCGGCGCCGCTGGTCTCGTCGGCCGGCGTCGGCTCGGCCGTTCGGCATGGTCGGCTTGCTCCCGAAACGTCTTGCGCTCGCTTCACCATGGCGCGGCGCGGGCGCTCCGACAATGCGGTTGTCATTCCGCCGGCGGACCGCTAGGGAATGAATTCGAGCGCCGCAAAGTTGAGCGAACCCGAGGGGACCATGACCGCCGACATCAAGAAATCCTATGCCGACACGAGCGGCGGCCAAGTCCATTACCGCTATCTCGCCGGTCGCGGCACGCCGATCGTCTTCCTGCACCAGACCGCCAGCTCCTCGGCGATGTACGAGAAGGTGATGGCGCGACTTGAGGGCATCGGGCCGCTCTATGCCTTCGACACGCCGGGTTTTGGCGGCTCGTTCGACCCCCAAGGCATGCCAACCTTCGGCCAATATGTCAGCTGGGTAGCCGAGGCGATCCAGTCGATCCGGCTCCGCTATTTTCACTTGGTCGGTCATCACACGGGCGGCTTCATCGCAGGCGAGCTTGCCGCGCGCCACCCCGATCGCGTCGCGTCGTTCAGCATGATCGGCGCCGCCGTGCTCGACCACGCCGAGCGCGAAGCCTTCCGTCAACGCCTGCCGGCGCCGGTTGGGCCGACCGCCGATGGCGGCTATCTGCCGGCGACCTGGCAGTATTTGGCCGGCTTGGGCGCAGGCCCCGACCTCGCGCTACATCATCGCGAGCTGGTCGATACCGTGCGCGCCTATCAGGGCCGCTATCAGATCTATCAGGCGCTCTGGGATCAGGATTTCGCGGTTCAGCTCAAAGCGGTGAGGTGCCCGATCCTGCTGCTCTCGTCGACCGACGACGTGCTCCACCCCTATTTCGAGGCGGCCAAGGCGCTCCGCCCGGATGCCGCGGTGATCATGCTCAAGGGCGCCAGTTTTCAACCCGACCTCGACCCGGACGGCGTCGCGGCGGCGCTGCGCGAGTTCGTGACCGACTGATCGCCGTCGCGCGGGCGTGGCTCGTGAACTATCGCCACAGCTTCCATGCCGGCAATTTTGGCGACGTCGTCAAGCACGCCGTGCTGGCGCTCATCATCGAGCACCTGAAGCTGAAGCCGACGCCGTTCGCGGTCATCGATACCCATGCCGGCGTCGGGACCTACGACCTCGCGGCGTCGGAAGCCGCGCGCACCGGGGAATATCGCGAGGGGATCGCGCGCGTCCTCGCCATGCCGGCGCCGCCGGCCGAGCTGGCGCCCTATCTGGCCGTCGTGCGCGCCATGAACGAGGCGGAGACCGGGGCCTTGCGCTGGTATCCGGGCTCGCCCAGGCTTGCGCGCGCGCTTCTGCGCCGCGGCGACCGGCTGTTCGCGACCGAACTCCATCCCGAGGACCACGCGGCGCTGGCGGCCGAATTCCGTGGCGATCGCCGGGTCAAGACGGTCTTGCTCGATGGCTACCAGGCGCTCGCCGCCTTCGTGCCGCCACGTGAGCGCCGCGCGGTCGTCCTGGTCGATCCGCCGTTCGAGCAGCCCGGCGAGTTCGAGCGGATCGTCGAGGGGCTCGGCGCCGCGCACCGCCGATTCGCAACCGGCATTTACCTTGTTTGGTATCCCATCAAGGCGCGTGCCACGATCGAGGCGTTCCATCGCGCGCTCGCCGAGAGCGGCATACGCCGTATCCTCCTGGTCGAACTCCTGATCCGGAAACCGGCCGACGAAGCGCGTCTGAACGGCTGCGGCGTCATCATCATCAACCCGCCGCACACGCTCGAAGCGGCGCTCCAGCGCTGTCTGCCGGCGCTCGCGCGCGTGCTCGCGCAGTCGAGAGGCGCCGCCGCGCGCCTCGAATGGTTGACGCCGGAATGACATCTCGTTGTCGCGACGACACGGACCTGGACACGCGAATCGTGGCCGCTTAGACGCGTTAAGCTTTTTTTTTTGGTGTGGCGGTATTAAGCGCTTGACGCGACGTGAAGAGTCCCTATTTTTCGCCGCGTTGTCCGTTGCGCAACGGACGGCGTCAGACTTCGAATAAAGGTGTCACCCCCTTTGGGTTCAACGCGGGTTTGGAGGAGATGCCACGATGGCATACGCTCGTCCCCAACTTGCGGTGAATACTGAAGCGGAGGCGGTCCCCGCCCGAGCAGAGGTAAGATCCGTACCGATACCGTTTCCGAAAGGGAACGACCGACTTGAGCAGAAAGACCATTTCATCGTTCGGAATGGGCTCTGCTATGCGGGCAGTCATTTGATCGTCGATATGTGGGAAGCCGAAAACCTCGATGATATCGAGGCGATCGAACAAGCCCTCACCAAAGCGATCGAGGCTGCAGGTGCGACATTGCTGCACCTTCACCTTCACCGTTTCGCTCCGACCGGCGTGTCGGGCGTGGCGGTGCTGGCGGAGTCGCACATCAGTATCCATACGTGGCCGGAGAAGGGCTACGCCGCACTCGATATCTTCATGTGCGGCGACGCCGAACCGTCCAAGGCGATACCGGTGCTACGCGAGGCCTTCAAGCCGGGCAGCATCAACGTCAGCGAGCATAAGCGCGGAATCATCTGACCGTCGGTCGGGTGGGGCGACGCGGCAACCGGGAGAGGTGCCGCGCCGTAGGCCAACCTTTGCGCGCCAATCATGCAAGCAGTCGGCGAATCCACGGTGGCAGTTGAAACGCTGCCCCGTGGACCGCTGCATCGTAATAGTCGGTCGCGATTCCGGCGGCCTTGAAGCGCGCGGCGATGGTCTCGGGCGGAGTCGCGCCGAGCGCGCCGCCACGGCCGAACCAGGTCAGCGCCATGAAGCCGCCGATATAGCTCGGCACCACGCTCAAATAGACGCCATGGTGCTTGAACATCTTGGCGAATTGCCGGTGGGTGTCGGTCAGCTCGTCGGGCTGGAAGAAGGGCACCCCGTTCTGAAACGCGGCGAAGCCCTTCGGCGTCAACGCACGCTCGACCAACCGGTAGAACCGCTCGGCGAACAGCACGCCGGCCGGGCCGACCGGGTCGGGGCGGTCGGCGATGATCAGGTCGTAGCGGCCGGCGGCGCGTTCGTCGTTCAGGAACTCAAAAGCGTCCATGGCGTGGACCTTGAGGCGCGGATCGGCGAAGGCCGCGCCGCTCACGCTCTTGAAGTGCTGCCGGCACAGCTCGATCACCCGACCGTCGATGTCGACCAGCTCGACCTCTTTGACGCCCCTGTATTTCAGTACCTCTTCGGCGATCGCGCCATCGCCGCCACCGACGATCATGACCCGCTCGACCGTGCCATGGTCGATCATCGGCACATGGGTCAGCATTTCGGAATAGGCGCACTCGTCGCGCTCGGTGAGCTGGACGTTGCCGTCAAGCACGAGCACGCGGCCATTCAGCGGCGTGTCGAAGATCAAGATGTGCTGGAAGGCTGAGCGCTCATCGACCAGCGGCGGGCCCTTCAGATCGAAGGATTGAGCGTAGCCCTTGTAGAGGGTTTCGACGAAGCGGTCCGCCATGATAGGGCTCCTTCAATCAACGATTTTCGGCGCGCCCGTCTTAGGGCAGGGTCAAAGCATGCGCAACCGAATTGGAGTGCGCAGCCCAAAGGGTAATCGGATTGTCGTCTTTGCTCGATTTGGTGACCGCCACGCTTCGGCTCCTGCCGCCCGAGACCGCGCACCGTGCCGCGCTCGCCGGCTTGCGTCTGCCGTTCGGCAGGGCGCCGGCCGCGCCGGCCTCGCTTGCCGTTTCGCTGTTCGGTCGCACCATCCCGAGCCCGCTCGGCCTCGCCGCCGGCTTCGACAAGGATGGCGCGGCGTTGGACGGGCTGTTCCGGCTCGGCTTCGGCTTTGTCGAAGCCGGCACCGTGACGCCGAAGCCGCAGGGCGGCAATCCGCGTCCGCGCCTGTTTCGGCTGAGCGAAGATGCCGCGCTGATCAATCGCATGGGCTTCAACAGCGGCGGCCTCGATGTGTTCGAGCGCAATGTCGCGCGGTTTCGCGCACGCGCTGCGGGCGCATCGGCGGTTCTGGGCATCAATCTTGGCGCCAACAAGACGAGCGAAGACAAGATCGCCGACTATGTGCTCGGGCTGGTCCGGCTCTCGGCCTATGCCGACTACCTGGTGGTGAACGTCTCATCGCCCAACACGCCGGGCCTGCGCGGGCTGCAGGAGGGCGATCAACTCAGGGCTCTGCTCGGCCGTCTAGTCGAGGCCCGCGGCAAGACCGCCAAACGACCGGCGCTGCTCCTGAAGCTTGCTCCCGATCTCGATGACGACGCGCTTTCGGGTCTGGCCCAGGCGGCGATTGCCCATGGCCTCGACGGCCTGGTCGCGACCAACACGACGGTCGCACGCCCGGCGTCGCTGCGCTCACGCTATTGCGAGGAGACCGGCGGCCTGAGCGGCGCGCCGCTCAAGGAGCGCGCCCATGACGTGCTGGCGCGGCTTGCGGCGCTCGCCCAGGGCCGCCTGACGCTGATCGGTGTCGGTGGCATCGGCTGTCCCGACGATGCCCGAGTGCGTCTCCAAGCCGGCGCCAGCCTGATCCAGGTCTATACCGCGTTCGTCTATCGCGGCCCGCGCCTGATTCAGGAAATCAATCGCGGCCTCGCCGCAGGCTAAAGCCGCGCGAGATAGACCAACAAGGGCAACGAGGCGAAGCCGAGCGCGCTCGAGATCAGCACTAGGCTCGCGATTTCCTCGGGATTGCGCTTGTAGAGCGCGGCGAACAAATAGTTGAACACCGCAACCGGCATGGCGCTCTGGATCATCATGACACCGCGCTGGGCGCCCTCGAAACCGAAGGCGAGCGCGATGCCATAGCCGACTCCGAGGCCGATGCCGAAGCGAAGCGCCGCGAGCAGAAGCGTGCGCCCGGGTCGGGTGATGCCGAGCTCGGCGAGCGAAACGCCGAGCGAGAGCATCATCATCGGAATCGCGATGCCGCCCAGAAGCTTGGTGGTCTTGAGCAGGAACTCGGGCGGCGCCGCGCCGCTCGCCATCAGCACGAGACCGAGCGCGACCGCATAGGGGATCGGCGTCTTGAGCGCGCGCCATGGCATGGTGGCGCCCGAATAGAACCAATTGCCGAGCGTCAGATTGAGCGTCGCGGTCACCGCGAAATAGCCGATACCGAGCCCGAGGCCGACATCGCCGAACGCGAACAGGCAGAGCGGCAGGCCCATATTGCCGGCGTTCGGGAAGACAAGCGCGGCCAGATAGGTGCGGAGCGGCAGCCGAAGCGCCCGCAATGCGAGCGTCGAGAGCAGCGTGAAACCGGCGACCGCGGCCAGGCTGGCCAGCAGCATGTCGAGAATGTCGCCCGCCATCTGCTCGATCCCGACCAGGGTCGAGAAGATCAGGCAGGGTGCGCCGATCATCGAGACCAGTCGGGTAACCAACGCGGTATCGAAGGGTTGCTTCGCGCGCTTCCAGCCATAGCCGACACCGGCGCACAGGAACACCGGCGCGACGATCTCGAGGATTTCGAGAATCATCGGCGGGCGACGTGCCGCGGCGCCGTCATCCAGCGCGTGGCGTGATGTCGGGCGGTGGCGCGATACGGATCTGGGTCAGCGTGTTGCCCTGGCGCGTGGTCACGACGAAGCGGAAGCCGTCGATCTCGCAGCGGTCGCCGACGTTCGGAATGGTCTGGGCGTGGTGCAGCATCAGGCCGGCGATCGTGGTCGCCTCGTCCTCGTCGAGGTCCCAGCCCAAGCGTCGGTTGACGTCGCGGACCGAGAGAATGCCCTGAACCAAATAGCTGCCATCGGGCTGGGCGGCGATCATGCGCGTCTTGGCGTCGTGCTCGTCGGTGATCTCGCCGACGATTTCCTCGAGGATGTCCTCGAGCGTGACCAGCCCCATCAGCCCGCCATATTCGTCGACCACGAGCGCGAAATGGGCGTGGCGCTCGCGGAACGCGCTCATCTGCTCGAGCAGATTGGTGGTCTCCGGCACGAACCAGGGTTTGGTCACGATGGCGGCGATGTCAACCGCTTCGGGATTGCCGCGCGTGGTGCCAAGCGCGCGCAGTACATCCTTGGCATGCAGCACGCCGACGATATTGTCGAGCTCACTGCGCCAGACCGGAATGCGCGTATAGGGGCTGGCCATGACCCGCTCGACCAACACCTTGGCCGGCAGATCGGCGTCGAGCGTTAGCATGCGCCGCCGATGCGTCATGATTTCGCCGACCGTCATGCGGTCGAGGTCGAGAATGCTGTGCAGCATGTCGCGCTCGTGCTCGACCACCGCGCCGGTCTCGGCATGCATGCTGATCGTGCCGCGAATTTCTTGTTCGGCCGCGTCGTGAACGTTGGTATCTGTCCGTTCGCCAAACAGCTTTAGAAGGCGCGAGACGATGAACTGCACAGTGATCGCGATTGGCGAAAACACGAACACGACGAACGCCACGGCCGGCGCGACCGAGAGCGAGGCTCGGTCCGGATGGCGAATCGCATAGGTCTTGGGCAGCACTTCCGAGAACACGATGACAAGCACGGTCATGATCACCGTGGCGATGGCGACAGCGCCGTCGCCGACCAGATCGATCAGCACGCTGGTGGCGAGCGCCGAGGCGAAGATGTTGACGATGTTGTTGCCGACCAGCATCGAGCCGATCAGCCGCTCGCGCCGTTCGATCAGGCGCACGACGATTCGCGCGCGCTTGTTGCCCTCTTCTTGCAGATGGTGGATGCGCGCGCGCGAAACCGCGGTCAGCGCGGTCTCGCTGCCGGAGAAGAACGCCGAGAGGATCAGTAGAATCCCGATGCCGACGATCGACCCGATCATGATGTCGCCCCTGAGGCGCGCGCCGGGGCGGCACCTCTGTCGATGAATTCGGCGAGCAGCGAGCGCACGCTCTCGATCGGTACGTCGTCGGCGACGAACGCGCCGCCGATGCCGCGCGCCAGCACGAATGCAATGCGGCCGGCACGCACCTTCTTGTCATGCGTCATATGCTCGATCAGCCGTGCCGCGCTCCAGGGTCGCTCCGGTAGATCGGCGATCGTGGTCGGCAAGCCCATCGCCGCGAGGTGGCGTGTGACCCGCGTGACGTCCGGAGCGGGGCAAAGGCCGAGCCGGCTCGAAAGCGCGAAGGCGAGCCCGAGCCCCGCGCCGACCGCCTCGCCGTGCAGGAGTGCCGGGCCGAAGCCGGTCTCCGCCTCGAGCGCGTGGCCGAAGGTGTGGCCTAAATTGAGCAAAGCGCGCACGCCGGTTTCGCGCTCGTCGGCCGCGACGATGCGCGCCTTGGCCGCACAGCTCGTGACCACGGCGTGGCGCCGCGCCGTCGGCTCGCCGGCGAGCAGCGCCGCGCCGTTGGTCTCAAGCCAAGCGAAGAAGGTCGGATTGTCGATCAGCCCGTATTTCACGACCTCGGCATAGCCCGCGAGCAATTCTCGACGCGGCAGCGTATCGAGTGCATCGGTGTCGATCAGCACCAGGCGCGGCTGATGGAAACTGCCGATCAGGTTCTTGCCGAAGCGGCTGTTGATTGCGGTCTTGCCGCCGACCGAGCTGTCGACCTGGGCGAGCAGCGTGGTTGGCACCTGAATGAAATCGATGCCGCGCAGCACGATGCTGGCCGCGAAGCCGGCCAGATCGCCAATCACGCCGCCGCCGAGCGCGATCACGAGGGTCGAACGCTCGATGCGCGCCTCGAACAGGCGCTCGATCAAGACTTCGAGATGGTCGAAATCTTTGCTCTGTTCGCCCGGGTCGAGCATGATCGAGGTCGTCTTGACGCCGGCGGAAGCGAGCGAGCCTTCGAGCGCGGCCAGATGCGCGCGGGCGACATTTGAATCCGTCACGACGACGCAGCGCCGGCCCGCGAACCGCTCGGCGATCAATTGGCCCGCCCGAACGAGTAGGCGGCGCCCAACCAAAATCTCATAGCTCCGCGCGCCGAGCTCGACCCTCACGGAATCGCACGGTGCCTCTGATCTATCCAGGCTCTCGGTCATGGCATTGGTCGGTGTGGCGCGATCCTCAGCCGGTCGAGCCGTGTGTCAGCGGCGCGTGGCTACGCAGATGGCTGTTCAGCGCCGCGAGAATCTTGTCGACCATGCGATCGTGCGGCAGGTCCTCGCTGTCGACCACGATGTCGGCCTTGGCATAGATCGGATGGCGCTGTTCGATCAATTGGTTGAGAATCTCGCGCTTGTTCCCCGATTTGAGAAGTGGCCGGTCGTCGCGCCGCGAGACGCGCGAGAGCAGCAGCTCGATGTCGGCGCGAAGCCAGACCGAGATGCCGCGCTCGCGAACGCGTTCGCGGGTCTCTTCCTCCATGAAGGCGCCGCCCCCGGTCGCGAGCACATGCGGCGGCTCTTTGAGCAGGCGCGCCATCACGCGCCGCTCACCCTCGCGGAAGGCCGCTTCGCCGTGAATCTCGAAAATGTCCGCGATCGAGCAGCCGGCGGCCTTTTCGATCTCCGCATCGGCGTCGATGAACTTCAGGCCGAGACGAGCCGCAAGCCGGCGCCCGACGGCGCTCTTGCCCGCCCCCATGAGCCCGACCAGCACGATGCTGCGATCGAGCCGCGCCACAAGCTTGTCCGAGCTCATCGCACGACCCTGTTGCTGGCCGGCAAGCGGGCGAATGATTGATGTTGCGGGGTTCGCCCGATAGACTGTGTCCGATTCGCCATTGGTCCAATGTAGCACAGCGGATAGCCCGTGCGTCTTCATGGTTCAAGCCGGAGTTGCGGCTAGTATGAGCGTCGCGCTGCGCGTCATCGCGGTGGTTGTCGTGTTGGCAATTGGCGGGGCGTTGGCTTTCCTCATGATTTGGGAGCCGTCGCCGCCGAATCAGCCGATCGACCAGCCGATCTCCAAGGAAATCACGCCCTGAGCGCACGTTGGCGCGTTTCTTGCCGCTTTCTGGGCGCCGGTTGCGGGCTCCTGCTGGCGGCCGGAATCGTGGTTTCGACCGTCCAGGCCAGAGCGCAGGACGGCGATGGGCCAGTGCGCTTGATACCGGCCGAATCCGAGCCGGCGGGTTCATCGGGCGAACCCAATCCGGTCGATGCGCCCAAACCGGCCGCGGCCAAGTCCGGCGCGTCAGTCGAGGTCGGTGAGCTCGAGGCGGTCGGTCCCGATTCGCTCGGTCTGGCGCAGACGGCTGGCGAGCCGCTGCCGCGCACGCTCTGGCAACGCTCCCAACGACCCTTTGTCGAAGCTCTCATCGCGCGCCTGCCACGTGGTGCAGCCTCGCCGGCGATGCGGGCTCTCGCGATTCGTATTCTGATCTCGCCGGGTCCGCCGCCTGAAGGGCCGGAGGGTGGGATCGCTTCCGGCTCATTCCTGTCGGTGCGGGCGGCGGCGCTCGCTGGCATGGGCGAATACGAACTCGCCGGCGCGCTGCTGCGCGAGGGCGCGGCCTCGGGCTTCGTCGACCCGATGCGCCCGCGCATCGAAAGCGACGTCTACTTCCTCGCGGGTGGGGATTACGGTCCAGCCTGCACTCATGTGCGCGCCGAAGTGCAGCGCGGCGGCGACAGCTATTGGCAGAAGGCGCTAGTCTTTTGCCAGATCGTCGCGGGCGAGATCGAAGCGGCGCGGCTCGGCCTCGATCTGCTGCGCGAAAGTGATCCCGGCGACACGGCCTTCCTGGCGCTCGCCGATGCGTTGCTTGGCGCCAAGACCAAGCTCGACAAACTGCCCGACCCGACGCCACTGCACTTCGCGATGCTGCGCCAAGCCAAGAAGGCGGTGCCCGAGGGCGCCATCGCGGGCGCCAATCCCGCGTTGCTGCGCGTGGTCGCGGCATCGGCCGATAGTCCGATGAAGGTCAGGCTCGCCGCGGTCGAGGCCGCCGAGGCGGCGGGCACCGTGCCGGCGCAAAGCGTCGCGCGCTTCTATGCGGCGGCCGAATTCAAGAAGGACCAGCTTGCGAACCCGATCACGGCCGCGGAAAAGCTCGAAGGGCCGCTGGCCCGCGCCTTGCTCTATCGCGCCGCCGAGGCCGAGCTCGCCCCGGAGGCTCGCGCCAAGCTGCTTCAGGCCGGGTTCGCGCGCGCCCGCCAGGATGGCCTGTTTCCAACCTACGCGCGCGCCGCCTTTGGGCTGGTCAGCAAGTTCGATGCGACGGCGGATCTGTTTTGGTTCGCCGGCGATGCCGCGCGCGCGTTGTTGGCCGCGGCCGAGCCCGCCGCCGCCGGACGCTGGTATCAACTCGCGAGCGCGCTTGGCGCCGCCAATCCCGAAGCATTGGCGATCGCCGATGGGCTTTGGCCGATCATGACTCTGGCCAACGCGGCGCCCAAGCAAGCGTTCGACGCCGCACGCTTCGAGGCATGGCTCGAAGCCAATAGCGGCAGCGCGACGCCCGAGATTGGCAGGCGCGCCAATCTCGCGCTCAGTCTGATGCAGGCGAGCGGGGCCAAGGTGCCGCCTGCTCTCTGGCGCTCGCTCGCGCTCGGCGCGATGAACGAGGCGGCAAGCGTGGCGACCCCGGCCGTGGTTTTCGCGCTCGACGACGCGATCGGCGCCAAGCGGCTGGGCGAGACCGCGCTGCTTGGGCTCGCTGCGCTCGGCGAGGCCGGCCCATCCGGCGCCGCGACCGCGACGCTCGGGCGCGTCGTCGCGGGCCTGGTCGCGCTTGGCCTCGACCAGCCCGCTCGCGCGCTCGCGCTCGAGGCGGCGCTCGGCAAATCGCTGTGACTCGTTTGCGCCAGGCGGCCGGCAGGCGGCGGAAGCCGGCGGAGGCCGATTGCCGCGCGATCGAACGCTTTTGCGAAATGCTCCTGAGCGAACGTGGTGCGAGCCTGCACACCAAGGACGCCTATGAGCGCGATCTCAAGGCGGTCGCGACCTATTTGGCGGCGCTTTCGGGTTCGTTGGTCGAGGCGGGATGCGAGGAGCTGCGCGGCTATTTCGCTCGGCTTGCGGGGGGTGGGTTCGCGGCGCGCACCGCGGCGCGTCGGCTCTCAAGCCTGCGCCAGTTCTATCGCTTCCTGATCGCCGAGGGCGTGCGCGCCGACGACCCGACCGAGATCATCGACGGGCCGCGCCGCGGCCGGCCTTTGCCAAAAGTCATCAGCGAGGCCGAAGTCGAGGCGTTGATCGGCGCGGCCCATCGACAAGCTCGCGCCGCTGGCGAGAGCGGTTCGCCGCGCGCCTTGGCCGATGCGCTCCGCCTACTCGCGATCGTTGAAATCCTCTATGCCTGCGGGCTCCGGGTCACTGAATTGATCGGACTGCCGATTTCCGCGATCGGCCGCGACGCGGCGAGCCTCGTGGTCCGTGGCAAGGGCTCGAAGGAGCGTCTGGTGCCGCTCGGCGAGCTGGCGCGGGCCGCGGCCACCGCCTATCTCGCCGTGCGCGCGACGCATCTGGCCGGCGGGCGGGCCTCGCCCCACTTGTTTCCCTCGCGCGCCAAGGGCGGCCGGCTAACCCGGCATCGCGTCGGGCAGTTGTTGAAGGGCCTCGCCGCGGCCGCTGGGATAGACCCTAAACGCTTGTCGCCGCACGTTCTTCGCCACGCCTTCGCGAGCCATTTGCTGGCTCATGGCGCCGATTTGCGCGCGGTCCAGACCATGCTCGGCCACGCCGATATTGCGACCACCGAGATTTATACCCATGTTGTCGATGATAAGCTGAAGGCGGTCGTGCGCGACCACCACCCGCTCTCACGCTGAGATTAGGTGTGATTGGCGCGATGAATTCCTATCTCGACTTCGAGAAGCCGATCGCCGAGATCGAGGGCAAGATCCGCGAGCTCAGGCATTTGAGCGGCGATGGCGGCCTCAACATCGTCGAAGAGGTCGCGCGGCTTCAAGGCAAGGTCGACCGCACGCTGCGCCAGACCTATGCGCGCCTCACGCCCTGGCAGAAGGCGCTGGTCGCGCGCCATCCCGAGCGGCCGCACTGCCTCGACTATGTCGCGGCCCTGGTGCAGGACTTCACGCCGCTCGCCGGCGACCGTAAATTTGGCGAGGACCGCGCCGTGATCGGCGGCCTTGGCCGCTTCCGCGGCCGCGCGATCATGCTGATCGGCCAGGAGAAGGGGCGCGACACCGCCGAGCGCGTGACGCACAATTTCGGCATGCCGAACCCGGAGGGTTATCGCAAGGCGGTCCGCTTGATGCGCCTCGCCGAGCGTTTCGGCCTGCCCGTGGTCACGCTGGTCGACACGCCGGGCGCCTATCCCGGCATCGGCGCCGAGGAGCGCGGCCAGGCCGAAGCGATCGCGCGCTCGATCGAAACCTGTCTCGATCTGCGCGTGCCGATCGTCAGTATCGTGATTGGCGAGGGTGGTTCGGGCGGCGCGATCGCGCTCGCCACCGCCAACAAGGTGCTGATGCTCGAGCACGCGATCTATTCCGTGATCTCGCCCGAGGGCTGCGCCTCGATTCTATGGCGCAGCGCCGAGCACGCGCAGGAAGCGGCCGAAGCGCTCAAGCTGACCTCGGAAGACCTGTTGAAGCTCGGCGTGATCGACGAAATCATCGGCGAGCCCTTGGGCGGCGCGCATCGCGCGCCCGCGGACGCGATCAGCTCGGTCGGCGAGGCGCTCGAACGTTCGCTTAGCGAGCTGCGTGGCGTTGCCGGCGGCGACCTTCGAAGCCGGCGCCGCCAGAAGGTCCTGGCGATCGGCCAGAAAACGCTGGGCTGAAGCGGGGCGCGTTCCTCGAAAGAAGGTTGCCACATCTTAAGGCCCAAGCAATCGATCGCGTGTCAGAGTATCGCTGCAACGGCGCGACGCCGGCGCATGCGGAGATTGGCGCGATGAGTGCGGCCTGCGGTCATCATCACGAACATCAACCTAATGTCACGGCTGGCGACGATGCGCCCTATCGTCGCGTGCTGTGGGCGGCGCTCGTCATCAACGCCGTGATGTTCGCGGTCGAACTCGCGGTAGGTGTCGATGCCGGTTCTAAATCGCTGCTCGCCGACGCGATCGATTTTCTGGGCGACGCGGCGAATTACGGCATCAGCCTGTTCGTGCTCGGCTTCGCGCTGCGCTGGCGCGCCACGACCGCGCTTCTGAAGGGCGTGGTGATGATCCTCTTCGGACTCTCGATCATGGGCTCGAGCGTCCACGCCGCGCTCTTTGGCGGCTTGCCTCATGCCGGCTCGATGGGGCTGATCGGCGTGCTCGCGCTCGCCGCCAATGTCTTCGTCGCGCTCCTGCTCTACCGCCATCGCGGCGGCGACGCCAACCGGCGCGCGGTCTGGCTTTGCACGCGCAATGACGCGCTCGGCAATATCGCCGTGTTGATCGCCGCGGCCGGCGTGTTCGCCAGCGGCACGGCGTGGCCCGATCTCGCGGTCGCCGCGATCATGGCTGGCCTCGCGATCGTCTCGGGCGCGCAGATCGTGCGCTTGGCCGGGCGCGAACTCGTCGCGAGCCGAACCACACCGGCGCCGGCGGTCAGTCCCTAGCCTCTTGTGATCGCCGCGCCGAGCGTATCTCCTATCCGCTCAGGGCAAGCGCCCGACAAGAAGACGGGGAAGGGGAGGCCATGGTCAATCGCATCATTTGCGCCGACGTGCTCGAGCCGGAGGGTCCGGTCTGCACCGCCGACGGCCAAGTCTATCTGGTCGAGATGGCCAAGGCGCGCGCCTGTGTCAGCCGGATCGACGCCAGGGGCAATCGCCATGAGGTCGGCCGGCCCGGCGGACGGCCAAACGGGCTGACCATCGATGGGCGCGGCAATCTCTGGATCGCCGGGGGCGACAAGGAGACTGTCGTATGCATGGCGCCCGATGGGAAAATCCTCAAGCGTTTCCTCGGCCCGGACGGCGATCCCTATTTGTGGCCGAACGATCTCGCCTTCGGACCTGACGGCCACCTCTATCTGACCGATTCGGGAATCTTGCCGGACGACTTCATCGACGGTCAGGCGATCCGCGCCGACTATCGCACGATCCCCTATCACGGCCGGGTTTTCGAGATCGACCCGAAGCAGGGGCGCGTCGTGCGCACGCTCGATACGGGGCTCCGTTTCACCAACGGCATCGCGTTCGACGCCGCGAACGTGCTCTACGTCAATGAAACGCTGTCGGGCAATGTCTATCGCTATGACCTATTCGGCCAGGCCGCGCCGAAGCGCGAGCTGTTCGGCAATGTCATCAGCGGCAAGCCGGACGCGTTCGTCGGGCCCGACGGCATGGCGTTCGGCACCGACGGCCGGCTCTATTGCACGGTGTTCGGCCAGGGCGACGTGACGGTGCTCGAGCGGGACGGTAAGGTTGCCGAGCGACTCAAGACCAACGGCACGCGACCGACCAACATCGCCTTCCGCGAGGGCGCCGAGGGCGCCGTGGTGACCGACCTCGGCACCAGCGCGCTCGAGGAAATCGCCGTGCCGCGCCGTGGTCGCGCGCTCTACAGGCCGGTGCTCTGAAACTATCGCGCCTACTGAATCGGATAGGTCGCCATCGAGGCGCCAAAGATCATTGGCGTCCAGACCATATTGGCGCGTTTGAACACCTCGCATTCCGGCGCATCGGGAATCAGGGGACAAATTTGTAGCGCGGCGACGTCAATTCGTTCGTTGAGCGCGGCGACGCCGAAATAGCTGCCGTTTCGAGCCATGTGCGTCATGTAGAAATAGGCGGGTGGCGTGCCCTCGTCGAGCGGCACGGCATAACCGGCCTGATGGGCCATCACAAGCCCATCGGCGCGTTGGTTCGCGACCAGATCGGTCAACGCTGTATCGACTTCGACGACATAGGGGCCGACCAAATTGGTCAGTTCCGCATCAAGCAGGCGGTCGAATTCGTTCGAGGCTTGCACCGTTTCATTGGAGTCCGACAGATCGAGCTCGATCGGCAATCCGCTTTGGCCATGGATAAGCATGCGAAATGCGCCGGTCGCGGCGCGCGCGACGCACCAATTGGGTTCGCTGGTCAGCGTAATGTCGCCCGGCAGGGGGATCGTCGCCCCGGAAGCGTCATCCATCCAAAGATCGAAGGTGATCCGGTTCAATTCCTGATTTTCGATCGAAGCCGCGGCGACAAGCCAGGTGATCAGGGTTTGCTCGGACGACGTCAGCGCGATCTCCTCGAGGCTCATCGTGGCGCCGCGCCGAAGCGTGACAGCGCCGCAGCGCACGCCGTCATCGATCGAGGATTCGGTTTCCCGCTTGGCTGAGAAGAAGGCGGTCGGGCTGGCCGAGGCCAGATCGGCCTCGCCCGCCTCGCTGGCCTCCAACTCGTCGATGAACCGCGCCGGCCAGCCAAAACTGACCGGCACAGTTCCGCTCCTCAATCCGCCCGCCGACACGGCCGCGACGCGCCCCTTGCCGTCGATGATCGGCCCCCCCGAAAAGCCCGGTAGAAGCGGCCGGTTGAAGCGCATGATCGGCGCTTGGACATCGACCTTCGTGCTGCGCTCGACTTCGAGGCGGGATCGGCGCGGCAGCAAATCGACCAGCCGCTTGGCGCCACCCGATACCGTGACTTCCAGATTCTCCATGGTCGGCGAATCGCCGTAGCCGATGGCTTGAAGGCGTTGCGTGCTCTCCGGCTCGTCGGGCGTGCGTTCAAGCGGCGCAAGCTCGGGTGAATCCTCGACCTCGATCATGACCAGATCGCGCGCCGGCAGCACGCGCACCACGCGCGCGTCACGCTCGAAGCCATGATGCTCGAAGAATATCTTGATGCGGCTACAGCCCGCGACAACGTGCAGCGCGCTGATAACGGTCGAGCGTTCGCCATAGAGGAAGCCACTGCCGGCGCGCGCGTCGCCCTCGCAGTCATCGGCCAGCACCTGCACGACCGATTGGCGCGCGCTCTCGATGGTGGCGGCGCTCGGCCCGTCATCGGCCATGGCCGGCAGCACCGCGATGGGCATGGTGCCCACGAGCGCGAGCCGGCCGAGCCAGAAACGGCTCACTGCGCGCTCTCGTCGCACAACACGGCGAGGGTCGCGCCAAGCGCGGCGGCTTGTTCCGCCTTGGGTCTGGTCTCGACCCGCGTTGCGAGCACCGCCCAATCGCCCCCGAAGCCCTTGAGCAGCGCGATCCGTTCGACGAGATTGTCCGCCGCGATCCGGTCGATCCGAGCGCAACGTTCCGGCGTTTCGCTGCCGAACAAAACCGATTGGCGCGGCGCTTGAAGGCTGGTTGCGCCGTCGCCATTCGGGCTCGCCGGTTGCAAGCCGAAGGATTTGACGAGAACGATGGCGCGGGCGTCCGCGGGCGCCAGCCCGGCCTTTTCATAGGCCGCGATGAGGCGTCCGACTTCGTCGGGGTCCGGCGCGATCGTGAGTGCATCATTGGCGCGGATAAAGACGCCGAGCAGAACCGCGCCGGCCGCGATTACGCCAAATGCCGCGACACGAGGCGCCGAACGGCGCGGCAGCTTGAGGCCGATCCCCTCGAGCGGCACAAGGCCGAACAGCGCGCCCAACAGGCTCAAGAGTCCCGCCAACACGCTGCCGACCACGGGCGAAGCGGACAGCCCGGTCAGCAGCCCGACCAAGAGGCCGATCGCGCCACCGGCGATCAGCTCCTGAAACAGCGCTCCGAGCCGCCCGCCCGGCACTCGCTCGCTCTCCGCTGCGTGTTCGCCATCCGCCATCGCCACAGCCCGCTCGTTCCGAACGATTCGAGGCTAGAACCTACCCGTGGCGGCGTTCAGAGACCACCCCGCGCTGACTCCGCGGCGATCAGAGGGTGCTCACCCCAACTTGCCGTGGCAGTGCTTGTACTTCTTGCCCGAGCCGCACGGGCAATTGGCGTTGCGTGGCGTGTTGACCCAGGTTGAGCGATCCTCGCGCTTGATCGCGCCGCGCGCATGAGAGCCCGGGCGCTTGAGCGTGACGCCGGGGCTGGCCAGCACAGCGGCGCCGGCGACCACTTCGTCGGGCCCGTCGGGCACGATGCCGGCGAAGGCCGGGTCCTGCCGCGTCTCGATCATCGGCTGCGGGCGCGGCCGAAGCTCAGGCGGCGGCTCGCCTTCGAGCTTCAACTCTAGATGCGAAAGCACCGCTGTGACGCGCTCGCGCAATTGTCCCAGCATCGCCTGGAACATGTCGAAGGCTTCGCGCTTGTATTCGTTCAGCGGATCGCGCTGGCCATAGGCGCGCAAGCCGATGCCCTGGCGCAAATGGTCGAGCGCCAGCAGATGGTCCTTCCATGATTGATCGAGCAGCTGCAGCAACATGCTCTTCTGCGCGATCGGCCAGATTTCCGGCCCGTAGCGTTTGGCTTTCTCATCCATCTTCTGGTCGATCGCCTCGGCGATGCGGTCGCGGATTTCCTCGTCCGCGATGCCCTCTTCATTCGCCCACGCCTTGACCGGAACCGCCAAATTGAAGATGCGCTTCACTTCCTCGTCGAGCTTCTTGAGGTTCCACTCCTCGGCATAGCTATTCTCGGGGATACATTCGTCGATCAGCTCCTCGATCACCTCGTCGCGCATGTCCTCGATCGTCTCGGTGACGTCGGCGGTGCGCATCAAGTCCTTGCGCTGCTCGTAGACCACCTTGCGCTGGTCGTTCATCACATTGTCGAAGCGCAGCAGGTTCTTGCGGATCTCGTAATTGCGCTGCTCGACCTTTTGCTGGGCCTTTTCCAGCGCCTTGTTGATCCAGGGATGGATGATCGCCTCGTCCTCCTTGAGGCCGAGGCGCGACAACATGCCGTCCATCCGCTCGCCGCCGAAGATGCGGAGGAGATCGTCTTCGAGCGAGAGGAAGAACTTCGAGCGGCCGGGATCGCCCTGGCGGCCCGCGCGGCCGCGCAGCTGGTTATCGATGCGCCGCGCCTCGTGGCGCTCGCTGCCGACCACATAGAGCCCGCCGGCGGCCTTGACCTTTTCGCGCTCGGCCAAAACCTCGGCGCGGATCTTGGCCGCCGCGGCGTTGCGGACCTCGGACTCGGTCAGCTTGGCGAGCTCGTCCTGGATGCGGAATTCGATATTGCCGCCGAGCTGAATATCGGTACCGCGGCCGGCCATGTTGGTCGCGATGGTGACCGCGCCGAGGCGCCCGGCCTGCGCGATGATGTGCGCTTCCTGCTCGTGATAGCGCGCGTTCAAGACCGTGTGAGGCACCTCCGCCTTCTTGAGCCGGGCCGACAGCGCCTCGGATTTCTCGATCGAGGTGGTGCCGACCAGGACCGGCTGGCCGCTCTCCCGACAGGTCTTGATCTCCTCGACGATCGCTTTCCACTTCTCCTCGGCGCCGCGATAGACCACGTCGTCGTGGTCCTTGCGGACGCACGGCAAATTGGTCGGAACCGACGTGACTTCGAGCCGGTAGATGTCGGCAAACTCGGCCGCTTCGGTCGAGGCGGTGCCGGTCATGCCGGCAAGCTTCGGATAGAGCCGGAAATAATTCTGGAAGGTGATCGAGGCGAGCGTCTGGTTCTCGGGCTGGATGCGGACGTGCTCCTTGGCCTCGAGCGCCTGATGCAGGCCCTCGGAGAAGCGTCGCCCCGGCATCATGCGGCCGGTGAACTCGTCGATGATCACGACCTTGTTGTCGCGCACGATGTAATCGCGGTCGCGCTCGAACATCTTGTGCGCGCGGAGCGCCTGGTTGACATGGTGCACCGCCGAGACGTTCTCGTAGTCGTAGAGGCTGGCGCCGCGCAGCACGCCGAGCTCGCGCAAGCGCTGCTCGAGCCGCTCGACGCCGGCATCGGTCAAATTGACCGCGCGCGCCTTTTCGTCTTTCTCGAAATCGCCTTCGATCAACTCGGGGATCAGGACGTCGACCTGCTGATAGAGCTCGGAGCTGTCCTCGGCCGGGCCCGAGATGATCAGCGGCGTGCGCGCCTCGTCGATCAGGATGCTGTCGACCTCGTCGACGATCGCGTAATTGAATTCGCGCTGCACCATCGATTCGAGCGAGAACTTCATGTTGTCGCGCAGATAGTCGAAGCCGAATTCGTTGTTGGTGCCGTAGGTCACGTCGGCGGCGTATTGCGCGCGCCGCGTGGCGTCGTCGAGATCGTGCACGATACAGCCGACCTCGAGGCCGAGGAATTTGTAGATTTGGCCCATCCAGGCCGCGTCGCGCTTGGCCAGGTAGTCGTTGACCGTAACGACGTGGACGCCCTTGGCGCCGAGCGCGTTGAGGTAGACCGACAGCGTGGCGACCAGCGTCTTGCCCTCGCCGGTCGCCATTTCGGCGATGCGCCCCTCGTGCAGCACCATGCCGCCGATCAGCTGGACGTCGTAATGGCGCTGACCGATGGTCCGTTTGGCCGCCTCGCGCACCGCGGCGAAGGCCGGCACGAGGAGCTCGTCAAGCTTCGTGCCCTTGGCGAGGCGGGCCCGGAACTCGTCGGTCCGCGCGCGCAGCGCGTCGTCCGACAACGCCTCGAATTCCTTTTCGAGCGCGTTGATGGCCTCGACCTGGCCGCGATAGGCGCGGATGGTACGCTCGTTGGTGGAGCCGAAGATGCGTTGTGTGATGGTCCCGAGCATGGGACAGCCTCGATGATCTGGCGGGCGAAAGGGGAAATGCGCGTCAGGTGTCGGGGTGAGAGATAAGCGACCGCCCCTAGGGTGTCAACGTGGTGGGGCGAATGCGGGCGCCGAGCTGGGCCCGTCCGGCGCCCTTGTGATGTGCATTCCGTTGTGCAGAATGCCCGGCGAAGGGCGCCGCGGAGCCCGTTGGTTTCCAGGAAAGGACATGGTCATGCGTTGTTTCCGGTCGATCGCCCGGCGTGGCATCGCCGCTGGTTTCGCGTGCGTTCTGGCCGGTGCCGGCCTTTCGGTGGCGAGCGGCCAGGACGCACCCGCTCCGGTCGAGGCTCTGCCGGCCGATGCGGTTGTCGCGACAGTCGATGGCAGGTCGATAACCGCCGGTGAGGTGCGCGTCGCGTTCCAACTCCTGCCGCAGCAATATTACTATCTTCCGGCCGAATTCCTCTTCGAGACCGTCATCAATCAGATGGTTGACGTTCGGCTCATGGCCGACGCCGCGCGCGCCGAAGGCATCGATGCGGCTCAGATCGAGCGCCAAGTCGGGTTCTATCGCGAGCGGTTGCTGCATCAGGCCTACCTCAAGAAGCGGGCCGATTCCGAGATCACGCCTGAGGTCGTCAAGCAGCGCTACGAGGCGATGCTGAAGGCCGAAGTTCCCGAAGACGAAGTGCGCGCGCATCACATCTTGGTCAAGACCGAGGCGGAGGTAAAAGCGGTCGCCGAGGAGCTCGCCAAGGGCGGTAATTTCGAGGCGCTCGCCAAGGCGAAATCGATCGACGAGACCAGTGCAAAGAACGGCGGCGATCTCGGCTATTTCAAGAAGGCCAAGATGGTGCCCGAGTTCGCCGAGGTTGCATTCGCCACCGAGGTCGGCAAGATCTCCGCCCCGGTGCAGTCGCAATTCGGCTGGCACCTGATCATGGTCGACGATCGCCGCGCCGCGCCGCCGCCCAAATTTGAGGATGTCGTGCCACAACTGCGCGACGAATTGACCGCCGAGCTGGTCGATCGCGCCGCCAAGGCGGTGCGCGCCGGCAAGACGATCGAGGTCAGCAAGCTCGATCCTTATGTCGTGCTCGGACTGCCCAAGCGGCCAGCGCCACCCGCGACGGAAGACACGGACAATGCCGCGCCCGCCGCAGCGCCCGCCGACAGTGGCGGTGAGAACAAGGCGGAGTAGCCACGGTCATGGGCAAGGCCGTCACCGCCGTCTCGCCGCTCGCGCCCGCGCAGGGCTTCCCCGCGTTGCCGCCGATCGCCGGCGTTCATCTGGCCGCCGGCGCGGCCGGCGTGCGCTACAAGGGTCGCGACGACGTGATCCTCGCGGCCTTCGCACCGGGCACCACGGTCGCGGGCGTGCTGACCCGCTCGAAGACCGCCTCGGCCCCGGTCGCCTGGTGCCGCGCTGGCCTTGCCAGCGGCAAGGGCGCGCGCGGCCTCATCGTCAATGCCGGCAACGCCAATGCCTTTACCGGCAAGGTTGGCGAACGCTCGGTCGAACGCACGACGGCGGCGGTGGCCAAACTACTCGGTGTCGCGCCGAATCAGATCTACGTCGCGTCGACCGGCGTGATCGGCGAGCCGCTGCCCGAGGATCGCATCATCAACGCGCTGCCGGCGATCGAGGCGGCGCTGGCGCCGGATGCGCTCGAACGCGCGGCGCGCGCCATCATGACCACCGACACGTTCGCCAAGGGCGCGCTCCGGCGTACCCGGATTGGCGACGCTGAAATCACCATCGCCGGTTTTTGCAAGGGCGCCGGAATGATCGAGCCCAATATGGGCACCATGCTCGCCTTCCTATTCACCGACGCGCGCCTGCCGGGGCCGGTGCTTCAGGCGCTCCTGGGTCGTGCCGCCGATCGCACCTTCAATTGCATCACGGTCGACAGCGATACCTCGACGAGCGATACCTGCCTTTTGTTCGCGACCGGCGCGGTCGGCGCGACGCAGCCAGAGATCGAGCGCACCGCCGATCCAAAGCTGCGCGGCTTTAAGGAAGCCCTCGACGCGGTCATGCGCGAGCTCGCCCAATTGGTCGTGCGCGACGGCGAAGGCGCGACCAAATTCGTCACGATCAAGCTCGGCGGCGCGCGCTCGCCCAAGTCCGCCAAGCGGCTGGCCTTTGCGGTCGCCAACTCGCCTTTGGTCAAGACCGCGATCGCCGGGCAGGACCCGAATTGGGGCCGTATCGTCGCGGCGCTCGGCAAGGCGGGCGAACCCCTGGATCAGGCCAAGCTCGGCATCCGCATCGGGGGCCTGTTGGTCGCCGAGAAGGGCGCGCGCGCCGCCGCCTATGACGAGGCGGCGACCGCGCGGCACATGAAGGGCCAGGAGATCGTGATCGAGATCGACCTCGGGCTCGGTCGCGGCGCCGCCACCGTGTGGACCTGCGACCTCACCCATGCCTACATCGACATCAACGCCGACTACCGGTCCTGAGGGCGAGGCGGGCGCGCCGCTCGTGCTCGTCGTCGCGGTCGCGCTGATCGATCCCGACGGGCGCGTGCTGATCGCCGAGCGCCCCACCGGCAAGTCGATGGCGGGCCTCTGGGAATTCCCGGGCGGCAAGGTCGGCCCGGCTGAATCGCCCGAGGCCGCCCTGATCCGCGAGCTCAAGGAAGAGCTCGACATCGACGTGCACGAATCGTGCCTCGCGCCGCTCAGCTTCGCCTCTCATGCCTATGACGGCTTTCATCTGCTGATGCCGCTCTATGTCTGCCGGGTGTGGAAGGGCATTGCGCGGCCGCTGGAAGGCCAGCGCCTGAAGTGGGTCAGGCCCGCCGCGCTCGACGAAACACCGATGCCGCCGGCGGATAAACCGCTGATCGCCGCGTTGCGCGAGTTGCTCTGAAGGGAAACATCGAATTTCGCTGGCCTGGCCGCGTTAACTACCCGGCTTTACACCGTGTTAACGCGCCGCCGGCATGTTGGCCGCGTACACAGAAAGCGGCGGTTCTCCATGTTTTCCTTGGCTCTCCCGAATCTGAATTTCGTCAAGCTCGGCTATTTGCTGGCGGGCTGGATGGCGGTGACGGTCGGCATTTTCGGTCTCGTCATGCCGTTGGTTCCCGGCGTGCCTTTCTTCGTGCTCGCGGCGTGGTGCTTCTCGCGCGGCTCGACGCGGGCCCATGACTGGCTGGTCGGCAATCGCTGGCTCGGCCCATTGATCCGGAATTGGCGCGATCACAAGGTGATCCCGCTGCACGCCAAGGCCGGCGCGTTGATCGGCCTGATCGCCAGCGTGATCGTTGTCGGCGTGGTGCTGCCGCAATCCTCGGCCCTCGCGGCCGAGGCGTGGCTGACTCCGGTGGTCGATGCGGGCTGGCCGCTGCCGACCATCGTCGGGCTGATCAACACCGTGGTCGGCGCCTATATCCTGAGCCGGCCGAGCAGCCCGCCCGTGTTCACGGAATAGGCGGGCCGTCGTCCTCGCGCAGCACTTGCGCCAAGCTGATCTGACCGCTGCCCCGCTTGGACGGTTGTTGTTGCGAGGGGTGCGGGCACCAGCCGGTCAAATAGATTGTCTGAAAGCTCGCCGGGATCCGGCTCTCGGCGCTGGCGAAAAGCGAGCGATAGGCGGTCGCGGCGGCGAACAGGGTGGCACGACCGGTGAAGCGCGAGCGCCGCGCCCGGCAGGCATTGGCCTCGCCCATGAAGCGCAGCTCGCGCATCAACGCAAGCGGCTCCTTATAGGTCACCGTGATGCGGTCGGTGTCGACCACGGGCAGCGCGAAGCCCGCGCGCAGCATCAATCCGGCCATGTCCTCGACCGCGGCGGTTGGCGCGACGCGGGGCGAGGCGCCGCCGCTGCGTTCGAGTTCGGCATGGAGCCAAGCCGCGCGCAATTCGTGGAGGGTCTCGCCGCCGAAGAAGGCGCCAAGGAACAATCCGTCGGGTTTGAGCGCGCGTCGAATCTGGATCAGCGCGCCGGGTAGATCATTGACCCAGTGCAAGCCGAGCACGCTGATCACCAAGTCGAGGCTGGCCGCGCGAAAGGGCAAGCGCTCTTCGTCGCCGACCAGGCGAAGCGGCCCGGTCGCACGCGCCACCATCGCGGGAGAGAGGTCGCATTCGATCAGGGCTTCGATGCCGCCGCGCCGGTTCAGCATGGGACGGATGAGGCCGGTGCGGCAGCCAAGATCGAGCGCGAGCGGAAAGCGGCGCTTGATCTCGTCGAGCCGCTCGAGCACGCGCTCGGCGACTTCACGGTGCAGGAAGTCATGCGCGGCGTAGTGCGCCGCGGCGCGGTCGCGGTGCGCGCGCACGAGCGGCCGGTCGAACACCAGGGCGTCATCGCCGCGTTGCGTCATGGTCCAATATCGCATGGCGGCGCGGCGGGGCAAGATTTCTCCGGCGCGACTGAGTCAACTTGGTCAGAATATGCTCTAAGATAACATGCGATGACCCAGACGGGCTCCATGGCAATGGCGATGGCGCGGCAGGCGACGCGACTAGTGCTCGATGCCTTCCTGCCGCCGCAATGCCTGGCCTGTGCGGCGCCGGTCGAGCGACCGGGGCAGCTTTGTGCTAGGTGCTGGGGCGGGCTTCGCTTGATAGGCGCGCCGCAATGCGCGCGCTGCGGCGCGCCCTTCGAGCTCGATACGCCGAATGGCACGCTGTGCGGGGTCTGCCTGCAAAGCCCACCCGCCTATGACCGCGCCCGCGCGGCCTTCGGTTATGAAGGCGTCGGACGCTCGCTCGTGCTCGGCTTCAAGATGGCCGACCGCACCTATTGCGTGCCGGCGTTCGCGACCTGGCTGGAACGCGCCGGCGCCGAATTGATCGCGGATGCCGACCTTCTCGTGTCGGTGCCGCTGCATCGTTGGCGGCTTTTCGCGCGCCGCTTCAATCAATCGGCGCTGATGGCTCACGCGCTGGCGCGCCGCACCGGCAAACGTTGGTCGCCTTCAGCGCTGGTGCGCCAGCGCGCGACGCCCTCGCAAGCCTCCCTGCCAGCGGCGGAACGCCGGCGCAATGTGAAGGGCGCATTCGCGGTCCCCGCGCGGGTGCGACCTCAGATCGCGGGGCGGCGCATGCTGTTGATCGACGACGTTCTGACCACCGGCTCGACCGCCAATGCCTGCACCGAAGCCTTGCTGAAAGCGGGTGCCAAAGCGGTCGATGTCTTGACCTTGGCCCGCCGCGACCGACACTCTGAGTAATCACCACGCGTCGGCAGCCATGCCGCGAGAGAGGGTTCGTGCCCAAAGTCGAGATCTATACCAAAATGTGGTGCGGCTACTGCCATCGCGCCAAGCAGCTCCTGGACGAAAAGGACGTCGCCTACCAGGAATTCGACACAACCAGTAGCCCCGAGCTGAGGGACGAGGCGCGGCACCGCTCGGGCGGTCGGCGCACCGTGCCGCAGATTTTCATCGATGGCGAGGCGATCGGCGGGTCCGACGAGCTGGCCGCGCTCGAAGCGAGCGGTGAGCTGGACGCGAAGCTGGGGCGCGCGGCATGAGCGCGGCGGTGCGCGTCGGCTGCATCCAGCTCAATGGCGGGCAGGACATGGCGGCCAATCTCGCGCGGGCCGAGGCCTTGGTGCGCGAGGCCCACGCCAAGGGCGCGCGCTTCATCGCGACGCCCGAGAATACGCCGCTGATGGAGCATCGGAGCGAGGTCGGTCGGGCGCAGGCCGAGCCGACCGCGAGTCACAAGGCGGTCCACCACTTCGCCGCTCTGGCGCGCGAGCTCGGCGTCTATCTCTTGCTCGGGTCTCACGCGGCGCGGGCGCAGGGTGGACGGCTGCACAACCGCTCGGTGCTGTTCGACGAGCGCGGCGCGATGGTCGCGAGCTATGACAAGATCCACATGTTCGACGTCGAACTGTCCGACGGCGCGACCTACAAGGAATCGGCGAGTTTCGAGCCGGGCGTCGATGCCGTGCTCGCGGAAACGCCATTCGGCAGGCTCGGGCTCACGGTCTGCTACGATGTGCGCTTTGCCTATCTCTATCGCCTGCTGGCCCAGGCCGGCGCGGAAATTCTTACCGTTCCGGCCGCGTTCACCCAGATCACCGGCGAGGCGCATTGGCATGTGCTGTTGCGGGCGCGGGCGATCGAGACCGGCTGCTACGTCGTCGCGCCGGCGCAATGCGGCAGCCATTCGGGCAACCGGCGCACCTTCGGCCATTCATTGATTGTCGATCCCTGGGGCCGCGTGCTCGCCGATGGCGGCGGCGAAGAGGGCGTCATTGTTGCCGATCTCGATTTATCCAAGGTGAGCGAAGCGCGCGCGCGCATTCCGGCGCTCACGCATGATCGACCGGTGCGTCTATCGGGTGGGTCGAAAGCGGCGCGCGCGATTTCAAGTTGAACGACCTATTCGCCGACGGGCGTGATCTCCAGCGCCACGCGGTCGACGGCGTAGCTTCGACCGAGCGTTGCACTATCAAAGCGGAAGATCGCGCTTCCATCGGGCCGCGTCTCGCTCGGTTGGCAGAAGAGGCCGCCGCTATCGTCAATGCGGCAATGGTCGCCGGAGAACATGGCGACGTCGGACGCCGACGGCACGTTGCCCGTCATCTCGAAACGCAAGCTCGCGCTTTGTCCGGTGGCGAGGTGTTCCACCGTGATGATCTGATCACGCCCCGAGCCGTATTTCGGGCCGAAAAAATCGAAAGCCGTACCGAGGCGGCGTTCAGCCGCGGCGGCGAAGACGTCGTCCGACCGGCCGTCCCGCGCCCCAAGAATCAGCGTATTAGCTTCGATCAGGCGGGCGTCGACGACGCCGGGGATCGTGCCAGCTTCTCATGGCGAAATCGTCGTCACCGGCTCGTCGCGCGCCAGATGGCTGGTGATTTGTGGGCTCGGCGGCGCGCCGGGCAGTGGCGATATGGCGAGGCGCGCCGTTCCCTCGGCCCATTCCGACAAGCCGCCGCTTTCAAACACCGCGACATAGCGTTGATAGGGGTCGAGCAGCAGGGGCTCTCCGTCTGGAAACGCGACGACGATGCTATGCGTGAAGGTGCGCGCGAACAGATCAAGTTGGCGCGCCTCGATGCCGTTCGCTTTCAGGGCAAAGACCAAGCCGCGCGCCATCGAGTCGCAATGACCCGGCCGTATCAACGTTTCGACCAAGCCGACGGGCAGGCGCAACCACGCCGGCTGCTTGGTCGAAGAGAGCGCGCCATAATAGTGGGACAAGGGTGGGTCGCCCTCGAACTCGAGGGCGACACGCGTGGTTAGCGCCATGGCAATGGCGCGCGGCTCATGTTCAGCCGTCAAGATACGGCGCTCGACGCCCCACCATGCGATGCCGCCGACCAAGACCACACTCAGGGCCAAGGACGCCGCGAGGATTCCGAGCGCGCGTCTTTTCATCGAGGCATCGTGCCGGTAAAGCCGGCCTGAATCGCCGTGACGATCATGGGTGTATCCCAAGCGCCCCACAAGCCTTGGACGCAGTCTCGTTGGGGGCGTTTGTCAGGCAGGGACGCAAAGCGAATTCACAGTGAACAACGAAGACGCCCTCGCGACGCGTTCGGCGCCGCGAGGACTGCGTTCGACGAGCGCGCCGGGCACGCCGCTATTTCGGCTGCGCCACGATGCGCAAATAGGGCTCGGGGGCCTTCCAGCCGCCGGGGAACGCCTTCTTGGCGTCGTCGTCGGAAACCGACGGCACGATGATGACGTCCTCGCCCTGCTTCCAATTGACCGGCGTCGCGACCTTGTGCTTGGCGGTGAGTTGCACGGAATCGAGCACGCGCAACACTTCATCGAAATTGCGCCCGGTGCTCATCGGGTAGGTCAGTGACATTTTTATTTTCTTGTCCGGTCCGATCAGGAACACCGTGCGGACCGTGGCATTATCCGCCGCGGTGCGACCCTTCGAACTGTCGCCGGCGGCCGCCGGCAGCATATCGTAGAGTTTGGCGACCTTGAGCTCGGGATCGCCGATCATCGGATAATTGACCTTGTGACCCTGAGTCTCTTCGATGTCCTTCGACCATTTTTCATGGTCGGTGACCGGGTCGACGCTGAGGCCGAGGACCTTGCAATTGCGTTTCTTGAACTGCGCGCTCAAGCCGGCCATGTAGCCGAGCTCGGTCGTGCAGACCGGCGTGAAGTCCTTCGGATGGGAAAACAGAATGGCCCAGCCATCGCCGATCCATTCGTGGAAGCGGATGCGGCCTTGCGTGGTCTCGGCCTCGAAATCAGGAGCGGTATCATTGACGCGTAGCGACATCTCATCGTCCTCCCATTTGGTCGATGTCGATCGAGCCGTGAAGAGTCCTTCCAACGACGTTAACCCCGCCTCGGCGTACCCCAACCCGCCCAATCGTCAGACGAGGCGCATGATCAAAACGTGACAGCGGTCGATCGGTGATTCAAGGGCCCGCGTCCCCGGTTTGTCTTGTCAGGCAAGCATTATGTCATATAATGACATTCGTCAACATATGCCATAATATTGCATGCCAGGGATCGGGGCGTCAAACGCCCCGCACCACCTGGAACACGCGATCGACGCGCCGGCGAAGGTCCAGGGGCCTGGGACTGGCGACATAGCCCGAAAGCGCGGCGTTGATCGCCCCCACCATGGCCCCGGCGATGATGTCTGGGTCCGCCACCTTGTCCTTCTTCAGCAGCGCCACGATGCCGGCATGCCAGAACGTATCGAGCTCCGCCCACTTGGATAACAGCGCCGGCTGGCTGCGAATGAGCGCCAGACGCGGACGCAAGTCCTCGATGCGCGCTTCAACCTCCGCGGCGACCGCGAGCGACGCCCGCTTGACCGTGGCCAGCCCGGACTCCCCAGGCTTCGGATGGCTCGCAACGCTGGTGAAGGTATCTCGATAAATCTCCACGTCGTGATAGACGACCGCGTCCTTGATCGGGAAATAGCGGAAAAAACTGCGCGCGGACACGCCAACGTCGGCGCAGATTTCCGCGACGGACACGTTGTCATAGCCGCGCTTGGCAAATTGACGCATGGCGGCGTCAATGATGGCTTGGCGCGTGCTTTGTTTCTTGCGAGCGCGAAGTCCGGCGGGCTGGTTCACTTCAGGTCCGACTTGGATGACACCGCAAGGCCTCGTATCCCGATCAGCACGCTACCTAGAACGACCGTAGCGGAAACCAAGGCGCCATCGAACACGAAAATTCGGTCATGCAGCAGCCAAAGCACGACGGCTATCCCTAACCCCAGCGCAAGCCAGAGCCAAGGGATTTCGGCCAAGGCCAAGCGCTGTCGGCCCTGAAGCACGGCGAGAAAGGGCACGGCCGAGGTTTCCCTCAGGAATCTGGTATAGGCGTCGCCGCGCCGCCGGCGCAGTTTGACGCCTTGATGCGTCGCGCCGGCGACCGCCAGCAACAGGAACCCGCCAAAGAATATTGCCCCCACCAAGTGGCTGGCCAGCAAGACGTGCGCCCAAGCAAACAGCACCAAGCCGGTGTTGAAGGGATGGCGGGTGACGCGCTCGAGGCCGAAAGGCTCGCGGACCGAATTGGTGAGCACCATGAAGGGCGAGCGCCAATAAGCCTTGGGTGCGAAGCTCGCGGCCATCAGCGCCAGCCCGAAAAAAATACACGCGGCGAGCAGGGGTCGCATCACGGCATGCGCCCCGAGCGCGGGGCCGGTAGGGCCGCCATGTTGCTCCCGCGCATAGGCGTACACCAAGAGCGCGAAAAAAATGCTCGCTACGAGAGCGAAGAGAGCGAGAAACCCCCGCTCGCCAAGCTTGCGAACCAGCGGCTCGCGCAGGAATTTCGCGGCGAGCGCGATGTGCGAGCCCGCGAACGCAAGCCACAAGAGAGAGACGGCGAGCATGATTGGCCCTGACCATCGGCCCGGTTGAAAGTCATATTATGTCATAAACCGACAATTGACATAATATGATACTATATTGTCCGACCCGAGCCGCACGGGTTCGCTCGACGCTATGAGCCGCCAAGCTTTCGCGCGCAGATGCGCTGCACGACGGCCGGGCGCGGCACGGCCACCTCGATGAATTCGTAGGCGATCACCTCGCAGGGGCCGCGTGCGAGCTCAAGCAATTCCCCGGGCTTGAGCAAATGATCGGGATTGCGCGGTCGGCCGAACCGCTCATTGCCAGCGGCGAACGTTTCGTAGATCAGCACGCCCGCCGGCTCGAGCGCGCCGAGGATCATCGGAAACAATGGGCGGTGGAGATAATTGGTCACCACGAT
Organism: Rhizobium sp. Q54; assembly: GCA_945892755.1. GTDB lineage: Bacteria > Pseudomonadota > Alphaproteobacteria > UBA828 > UBA828 > SHWC01. The sequence continues at coordinate 57,619 of CAMDDO010000003.1, read as the reverse complement.
GCCGGCGAAGCGGCGCGCTGCCAGCGGCCAAGGCGAGCCGTCTTCGAGGTCGGCCGCGATGATTTCGAGCTCGGCGCATTTTGGTAGCGTGGCGAGCGCCTCGGCGTCGCGATCGAGCGCGACCACCCGATGGCCGCGTTCGAGCAAGAGGCCGACATGCCGGCCGCGCCCGCAGGCGAGGTCAAGCACCGGGCCGCCGGCCCTGATGAGCGAGGCGAAGCGAATGACCCAAAGCGAGGGCCCGAGGCTGTCGTGGTGCGGTTCGGGCACGTTTCGTCCGGTTGCGTGTTAACGACTTCGGCCTATATTAGGGACTAATAGACCGCCGCGCCGCGGTGCGCCAAAATTGGATCGGTTCATGATCTCGTTCGATCTCAAATGTGCCAAGGGGCATGTGTTCGAGGCTTGGTTCGCGTCGAGCCGCGGGTTCGAGCGCGACGCCAAGGCCGGGCGCGTCGAGTGCCCGATGTGCGGGGCGACCAAGGTCGAAAAAGCGTTGATGGCGCCCAATATCGCGACGAGCCGCGGCGGCGAGGCGGCCGCGCCTGTTGCGGTGCCCGACCCCGCGATCGAGCGGCGCGCCGAAGCTTTTCGCATGATCCGTGAGTTGCAGAGCCGCATCGAGCGGGAATTCGACCATGTCGGCGAGCGCTTCGCCGAGGAAGCGCGCAAGATCCATTATGGCGAGGTCGACAAGCGCGCGATCTATGGTTCGGCCACGCCCGCGGAATCCGAGGCGCTCAAGGACGAGGGCATTGAGTATGGTCAGATCCCCTGGCTGCCCCGTCACGATTCCTGAGGTCGAGATCAGACCGTCTCGCTCACGCCATAGGCCATGTAGTTGATCGCGAGATTGCGACTCAATCCGAAGCGCCCGCGTAGCGGATCGTAGCTCACGCCATCAAGGCGTTCGATTCGGACGCCAGCGTGGGCCAGTTCATGAACCAGTTCCGACGGCCGAACGAATTTCGACCAGCGGTGGGTCCCGCGCGGCAAGAGGCCGAGCACGTACTCAGCCGCGACAATGCCGAAGGCGAAGGCCTGGGGTGTCCGGTTGAGTGTGGCGATGAAAAGCGCGCCGCCCGGCCGCAGAAGCGCGGCGCACGTCGCAAGAAAAGCCGGCAGGTCCGCGACGTGCTCGATCACTTCGAGCGCCAGCACCACGTCGAAGCGCTCGCCGCGCGCGGCCAAATCCTCGGCTGGCGCGTGGCGATAATCGATCTCGAGGCCGGACTGCGCCGCGTGGACTCGAGCCACCTCGACATTGCGCGCGGCCACATCGATCGCGCTGACGCTGGCGCCGAGCCGCGTCATCGGTTCGGCGATCAGGCCGCCGCCGCAGCCGATGTCGAGCAGCCGGAGCCCGTTCAAAGGGCCTGGCGCCAAGGGGTCGCGGCCGAGGCGCTGGGCGATCTGGTCGCGGACATAGGCGATGCGCACCGGATTGAGCTGGTGGAGCGGGCGAAACGGGCCTTGCGGGTCCCACCAGCGCTCGGCCATCGCGCTGAAGCGGGCAACTTCATCGGCGTCCACGCTCGGCGCCGAGGCTTGGTCGGTCGCTTGGCTCTCAGGCCCGGTCATGACGTCTCCATCCCGATCGTGCGGCCGGGGGCGCTTGCCTGGTTCCGGCGAAATCAGTATGTAGGGGCGCCCCCGTGCCCGGCAATCGCGCTGGCGTGCCGACCCAGGCGCACGCGGGTTTCGGGTCGAGTCCATGGCTGTGATCGTCCAGAAATATGGCGGCACCTCGGTCGCCGATGTCGCGCGCATCCAAAACGTCGCGCGCCGGGTCAAGGCCGCGAGCGATGCCGGCGACCAGGTCGCCGTGGTCGTTTCGGCGATGTCAGGCGTGACCGACCAATTGGTCAAATGGGTGCGCGAAATCGCGCCGCACTACGACGCCACGGAATATGACACCGTGGTGGCGACCGGCGAACAGGTGACGGTCGGCCTGCTCGCGCTCGCGCTGCAGGAGCTCGGGCTAAAGGCGCGCTCCTATCTGGGCTGGCAGGTGCCGGTGCGGACCGATGCCGCGCATGGCAAGGCGCGCATCGAAGGCATTGACGGCGGCGCGATCAAGGCGCTGATGGCAAGCGGTGTCACCCCGGTGATCGCCGGCTTCCAGGGCATCGGCCCCGACGGACGGGTGACGACGCTCGGGCGCGGCGGTTCCGATACCTCGGCGGTCGCGCTCGCGGCCGCGCTCAACGCCGATCGCTGCGACATCTATACCGACGTGGATGGGGTCTACACCGCCGATCCGCGTATCGTTGCGAAGGCGCGGAAGCTGGCTAAGATCACCTACGAGGAGATGCTCGAAATGGCCTCGCAGGGCGCCAAGGTCCTGCAAACGCGCTCGGTCGAGCTCGGCATGAAGCACCGCGTGCCGGTACAGGTGCTGTCGAGTTTCAATGACCTGCCGGGCACGCTGGTCGTCGATGAGGACGTGATCGTGGAACAAGAGCTGGTAAGCGGCATCGCCTACAATCGCGACGAGGCCAAGATCACGCTGATCGGCGTGCCCGACCGGCCCGGTATCGCGGCGAGCGTGTTCGGGCCGTTGGCGGACGCCAATGTCAATGTCGACATGATCGTTCAGAACGTTTCGCATGACGGCAGATTGACCGACATGACGTTCACGGTGGCGCGTCCCGATCTTCAGCGCACCATGAAGACCCTCGATCAAGCCAAGAACATGCTCAAATTCGAGCGCATTCTTTCGGATTCGAACGTCGCCAAGATTTCGGTGATCGGCGTCGGCATGCGAAGCCACGCCGGCGTCGCCAATACCATGTTCAAGGCGCTGGCCGAGAAGGGCATCAATATTCAGGTCATCTCGACCTCCGAGATCAAGATCAGTGTGCTCATCGCCGAGGAATACACCGAGCTCGCCGTTCGCGCGCTGCACTCGGCCTATGGCCTCGATAACGATTGAGCAAAGCGCCCGCGATTGGGCGAGCATGAGGCTCGACGAGCTCTCCGCGCGCGGCCGCGCCTTTCTGGGCACGCGCTACGCCATTCTGGGCGGCGCCATGTCGTGGCTCTCGGAGCGCCATCTGGTGTCGGCGATTTCGAACGCCGGCGGTTTCGGCGTGATCGCCACCGGCTCGCTGAGCCCGGCGCTATTGCGCGAGGAGATTCGGGCGACCTTCGCGCGAACCGGCAAGCCGTTCGGCGTCAACGTCATTGTCATGCACCCCGAACTCGATGCTCTGATCGCCGCGTGCATCGAGGAACATGTCAGCCATGTCGTGCTGGCCGGCGGTCTGCCGCCGCGCGTTGTGACCGAGCGACTCAAGCACGCCGGAATCAAGGTGCTCGCCTTCGCGCCGACCCTGCCGGTTGCGCAAAAGCTGGCGCGCCAAGGCATCGATGCTCTCATTATCGAGGGCATGGAGGCGGGCGGTCATATCGGTCCGGTCGCCACCGGCGTGCTTGCCCAAGAAATCCTGCCGCATCTGCGCGACGTCCCGGTCTTCGTCGGCGGCGGCATCGGGCGGGGCGACGCCATCGCGCTCTATCTCGGCATGGGGGCGGCGGGCTGCCAGCTTGGCACGCGCTTTGTTTGCGCCAGGGAGTCGATCGCCCATCCGCTGTTCAAGCAGGCCTTCATCCGTGCCAATGCGCGCGACGCGCAGCCCTCGGTGCAGCTCGATCCCGAATTCCCGGTCATTCCGGTGCGCGCGCTCGCCAATCGCGCCACCCAGCGCTTTGTCGAGGCGCAGCGCGATACCATCGCGCGCTATCGTGCCGGCGAGCTCAACCAGAAGGAAGCGCAGCTCGCCATCGAACACTTCTGGGCCGGCGCGCTGCGTCGCGCCGTGATCGACGGCGACGTCGAAAACGGGTCGCTGATGGCGGGGCAAAGCGTTGGCATGGTCACCCGCGAACAGAGCACCGCCGAGATCATCGCGGAGCTCGTCGAGCAGGCGATCGGCACGATCGCGGAAACCGGCGGGCGCCAGCGTTAGTTTGGCGTCGGGCCGACCGCCGGGGCCACCACGCTCGGCAACCGCCCGCAATTGATATAAATTTGCAACCGATCCCCTGGGGTGTTATCGTTTACACTATTTATTCATGATTTGTCAATAATGTAGGCGGTGTTCGCGGGTTGTTTTCGTGGGTGCGAAAGGCCGTGATGCGACGTGCCGGAGCCTTGACCAAAGGGAATCGGGGACAAACCTTGCCCCGACCCTGTGGCATGGCTGCCGACGGCCGCGACGCCGCCCGCCCGAAGCCTCCGAACGCCCTTTAACACAACCCTTCCGAGGCCACGCTCATGGCTGAACGGCGCAAGCAATTCAAGCTCGAAGCAGACCAATCCGAACCGGTAGCCCCTCATTTGCGCAAGGTCGGCGGCGCCGAGCACCTGCCAAACGTGAGCTTGACGCTGCGCATGGCGCGGCAGCGCGCGGGCTATGACCTCAAAGATGTCGCGGAGGTGCTCCGCATCCGTCTGAGCAATCTCGAAGCGATCGAAGCGGGGCGTTTTGACGATTTGCCGGGTCCGACCTATGTCACCGGTTTCCTGCGCAGCTACGCCGAATTTCTCGGTCTCGATCGCGACGAGATCGTCACGCGCTATCGCGAAGAGATCGGCGCCGCGTCGCGGCAGAAGCTGAGCTTCCCGATACCAAGCCAAGAGGGGCGGGTCCCGCGCTTCTGGCTGGTTCTGGTCGCGCTCGTTCTGGTCGGCCTTGCCTATGGCGGCTGGAATTATTACAGCAGCCAGAATAACGACCCGGCCGGGACCGTGGCCGAGCCGCCCGCCGATACCGGTGCCGCGGTCGATCCGACGACGACAGCCGCGCCGGTCGAGACCAAGGCCGCGCCGCCGAGCGAGGCCAACAACGCGACGCCTCCCCTTACCGAGAGCGGGACACCAAATACCGGCACCGGCAGTTCGCTGTTCGAGGACGGCGGCGCCACGACGCCGGCGCCGAGCCAGGGTTCGACCACGCCGAACGCGAGCGTCCCGACCGCCGAACCGGCGGCGCCAAAGACCGAGACGGCACCAGCGGCGACCGGAAGCTCGCGCGGCCTCTGGGATGACAGCACTGCAACGACGAATGCACCGACCGCCATGACCGCAACCGCCCCGGTCGAAACTCCGCAAAGTTCGACCGAAGCGCAGGTCAGCGCCCCGAACGGCGCGGGCGAAACCACGGCAGCGGCACAGGGCGAGGAAGCGGACGTCACCGAGACCGCGCCGGCGCCGATCAGCACGACGCAGGCTGACGCGCCGCTGGCCGATACCGCTCCGCGGAACCTGGCCCCGACCGAGTCGGCAACGACGATCGCCCCGGTCAGCGGCGAGACGACGACGGAAACCCTGCCGCCGCCGACCGAGACCGAGATCGCCGCGCTCGAGCAGAGCGGCGGCCAAGCCGTCGCCATCGACGCCTCGACCCCGACCTTGCCGGCCACGACTGGCGGCGCGTCGCGCATCGTGATCGGCGCGCGGGCCGATAGCTGGTTGCAAATCCAAGGGCCCGGCAATGAATTGGTCATGACCCGCATTCTGCGGCCTGGCGAAACCTATGAAGTGCCGGCGCGCGAGGGGCTGGTCATGGTGACCGGCAATGCCGGCGGCATCGAGATCGTGGTCGATGGCCAGCCGATCGCGCCGCTCGGCCCGGTCGGCGTCGTAAAGCGCAATATCGCGCTCGACCCCGACGCGCTCCGCTCGATCTTCGGCACCGTCAGCCGGTAAGCCGCCCGGGGCGGCGCCCCACCCCGATATTGCGCGGCGAGCGGATTTAGGGCACTAAACCGCGCCACGTGGCACGACCGGGCGCCGCCCGGTCGGCCGACGTTCCTTGGAGCATGACGTTGTCGAGATTGCAGCCGGTCCGGGGCACGCGCGATCTTCTGCCCGATGATTGCCGCCGTCACCGGCTGGTTGGCGAAACCGCGCGCGCGATCGCCGAGCGCTATGGCTATGGCGAAATCGCCACGCCGATTTTCGAGTTCACCGAGGTGTTCAAGCGTACGCTCGGCGAGACCTCGGACATCGTCACCAAGGAGATGTACAGCTTCACCGATCGTGGCGGCGAGATGCTGACGCTCAGGCCCGAAAACACGGCGGGCGTCGCGCGTGCGTTCATTTCGGGCGAGCTTGGTCAATTGCTGCCGCTCAAATTTTTCTACGCCGGGCCAATGTTCCGCCACGAACGGCCGCAGAAGGGTCGATTGCGTCAGTTCCATCAGATCGGCGTCGAGCTGATCGGCGTGGCCGAGCCGCTTGGCGACATCGAGGTGATCGGCCTGGGCGCGCATATTCTGGACGCGCTCGGTGTGCTCGGCCGCACCACGCTCGAGCTCAACACGCTCGGCGACGCCGAGAGCCGGCAAGCCTATCGCGCGGCGCTACGCGATTATCTCGGCGCGCGCCGCGCCGCGCTTTCGCCCGAGAGCCAGGAACGGCTCGAGCGCAACCCGCTGCGCATTCTCGATTCGAAGGACGCCGGCGACCGCCAGCTGATCCAGGACGCGCCGCGCAATGCCGAGTTTCTCAATGCGGCCTCGGCCGATTTCTTCAAGCGCGTTCGCGACGGTCTCGATGCGATCGGCGTGCGCTATACCGTCAACCCATTCCTCGTGCGCGGGCTCGATTATTACTGCCATTCGGCCTTTGAGTTCACGACGACCGAGCTCGGCGCGCAGAGCGCGGTGTTGGCCGGTGGGCGCTATGATGGCTTGATCGAGACGATGGGGGGGCCGCCCACGCCGGGCGTCGGCTGGGCGGCCGGCATAGAGCGTCTTTCGATGCTGGTCGCGGATGTGCCCATGGCGACCCGCCCGATCGCGCTGGTGCCGGTCGGAGCGGCCGGCGAGGCGGCGGCGCTCGCGCTGGCCGCCGAGCTGCGGCGCGCCGGCTTCGCCATTGATCTCGGCTATCGCGGCAATATGTCGAAACGCATGAAGCACGCGAACAAGGCGAATGCGCGCGCGGCGCTGCTGATCGGCGATGACGAGCTTGCCAAGGACATCGTCACGTTGCGCGATCTCGACAGCGGCGGGCAGGAAGCCGTCGAGCGGGGCCGGCTTGCCGAGCGGCTCGCCGCGTTCCGCTAAAGCCGTGCCCTCGGGCCAGACCACGTGATTCTCGATCGCAGGCTCGATCAGGTCAGCAAGCGCCACCAGGAACTGGGCGAGGTGCTGGCCGGCACGCGCATGCTGAGCGGCGAAGAGATGGCGAAGTATTCCAAGGAATATGCCGATCTGACGCCGTTGGTGCGCGCGATCGAGGATTACCGCAAGGCCTCGGCCGAAGCGCGCGAGCTTGAGGCGCTTGCCGAGGACGCCTTGAGCGACGTCGAGATGCGCAAGCTCGCCGAGGTCGAGCTGCGCGAATTGAGCGCCCGCTTGCCGGCGCTCGAGCACACGCTGAAATTGTTGCTATTGCCGAAGGACGCGGCCGACGAAAAAAACGCCATTCTCGAAGTGCGCGCGGGCACTGGCGGCGAGGAGGCCGCGCTGTTCGCGGCCAGTCTCTTGCGCATGTATCAGCGTTACGCCGAAGGCCGGGGCTGGCGCTTCGAGTTGTTGTCGATGTCCGAGACCGGGCTCGGCGGCGTCAAGGAAGCGATCGCCAATATCGGCGGCAAGGGCGCCTTTGCGCGCTTGAAGTTCGAATCGGGCGTGCACCGCGTGCAGCGCGTGCCGGTGACCGAGGCCGGCGGGCGTATCCACACCTCGGCGGCGACGGTCGCCGTGCTGCCCGAGGCCGAGGAGGTCGACGTCAAAATCGAAGACAAGGATTTGCGGATCGACGTGTTCCGTTCCTCCGGTCCCGGCGGACAAAGCGTCAACACGACCGATAGCGCGGTGCGCATCACGCATTTGCCGACCGGCCTCGTGGTCAGCCAGCAGGACGAGAAGTCGCAGCACAAGAACAAGGCGAAGGCCTTGAAGGTCTTGCGCGCGCGGCTCTATGAGCGCGAACGCCAGATGCTCGACGCCGCGCGCTCGGCCCAGCGGCGCGAACAAGTCGGTTCGGGCGATCGTTCGGAGCGCATCCGAACCTATAACTATCCGCAGAATCGGGTGACCGATCACCGCATCAATTTGACGCTCTACCAGCTCGATGCGGTGCTCGGCGGCGACGCGCTCGATGAGTTGATCGACGGGCTGGTCACCGACGACCAGACCAGGCGGCTCTCGGAAGTGGAATGAACACTGGCGTCATGACGATCGACGATGCGTTGCGCGAGGCGACGCGTGTGCTCGCCGCGGCAGGCATCGAAGGGGCACGCGCCGAGGCTCGGCTGCTGCTGGCCCATGGTTTGGGGCTGCCGCGCGAGGCCTTGCTGCGTGACTCGCGACAGCCTCTGGAGCGCCATGCCGCCGATCGCTTCGCGGCGCTGATCGAGCGTCGCGCACGGCGCGAGCCGATCGCCTATCTGACCGGCCGCCGCGAATTTTGGAGCCTCGGCTTCGAGGTCACGCCCGCGACGCTCATCCCGCGTCCCGAAAGCGAGACGCTGGTCGAGGCCGCGCTCGGGCGAAGCGGGCCGCGCGAGGGCGCGCTTCGGCTGCTCGATCTCGGCACCGGCACGGGCTGCCTGCTGCTCGCCTTGCTCTCGGAACTGCCCTACGCCACCGGCATCGGCGTCGACACGAGCGAAGCCGCGCTTGAGGTCGCACGACGCAATGCGGACCGCCTTGGGCTCGCCGGCCGCGCGGCTTTCAAAGGCGGCTCGTGGGGCGCCGGGCTCGACGAACGCTTCGACCTGATCGTCTCGAATCCGCCCTACATCGCCGAAACCGAGGCCGCGATCCTGCCGCCCGATGTCGCCTTCTACGAGCCGGAAGGCGCCCTGTTCGGCGGTCCGGATGGGCTCGCGGCCTATCGCGCCCTGGCGCCCGACCTCGCCCGCCTGCTGGCGCCCGAGGGCGTCGCGGCGATCGAACTCGGCGCCGGCGCGGCCGAGGCGGTCACGGCGATCTTTTCGGCCGCCGGCCTAATCGAACTCGAACGCCGCCCTGACCTTGCCGGGATCACCCGATGCAGCCTCTGGCGCCGGCGGTAACCGATTATTAACCATGCGGAATCCAGCGGCCTCGAAGAAAATACCGGTTGCAATCGGGCGAATCCCGGCTACTTATTTGATTGGTGGCGATGAACATAGCCGATCAGGCTCTAGTCATCGGCTACCCCATTTTTCAACCAACGTGGCCTTAACATTGCCGAACCATTCGGGACAAGCTAACGCGTGTCCGAACCGGCCACGCAAAGCCAAAGTGTGTGCCATGAACGAGATAACAGCATGAAGCAGATGCCGAACCAAAAGCGCTCCCGCAACTTCCGCGGCCAAGGGCGCCGACCGAACAATTTTCAGCCGCGCAGCAATTCGACCTTCGAAAGCAGCGGCCCCGAGGGAAAGATCCGGGGCTCGGCCTATCAGGTGATCGACCGTTATCAGGCTCTGGCGCGCGATGCGCTGGTCTCGGGGGACCGGGTCGCGGCGGAGAACTACTTCCAGCACGCCGAGCACTACTACCGGGTCCTGGCCGCAAGCGGGGCCGATACGCGCCCGACCAACTTCCAGGGCGAAGGCCAAGAGGGCGAAGAACGGTCCCAGACCGACAACAACGTCGCGAACAACCAACCCCAGGTCAATCGCCAGCCCGATGGCCAGCCGGTCGGCTGAGTCGCCGACTCACGCGAGTCGTTCCTGAGCCTGCGACAAGAGAGCGCTCGCGCCGGGCGCGTCTTGCGCGTTGGTCCGGACACCCCATATACGGCCTGTGACGCGCCCCATGGCATGTGGCGCCCCAGCGTGTCACGGCAGGGCCCCGCGCGACCTTCGTCGGTAGGGCCGGCCGGGCGGCCAGTGGGAGTTCAGACATGGATTTCGAGACCTATACCGAGCGCTCGCGCGGCTTCATCCAATCGGCTCAAGGCCTCGCGCTCAGAAGCGGCCACCAGCGCTTCGTCCCCGAACATCTCCTCAAGGTGCTGCTCGACGATGCCGAAGGCCTCGCGGCCAATCTGATTCGAGCGGCCGGAGGCCGGCCCGATGCGGCGCTCAAGGGTGTCGAGGTCGAGCTCGCCAAGTTGCCGCGCGTCGAAGGCGCCGGCGCGGGCCAGCTCATGCTGTCGCCCGAATTGGCGCGTCTTTTCGATGCCGCCCAGAAGCTGGCCGAGAAGGCGGGCGATTCCTTCGTCACCGCGGAACGGCTGCTGCTTGCCCTCGCGCTGGCGAGCGGCACGCCCGCGGCGCGGGTGCTCGCCGATGCTGGCGTAACCGCACAGACGCTCAATGCCGCGATCAACGATCTGCGCAAGGGTCGCACCGCCGATAGCGCGAGCGCCGAAGGAAGCTATGACGCGCTCAAGAAATACGCGCGCGATCTGACCGATGCGGCGCGCAACGGCAAGCTCGACCCGGTGATCGGGCGCGACGAGGAAATCCGCCGCGCCATGCAGGTGCTGGCGCGTCGAACCAAGAACAATCCGGTTCTCATTGGCGAACCCGGCGTCGGCAAGACCGCGATCGCCGAAGGTCTCGCGCAACGCATCGTCAATGGCGACGTACCCGAGTCGCTCAAGAACAAGCGCCTCATGGCGCTCGATCTCGGCGCCATGGTGGCCGGCGCGAAATACCGGGGCGAATTCGAAGAGCGTCTGAAAGCCGTGCTCAGCGAGATCACCGCCGCCGAGGGCGAGATCATCGTCTTTATCGACGAGATGCATACGCTGGTCGGCGCCGGCAAGGCCGAGGGCGCGATGGATGCGTCCAACCTCTTGAAGCCGGCGCTCGCGCGCGGCGAGCTGCACTGCATCGGCGCCACGACGCTCGACGAATATCGCAAGCATGTCGAGAAGGACGCCGCCCTGGCGCGGCGTTTTCAGCCGGTCTTCATCGCCGAGCCGAGTGTCGAGGACGCGATCTCCATCCTGCGCGGCTTGAAAGAGAAATACGAGCTGCATCACGGCGTGCGCATTTCGGATGCGGCGCTGGTCGCCGCCGCGACGCTGTCCAACCGCTACATCACGGATCGGTTCCTGCCTGACAAGGCGATCGACCTCATGGACGAAGCGGCGAGCCGTGTACGCATGGCGATCGACAGCAAGCCGGAAGCGCTCGATGAGCTCGACCGGCGCATCATCCAGCTCAAGATTGAACGCGAGGCGCTCAAGAAGGAAACCGACCAAGCATCGCAGGAGCGATTGGGCAAGCTTGAGGGCGAGCTATCCGGACTCGAGCGCGAATCGGCGGATACAACGGCGGTGTGGCGCGCCGAGAAGGAGCGCCTGGCTGGCGGCCAGAAGCTCAAGGAGCAGCTCGATCAGGCCAAGAGCGAGCTTGAGATCGCGCAGCGTAAAGGCGACCTCGCGCGCGCCGGCGAGCTCGCCTATGGCGTGATCCCGGGCTTGCAGAAGAAGCTCGCCGAGCTCGACGGCGCCGATCGCCAACGCCTGATGACGGAAACCGTTGCAGAGGAGGAGATCGCGCAGGTCGTCTCGCGCTGGTCGGGCATTCCGGTCGAGAAGATGCTGGCGGGCGAGCGCGAAAAGCTGCTCCGCATGGAGGGCGCGCTCGAGAAGCGCGTGGTCGGGCAGCACGAAGCGGTGGTTGCGGTCTCGAACGCGGTCCGGCGCGCCCGCGCGGGCCTGCAAGACGCCAACCGGCCGATCGGCTCCTTCCTGTTCCTGGGCCCGACCGGCGTCGGCAAGACCGAGCTCGGCAAGGCGCTCGCCGAGTTCCTGTTCGATGACGAGACGGCGATGATCCGCATCGACATGTCGGAGTATATGGAGAAGCACGCGGTGGCGCGGCTGATCGGCGCGCCGCCCGGCTATGTCGGCTATGAGGAGGGCGGCGCGCTGACCGAGGCGGTGCGACGGCGGCCCTATCAAGTGATTCTGTTCGACGAGGTCGAGAAGGCGCATCACGACGTCTTCAACGTGCTCCTGCAGGTGCTCGACGACGGCCGGCTGACCGATGGTCAGGGGCGCACGGTCGATTTCCGCAATACCGTGATCCTGCTCACCTCCAATCTCGGCGGCGACGTGCTGGCCCGCGAGAGCGCACGCAAATCGGAAGCGGTGCGCGACGAGGTGATGGAGGTCGTGCGCGCCAGTTTTCGGCCCGAATTCCTGAACCGGCTCGACGAGATCATCCTGTTCCACCGCCTGTCGCGCGACGATATGGATGCGATCGTCCATATCCAGCTCGGTCGCCTCGACAAGCTGCTCGCGTCGCGCAAGATCACGCTCGCGCTGGACGAGAAGGCACGGCATTGGCTGGCCGATCAGGGCTACGATCCGGTCTATGGCGCCAGGCCCCTGAAGCGCGTGATCCAGCGCGAATTGCAGAATCCGTTGGCTGGGCTCATTCTGGCCGGCGACGTGCGGGACGGCGAAACCGTCGCGATCTCGGCCGGCGCGAAAGGACTCGCGATCAATGGGCGCGCCGTGGCGGAGGTCCTAGACGCCGCCTGAGCCAAAGGGCCGGCGGCGCGCCGGCCTCCTAAGGGGTGGCGATGGACAAGAAGATCAGCTTCAACCTGTGGTACGCGATCGTCGCGGTCGTCGCGATTCTGCTGCTGCAATATTTCTGGCTTTCGGCGCGCGCGGTTCAGCCGATCACCTATAGCGAGTTCCTGGCGCAGCTCGAGGCCGGCAACGTCGCCGAGGTCACGGTCACCGAGACGCAAATTCGCGGCAAATATCGCGCCGAGCAGCCTGGCGGCATCGAGTATTTCGTTGCCAACCGGGTCGAGGGCGAGCTTGCCGACAAGCTGACCAAGGCGGGCGTGAAATTCGGTGGCGATACCGAGAAGTCGATCCTCGGCACCGTGTTGTCATGGATCGTGCCGGTGCTGATCTTCGCCGCGATTTGGTACTTTCTCATGCGCCGGCTGGCGGGCGGCAAGGGCGGTCTCGGCGGGCTTGGCGGCTATATGGAGATCGGGCGCAGCAAGGCGCGCGTCTACATGGAGAAGCAGGTCGGCGTCACCTTCGATGACGTGGCCGGCGTCGATGAGGCCAAGGAAGAGCTCAAGGAGATCATCGAGTTCCTGCGCGACCCGCAGGCCTATGGCAGGCTCGGCGGCAGGCTGCCCAAGGGTATTCTTCTGGTCGGCCCGCCCGGCACCGGCAAGACGCTCTTGGCGCGCGCGGTGGCCGGCGAGGCGGGCGTGCCGTTCTTCTCGATCTCCGGTTCCGAGTTCGTCGAGATGTTCGTCGGCGTCGGCGCGGCGCGCGTGCGTGATCTGTTCCAGCAGGCGCGTGGCAAGGCGCCCTGCATCATCTTCATCGACGAGCTCGATGCGGTCGGTCGGGCGCGCGGGCTCGGCTATGCCGGCGGCGAATCCGAGAAGGAGCAGACCCTGAACCAACTGCTCCACGAGCTTGACGGTTTCGACCCTTCGACGGGCATCGTGCTCCTCGGCGCGACCAACCGGCCGGAGATACTCGATTCGGCGCTGCTCCGCGCCGGCCGCTTCGACCGCCAGATCCTGGTCGATCGGCCAGACAAGAAGGGCCGCGTGCAGATCCTCCACGTCCATCTGCGCAAGGTTCAACTCGCGACCGATGTCGAGCCCGAGCAGATCGCCGCGCTGACGCCCGGCTTCTCCGGCGCCGATCTCGCCAATCTGGTCAATGAGGCGGCGCTGCTGGCGACCCGGCGCAAGGCCAAGTCGGTGACCATGGATGATTTCACGCGCGCGATCGAGCGCATCATCGCCGGGCTTGAAAAGAAGAGCCGCATCTTGAACCCGAAGGAGCGCGAAATCGTCGCACATCACGAGATGGGTCACGCGCTGGTCGCGCTCTCGCTACCGGGCAGCGATCCCGTGCACAAGGTCTCGATCATCCCGCGCGGCATCGGCGCGCTCGGCTACACCATTCAGCGGCCGACCGAGGATCGCTATCTGATGTCGCGGCCCGAGCTCGAGAACAAGATGGCGGTGCTCTTGGGCGGGCGCGCCGCCGAGAAGCTGGTGTTCGACGAGGTATCGACCGGGGCCGAGGACGACCTGGCCAAGGTCACCGACATCGCGCGCAGCATGGTCACCCGCTTTGGCATGGACGAGAGCCTGGGCCAAATGAACCTTGAGGCGGAACCGACTCCCTTTCTCGGGCCGATCCCCGGCCAACTACGCGAGCGCCGATACAGCGACGCGACGGCGCACGCCATCGACCGCGCGGTGCGCGCGTTGATCGACGGCGCGTTCGACAAGGCCAGCGCAATTCTGAGGGAACGCCGGGCCACGCTGGTGGCTGGTGCGCGCGCTCTGCTCGAGCGCGAGACCTTGTCGCAGGACGACCTGAAATCGTTGATCGAGAGCGGCGCGGTCAACGCGCCAAAGAAAGCCGCGACCTCGGCCTGACTTAGAGCATGATTTCCTCAAATTGAAACGCCTGCGCCGGAGGAATTTTGCGTCGCGGGCAGGAGCAGGGGGAAGCGCGTAGCGGGGCCTACGGGCGAGCCCTGCGACGAACCCGCGACGCATAAGGCCCTGGCCCTGCGGGTTGCGCCGTGGCGGGCGCTCGCGGCGTTGCGCCGCTCGACCGATGGCCCCGCATCGCTCTTCGCGTCGCGCCTGGCGAATCGCCTCGCCACGGCGCAACGCAACCGAGTCAACTTGGTCGGAACATGCTCTAGCGCCAAGGTTCGTTCACTGCTCTATGATCGCTCCCGCGGAACAACGGGAGTGGATCATGGCGAATCTCACGGGCGCGCAACTCATCGAACTGGTCGAGACGCACTATTTCGGCAATGTCGATGCCAAGAGGCTCGATCCCGCGCTCGCCTGTTTTCAGCCCGACGCGACGCTCAGCGTTCAAACCGCCGGGGCGACCCATGCCGGCCTGCCCGCCATCCGCCGCATGTTCAGCGATTTCTTCGCCTCGACGCGCAGCATCTTTCATGGCGACTACGGCCACGTGGTCGATGTCGAGGGCCAGCGCATCGCCTCGCAGTTCGTCGCGCGCAATACCTATGACGACGGGCGCAAGGTCGAGATGCGAAATTGCAATTTCTTCGTGCTGAAGGACGGCCGCTTCGCACAGGTCACGATCTATATGAGCGGCGCCAATCCCCTGGTGTGATACGCCGTTCTACCCGACCGCGACCGCGCGGGCGAGCTCGGCGGTGATCTCGTAGCAGCGCAGGCGGGCCGCGTGGTCGAAGATCTGCGAGGTGATCATGAGCTCGTCCGCCCCGGTGCGCGCGATGAAGGCGTCGAGTGCGCGGCGCACCGTCACCGGCGAGCCGATCGCGGAGCACGACATCGTCTGTTCGAGGATCGAGTTCTCAAACGCGCCGAGCCGGCTCTCATAGTTCGCGACCGGCGGCTTGAGCCGCGTCGGATGGCCCGTCCGCAAGTTCACGAAGGCCTGCTGCATCGAGCTCGCCAAATAGCGTGCCTCATCGTCGCTGTCGGCGGCGAACACGTTATAGCCGAGCATGACATAGGGCCGATCGAGCGCGGCGGAGGGTTCGAAGCGACGGCGATAGACGTCGATCGCCTGCATCATGTGAGCCGGCGCGAAATGCGAGGCGAAGGCATAGGGCAGGCCGAGCATGGCAGCGAGTTGCGCGCCATACAGGCTGGAGCCCAGAATCCAGATCGGTACGTTGAGCCCCCCGCCGGGTACGGCGCGAACCCGGGGATCGGCCTCGCCGGGCTGGAAATAGGCCATCAGCTCGAGCACGTCCTGCGGGAATTGCTCGGGATCGGAGGCGAGCGTGCGCCGGAGCGCGTGGGCGGTGATCTGGTCGGTGCCGGGCGCGCGGCCGAGGCCGAGATCGATGCGGCCGGGGAACAGCGCCTCCAACGTGCCAAACTGTTCGGCAACCACGAGCGGCGCGTGATTGGGCAGCATGATGCCGCCGGAGCCGACGCGGATGGTCGAGGTTCCCGCCGCGATATGGGCGATCACGACCGCGGTCGCGGCGCTCGCGATCCCGGGCATGTTGTGATGCTCGGCCAGCCAGTAGCGGCGGAAGCCGAGCCGCTCGCAATGGCGCGCCAGATCGCGCGCGTTATGGAACGCTTGAGCCGCGTCGCCGCCCTCGACGATCGGGCAGAGATCGAGAACGGAGAGCGGAACCATCGCTAATAGCTCATGCTGGCCGCGTTGACCACGCCGATGGCGAACGACGCCGCCGCCACGGTGATGCCGGCCGCGACGTTGCCCGCTTCGATACGGCGCGACAGCCCACGCAACAACAAACTCGCAAGCACGAACACTGCGATCTGGACGACCAGCGCGACCGCGCTCCAGATCACCATGTCAAGCAGCGAGACACTGTGGATGATCACGCTGGCGAGCGGCAAAGTGAAGCCGATCACCGCGCCGGCCAGGCTGATCGAGGCCGCGACGTTGCCGTCCTTGATCAGTTTGGCTTCGTGGTGCGGCGTGAAGGCCATATAGAGCGCGATGAAAATCGCTTCGGCGAGCAATGCCGCGCCGAAATAGATCAGGAAATTGGCGAGGCTGTCCCATGTGATCATGATCGGTCTCCCTGGTGGCGCGCACGCGGCGAACGCGATGAATCAAAGCTATTCGAAGAAATGCGGCACGAAGCGGCTGGTGTCGCGCGTGATCGCCGTCGAATCCTCGCGAATGCCGATGCCGGCGGGCTCGCTCGCCACCACCCAGGAGCCGATCACGGGGTAGTTGCCGTCGAACGCCGGCATCGGCACATGCGCCTGATAGACAAAGCCTTCCGCGCCGTAAAGGCCTCCGGTCTCGGCGACCACCTGTCCGTCCGCCAGCACCTGAATGTTGGCGCCTTCGCGACTGTAGATCGGCTTGCGAACCACCTGGCCCGCGATGGCGCCGGGTTCGAGCGCGCTGTGCAAGAGATTGGGATGGCCTGGTGCCATCTCCCAGAGCAGCGCGAGCATCGCCTTGTTGGACAGCACCATCTTCCATGCCGGCTCGATGACCTTCGCGACGCCGCTCAGGAGGTGGGCGCCGAACGGCTCGCCGATCAGCCACTCCCAGGGATAGAGCTTGAACAACGCCTCGATCGGCCGCTCGTCGAGATCGACGAAAGCCGCGCCGTCCCAGCCGATATCCTCGATCGCGATGCGCTCGGTCGCGAGCCCGGCCTGAATCGCGGTGTCGCGCAGATAGTCGAGCGTCCCGCCATCCTCGGCGTGATCGCGGACGCCGGCGAAATAGACCCGGGCGCGGCCGATGCCGAAATGCTTCCAGGCTTCGATCAGCCGCTCATGGATGGAATTGAACTGGTCGCATCCCGGCCGAATCGCTTCGAGCCAATCCCATTGCACGACGGCGGCCTCGAACAGCGCCGTCGGCGTATCGGCGTTGTATTCGAGCAGGCGAGGTGGTGCGCCACCGCTAAAGCTCAGATCGAAGCGGCCATAGAGATTCTTTTCGCCGGCTTTCCAGCTTCCTTCGATCGCTTGCCAAGCCGTCTCGGCGATGCGCAGGCGCCGATAGGCTGGCTCGCCCGCGCGCACCACGCGGTCGACCAATTCGAGCGCCATTTGTTCGAGCTCGGCCGTGGCGGCCTCGAGCGCGTCAACTTCGGCCGCGCTGAAGCGATAGCACGCGGTCTCGTCCCAATAGGTCGCGCCATCGATCGTGTGGAAGGCAAAGCCAAGCTCACGCTCGACGTGCGCGCGCCACTCGGCCCGAGGCGTCGTCGTCAGGCGCTCCAAGCGGTCTAGCTTCCGCCGCCGCCGTAGAAGGATCTCGAGAAGCTGCCGAAGCCGCCGCGCTTGACCGGCGTGACCTGCGCGGCCTGTTGAAACGCGCCGGCCCGGCCGGCCGCGCCGCCGAACGAGCCGACATTGAACAGCCTGCCGTTCTTGGGCATGACCGCCTCGTTATTGGGCCCGCGATAGACCGGCTGGTTGTAGCGGCTGTTGCCCAGCATGTTGCCGACCATGTAGCCCATCATCAGCGGCATGAAAATGCCGGTGCCGCTCGTGGTCTGACGCGTTTCGCAATTGCCGACGCCGAACTCCGCCTCGCACTCTTCCTTGCGTGCGAAGCGGGGCGCTTCTTCATCCGAGATTTTCTGGCTCGCGGCCTTGGCGTCCTGGCAGGCCTCTTCGCCATAGAGCGCGGCGCACTCCTGAACGTCGGAAAAGAATTTGGCGTCGTTGGGCGGCGCGTCGTCGCCGCATGCGGCAAGCGCCATGCTCGCGCCGCCGAGCAGGGCCAATTTGACCGAGCGAGATTTTTTCATCCAATAATTCCCTTCAGTAGCTCATTTAAGTGTGACATGCCCGGCCCGAGGACGGAAGCCGCCCGCGCCTGGCCGCGCCCGATCAGGGGAGACCGCGTCAAGCGACGCCCATGGCCGCGAGCCAGGCCAGCGCCATGAGCGCGAGCGCCGCCGCGCCACAGCCAAGATGGCCGAGGCGCGAGCGCGCTCTGTGCCGATCAAGGGCATGAAGCAACGCGCCGAAAGTTACGCCCACCGCGAAGCCGAGGACATGGGCGATGACGTCGGTCCGCTCGCCGCCAACGCCCAGAAAGGACAACAACATGAGCCCTGCGGCAAGCGGCAGCCAGCGGCGCAACCCACCCATGCCTCGCGCTGCACCCTGCCTCCAGCTCAAGGCGGCGAGCAGGCCGAGCGCGCCAAAGACCGCGGTCGAGGCACCGATCGAGGTATGGCCATCGGGCTGAATCCAAGCATTGAGTGCGTTGCCCGCGGCCCCTGCCAGGAGAATCGCGAGCCATGAAAGCCCGGTGCCGAGCCGCTCGGAGAGCAGTACGGCGAACACGCTGCCCAACGCCAAATTGGCGATCAGGTGCCCGGCATCGGCGTGCAGGCCAAGCGCGGTGAACACCCGCCACCATTCGCCGTGGCGGATCAGGCCGGCCTGGGCGCTGCCGGTGCTCCACCAATCGGCATCAAACCACCCGCCATTCGACGCCGCGTGGAGAAACACGGCGACCGCGCAATAGACAACCGCGCCATCGATCCCACTGGCCAGGGCGTACCCGGCGGGGACGGCGGGGGGACGATTTTCCTCGTCATAGGCCGCAAGCTCGGCCGCGGCGCGCTCGGCTTCCGGTGCCGTGACCTCAAGCCCGATACCACGCTCATAGGGCACCAGGCGGCAAGCAATACCCATGGCGGCCAGCACAAGCGCGTATTCTTCGGCGGCGGCGGCTTGCTCGAGGCGCCGAAGCTCGATCAAGGGGCTATCGAACACGATGATCAACCTGGGCCATTCGAGCGGTCCGTCAGCGGCCGAAGACGCCTAATATATTGGGCCGGATTGCGCGGGGCGCCAGCCTGGATCGGCGAGGCGCCCTATTCGGGGTCGAACGCGACGGTGGCGCGGGCGCGCGCGACCTTCTCGGGCGCCCAGCGCTTGATCGGCCCGGGTGGCGCGGCGCGGTCCGCGATCGAGGATCCGTCGCCGGGACCGAGCGTTACCTGCCCCGCGTCAGTCGCGACCGTCACGGTGCCATCGATCACCATGATGCCATAGAGGCCGTCGATCTGGCCGCCCCAGGCGGTCGTGCCGCGAATTCCAAGCGTCGCGACCGGCGTGTCGATCCTGACCTCGGCGCCGCTCGCCTTTTCAACCAAGCCGCCGGTGAAAAGAAAGGCGCCCGCCAATGAGCGGACCACAAGCGAGCCCGCTTCGCCATCGGGATCATAGACAAAGCGATCGACTACAAGCTCGGCTTCTTCGCCCAGGGTGAGTTCGGTCTCGTCCGCGAGGCGGACCAGCAGACGCGCGCCCGCCTCGGTGCTCAGAACGTCGTCGAGATAGATCATGTCGGAGGGCTTCAACGCGCGTGCCGTGCCTTCATACCGGGCGCTGGCCGCCCCCTGCAAGCGATCGACCTGACCGATCTCGGGGCGTGGGTCGGCGGCCAATGCCGCAGGCAAAAGGACCGCGACGAACGCCGCCACCAGAATTGTCCGCGCGAATCCAAGGCTCACGGCAAGACTCCCGGGTGAAGCCAACAACGCTCGAGTTGAATATAGCGCGACCGCTGCCGCGAAGGAGCCCCTAAGGGCGGCGCGATCAATCCTCCGCCAAATCGCCCCATGATGTGACCCGCTCGATGCGCAGCGCGATGACCGGCAGCGTCGCGATTGGCATGGTCTCATATTGTCGGTAGCGCCCGCGCAGCAGGTGCTGCGCCCGAGCATGTTCTTCGCCGCCGCTCAGGATTTCGGCGCGCCCGCGCAGCATGACCCAGGCCAGGCGCGACCAAGCCTCGTCATAGCGGTCGGCGAGCAGCGCGGCCTGCGGGTTTTCGGCGAGATTGCGTAGTCGCTTGAGGGCGGCGGGGTCGCCCCGCTTCGGCTTCGCGTCGATGGTGATGTAGGCCGTGGTCTCGGCCAGCGCGAAGCAGACCGGCACGACATGGGGCACGGCCTTCGCATCGGCGGTGGCAAGATGGGCGACGCGGCGCGCGGCCAGGAAATTGCGCAGAATCCTAGAGAGGGCCGGCGCTTCGGGCATCGCTCGCGGTCTCCATCAACGCCGGGAAACCATCGCCGCGAATTGCTCGGCGCGCAATCCCGCCGCGCCGCGCGCCGGGACGGTCGAGTCTAAAGACCGAAATGATGACGCGCGATCAGACAGGCCTCATCGCCGGGTAGACAGGCTCGGCAAACCTCGGGTCTCTGGGCGTAGATCGTGCACGAGGTCGCGACGCCGACCGTCCCTTCAAACGCCGCGCAGCGATCGCCGGCGCAACGCATCGCGTTGCCCGAATCAGCGACCAGCGCAGCCGGAATGCGCGCGAGTGCCGCATCGTCTTCCAAGGAAAAGCGAGGCCACGCGGCGGAGTATGAGCAGCACGCGCCGCAGGATCGGCAGAGCGTTTCCGTTTCGAAATCGGCTTGGTTCAAGCGGTCCTGATTTTTCGCCCGCGCCTCGGCGCGGCCCGTATCGATCGGGCGTGGCGCCGTTCAGCGCCCACGGGCCTTGCCCGGACCGCCTTGGCGCGCCTTGCGTGCCGCGTAGCGGGCATCGCGATTGGCCTTTTGCTCGGCTTCCAAGACGAGCGCGCGGGCGGCCCGTTCGATCTCCAGGGCGGCGCTCTGTTTTGCCAGCGCCTCATTCCGCGCCGCCATCTCGATGGCGAGGCGCGCCGCTTCGGCCTCGCGTTCCGCCTTGCGCGCGGCCAGACGGGTCTCGCGCGCTGTGCCAAGCGCAAGCCGGGCGGCTTGGCGCTCGATCGCCGCCGGATCGTCAATCGCGGTTCTGGCGCGAAATACCTCCAGCGCGGTTTTTCTCGCGTTCGCGGCTTCGCTCAGCCGGTCGGAGAACGCCTTGTCCTTATAGGGGCTCATCGGTCCTTCGTCGGGTTCATGGCGTCAGAAGCAGAAAAAGCCGCCCCCTGCGGGGCGGCTTCAATCGAGGGTCTCGCTGACCCGTGTCGTCGTCCTGGGGCTTACGCCGCCTGGATGGTG
The DNA here is from genome assembly GCA_945892755.1 of Rhizobium sp. Q54. GTDB lineage: Bacteria > Pseudomonadota > Alphaproteobacteria > UBA828 > UBA828 > SHWC01. The sequence continues at coordinate 36,221 of CAMDDO010000003.1, read as the reverse complement.
TTGACCGCGATCTTGCCGGTGCGGCGGTCTTCCTGGGTGTCGAACGACACCTTCTGACCTTCGGCAAGGCCGCTCATGCCGGCGCGCTCGAGCGCGGTGGCGTGAACGAAAACGTCCTTGCCGCCGCCATCCGGCTGGATGAAGCCAAAGCCCTTCTGGGTATTGTAGAACTTAACGGTGCCCGTATTCATCGGGGGGATCCTTTCGCTAAACGAGGTGCACTTGGGCCTTAGCCGAACGGTTGCGCGGCCAAGAACCCGGTTCGTCGATGCTTTGGGGATTGTCTGAACGTGCGCCTCGCGTTCAGCGAAGGCTATACGACCCGATCGTCCGGCCAAATCTCGATGATCGGAAAATGGGCGTTGTCGCGTGCAATTGCAAGTCGGAATGCCACAATAACGCGCTATATTGCCAAATCAAGGCGGACGGGGCGGCGACGGAATGACCGCTGACATCGATCGAACGGTGTGCCGCATTGCCACAATCAGGAGCTCCCATGGCCTATGTTGAGGATCCGTTCGTCGCCCCGACCCAGCTGCGCAGCCCCAAGCCCCGCCGCTGCCTGCGCTGTCAGACCGAGTTCGACAGCGTTTGGGCGGGCGATCGCATTTGCGGCAAATGCAAGCAAACCTCGGCATGGCGCTCCGGCCAGCCCGCGCAACCCTTGTCCAACCGCAAGGGTGGCGGGTCATAGGCCAAGCGCCGGCCAACAATGGAAGCCGCTTGCCGGGCGGTTAAAGCGTGATGTCGATAGAAGGAATCGCCCCCTCACCCCGGCAACGCATGCGTTGCCGCCTCTCCCCCTCGAAGGGGGAGAGGGATATTTAGGCTTGGCGAGCGATGAGCGAGCCTAGCCGAAGTTGGGTGAGGGGGTAGGTCCACTTAATCTCATCCTGCTCTAGGGCAGGCCGCGAAGCTGGCGCACGATCTCGGCGCCGCGTTCGGCCGCCGAGCGCGGCTGCTCGGTCGCGCGAGCCTCCTTCGCCGCGATCTCCTCGCGCAGCTGATCGAGCCGCGCGCGGCGTTCGGTGCGAGTTATCTCGCCGGCCTCGACCTGATCGGTCAGCGCTTCGTCCTCGGCGATCAACTCGTCATAGACCTCGGGCACCGCCGAGGCCGGCACCAGAATCGCACGAATGCCCTCATAGGCGCAGGCGCGCCACTCGCGCTCGCGCGGCGCAAGCTCGTTCTCGCCAACCGTCGCGGTGCGCGGGTCCGTGTCGTGACGCGCAGAGCACTGGTCCAGTTCCGCCACGAGCTGCTCATTGGCCAGCTCGATCCGGCTCTTCTCCTGCGTCGTCGCGCCCTGCTGGCTCGCGCAGGCCGCCAGAACGCCAACCAGCGCGATCGCCGCGATCCCTCTTGCTCTCATTGTCGCGCTTCTCCTCCGCCTTTGTCTCGGCATGATCGGCGGCCGCAGAGCCACGCGCCGCCACGCCATGAATACCAGACGAGCCGTTGCACTGACAAGCAAGCCACGGTTCTGCCTCGGCTTTCCGCTACCCCGAGGCGACGGGGCGTCTCTGCGGACGAGTGGGCAAACCAATACATCGCCTCTGTGCCGTGGTTTCGTGTCATGATTAATAGATAGTGGCGTAATCGTCGAAATATGCGGAGGAGGTTCCTGCGATGCCTACCTTGAATGGAACGTCCGGTAGCGACTTTCTTGTCGGCTCAATCCTTGACGACACGATCAACGGCAAATCCGGCAGCGATATCCTCGTCGGCGACCTCTTCAACGCAGGCGCCGGGCATCCCGACATCATCTTGGAGTGCAATGCCGGCGTGGGAGCGGATTTCTATCCTCTGACGGACGGCGCCAACAATGTGAGTCACGCGTCGCACAATGACTGGATCGATGACGGCTCAGGCAGCGACCGAGTTGTCGGCGACGCCTTTGCCATCGAATACGCCGAACTGCAATTGAATGCCCTCTCGGGCACGGGAGGTTTGTTCGGCGGCGATGGCGGCAATAACAACAGCGTGCGCTGCTTCAGCGACATCTTCGTCCCTGGTACTGGCAGCGATCTCTTGGTCGGCGACGTTTTCCACATCGATGGACAGGACGACGCGGAGCTCAATGCCGCGGCCGGCAGCTCAGGGCTCGGTCACTTTTCATTCTTCCCCCATGGCCCCGGCGGCAATGGCGGGGACGGCAATCTCACCGAGGCCTTCAACGATTTCATGAGCGATGATGCCCCCAATGCGGGTGGCGACCTCATTGTCGGCGATGTCTACGGCATTGGCGGCTCGACCGAGTTTCTCAATGCGCTGGCCGGGGCGGCGGGGCGCGATGGCGGCGATGGCGGTAATGACAACGTGGTTCGCGCCTTCAACGACCAGCTCGTCGGCGGCACCGGCAGCGATCAATTGGTCGGCGACGTTCTTGGCGAAAACGGAAATGACGACATGGTGTTCAACGCGTTCGCCGGAACCGGCGGCGATGGCGCCACGGGCGGCGATGGAGGTGACAACAACACCGTCGATGCGTTCGCCGATATACTCTTCGGCGGTACCGGCGGCGACCTACTGATCGGCGACGCCTTTCAGAATACCGACCCGACTCAGGATATCGATTTCTTCCTCAAGGCAGGGGCAGCGGGATCTGGTGGCAGCCTCGGCGGGACCGGCAATACGCTGAATGCATTCTCCGACAGCCTGTTTGGCAATCAAGGCGACGACTTCCTGATTGGCGATAGCTTCCGCGTAAGCGGTACCGACGCGATCGAAGTGCTGGTGGCGGGTAGCGCGGGCAATACCATCAACGCCTTTCAGGACCATCTTGACGGCGGTCTAGGCAGCGACCGGTTGATCGGCGATTTTTTTGGCGGCGGAACCAGCGATCCAGCTCTGCTGGATATCAGCGGCTCGTTCACCGGACGTAATCGATTGTTCGCCGACAGCCTCTATGGCGACAGCGGTAGCGACCAACTCACCGGCGGGCTCGGCGCCGATACCATGACCGGTGGGAGCGGTAAGGACGTCTTCTTCTTCGTCGCCGGCGACCTGTTCGATCTCTCGGGCGGCGTGCCCTTGGGCACGCCGCCGGTCGACCTGATCACCGACTTCAAGCCCTTCGGGGCCGACGTGCTCAATTTTTCCGACCTGCTCAGCTCCCTGGGTTTTGACCTGCCGGGAGGAGACAACATCAACGACTGGCTGGCCTATCAAGTCGTCGGCAATAACAGCACGATATTGATCGATCAAGATGGCGCCGGCGGCGCCTTCACGACGTTCGAATCCATGCTCGACCTCGCCAACTTCACGAGCATCGCTAACGCCGTCAGCACCATGGTCTCGCTCGGCGAAGTGGTGATCATCTGACGGAGCGGGACAGGCCGTCCGACGTCGGCGGAGCCGGGTAAATCCGGACGAACGTGATTGCGGCCCGCTATTCCGCCGCGCGCTGCTTGAGCGCGCTCGGCAGCTCGAAGCCGTAGAAGCGCGCGCAATTGTAGATCGTGATGTCGTCTTTGATCTTTGGATCGAGCTTGCTGAAAATCCGATCGATCACCTTGTGCGTGTTCGGATAGGTGCAACGCGCATGGGGAAAATCCGAGCCCCACATGATGGTCTTGGGATCGACCTCGCCGACCACCTGATCGAGCAGGGGGTCATCGATCAGGCCGTGATAGACCTGCTTCATATACTCATCGATGGGGCGCTTGATCGGCGGCACGCGCATGGCGGGCAGGAAATTCTTCTGCAATTGGCGCATGCGGAACAGCCAATGCGGCACCCAGGAGACTTCGTATTCCGACAGGATGATCTTGAGCTTGGGGAAGCGGTCGAGAATGCCGCCGAAGATGAATTCATTGGCGAGCGCCCAGCCGCCTTCGTTGAACTGGCTGAGCACGACGCGGGGAACGTTGATCCGCGCGTCGCCATGCAGGACGAACGCGTCGATGATATTGCCGGTGATGATGTGGAGCGTGACCGGCATGCCGATTTCCTGCGCGCGGGCCCAGAACTTGTCATAGGATTTGTGCTGATAGGGCATCCATTTCGGCCGCGTGTCGCAATTGATCAGCACGCTCTTGAGGCCGAGCTTGGCGGCGCGCTCGAGCTCCTTGCAGGCCCAATTGATATCGTCCATCGGCACCATGGCGGTGCCGAACAATCGTTTGGGCGCGACCTTGCAATAATCCGCCAGCCAGTCGTTGAAGACCTTGCACACGTCGCGCGCCAGCGCGTCATTCGGGATGCGCATGGAATAGAGCGTCCAAGTCGCGTTGACGATTTCGCCCCAGACGCCGTCTTCATCCATGCACTGGACGCGCACGCTCGGATTGGTGCCCGAGGCCACGAGCTTCGCCTGTAGATCGGGATCGCCCTCGACGATTTCGTCGATGCGGACATATTCATAGCCGGTGAAGAAGAACTTGGCCTTGACGCCGCCATGCTGGTTGACCAGCCGCGGCACCTTGGCACCCCATTTCTTGCCAAGCGCCTTTTGCCACAAATCGCTCGGTTCGATGACGTGACTGTCGGCGGACATCACCCAGCGCTCGGCCATGATTGAGCTCTCCCCTCAAGCGTCTTGACGATTGCCGGTTTGCCTGGCGCGTCAGGTTGATTCTGCTGCGATGGCTCACGTCGGTCAAGGAGACGGTCAGCTTGGGCACGTCCTTGAAATCGCAGCTGCTGGTGACGAGCTGCAGGACGATGACGTCGGCGCTCGGGCCGCTCAGCGTCAGGCCGAACACCAGATTGCCGCCTTCAAGCACCGAAGCGTCGCCGATCGAAAGTGTCGGCGGCGCCGGCGGCGGCGGTGGGTCGAACACCGGATCGGGCGCAGCCGCGATGATGTCGTCGTCATCGACGGTCGCCGCATCTTGGGCGGTGGTGTCCGGTGGTGGAGGTGGCGCGTTGGGCGCTACGGGCTCGGGCGGTTGGAAGATCGAGGGTTCAAAGATCGACTGAAACGCCTCCGGCAGTGGGGCCGCGTCGGGAATATCGGGTGTCTCGATCGTCGGTGCTGGGCCTTCGCCGGCCGCCGGCGCGATCTCCGAAAGGGCCTCGCCCGGCGCCGCGGTTCCCGTTTGGTCGAGCGCTTCGCCGGGTGTTGCCTGATCGTCGCCAGACTCTGTCGGCATCAAATGCTCGATCGAATCCGGGGCGAGTTTCTGGAGTCTCCGAAGCAGGAAGGCGATTTCCTCTGGCGTGGCAAGGCTGGGGTCTGACGGCAAAGAGAACAAGCTGTCGACCAGCGTGCCCTCGAAGGCCTCGTCGAGCACGACCGAGCCGCCTTCATTGCTGACCTTGACCGAGCCGACCGTCTCCTCGCCGTCCTCGTTCTTCTCCGGCAGCAGGACGATCTTATTCTCCTCGCCCTCCTGCGTGGCCTGGATGGCGACCGCCGTGCCGCGAATTCCGATCGTTGCGACCGGCGTCTTGAGCACCATCTGATCGGGATTGTTCGCGGCGATCTCGCCCGAGATGAACACGAAGACGCCCTGCACCAGCGAGACGCTCGAGGCGCCCTCAAGGCTCGTCGGGTCGAAGACGAACTCGTCAAGCACGATGCGGCCGCTTTCGCCGATCGAGAACGTGCTCTCGTCCAAGAAAACGACCTTGAGCGCGGCACCGCCGCCGGTCTCGATGATGTCGCCTTGATGGACGGTCATGTCTTTGGCGAGTGTCACCTTCGATCCGTCGACGCGGGTCGCGGTTGCTTCGCCGGCAAGTTCGGTGACCTTGCCGATGGGCGCTGACAATGCGGCATCATCGGCCGCCGCATATTGGCCGGGCGACCGCGAGCCGGCGAGCCGCGCAGCGAGTGCCGCGCTCACCTGCGCGCCGCCTTCGGTCCGCAAGTTTGGCGCGTCGTCGAGCGCGAAGAAATCGCGCACCACGATCACCGAGCCATAATCGGCGCCGGTCAGTATTAGGTCCGCGCCGCTCCGTCCATAATCGGCGGTCAGGAGAAACGCGCCGCCTGGCACCGTGACGTTGGCGCCTTCCGTCGCTTGAAGAATAATTGATGTCCCGGGGCCATCGAGCGGAAGTTCGCGATGGGGCGAGACGCGTTCGGCGTGGCCGCCCTCTAGCCCGACCTTACCGAGGTCGTTCCCTTGGTTTTCGAGCATCGCCGCATCCCTGCGACCTTGGTCGTTGTCTTTTTTTTCCCCAGCAATATCCAAGTGTTTTTATGAAACCAGAAATGTCTACCATTTGCAATCGCCGGCCGCGCAATTGCCTCGCCGCGTCACGGTCTTGTTCAAAACACAGGCGATCAGGGCGGCGCGCGTGCCGGACCCCGGCCGATGACCGCGCGATCGGGGGCTATGGCCCCGTTCGCCGGCGTTCAACAAGCGCTCGTGCTCGACGCGGGCTTTTTCAACCAGATCGACGAATTAACCATGATCTGCAAAGCCGGAAGTCGGTACCGTCGGCGCGTCACGGACTTGCTTCGAACGCGATCGAAATTGGTTAGACTGTCGACCCTCGGCCCCGCGGCCGGTCTTGAATGCGGTCTGGGGTCTTCTGACCAAGCCATGGGACGAGAGAGCCTCGATGACATCGCTCTTTGCCAAGGATGCCTTTGCCGGTCGCGTCGTGCTGGTGACCGGGGCCTCGTCGGGGATCGGTGCGGGCACCGCGCAGGCCTTCGCGGCCCACGGTGCCAAGGTCATGATCGGCGGGCGCGACGCCGCCCGGGCTGCGCGCGTGCGCGACGCGATTCGGGCGTCAGGCGGGCAGGCGGCGTTGAGTCTCGGCGACGTGTCCGAGCCCGCCTATTGCGACAACCTGGTTGCGGAAACCGTGCGCGAATTCGGGCGCCTTGACGTGTTGTTCAACAATGCCGGCGTGGCATTCAATGGCAAGGTCGATCAAACCGACGATGCCGCATGGCGGCGCCTGATCGAAATCAATCTGAGTGGCGCCTTCTACATGGCGCGCGCGACGGTCAGGCAGATGAAGGCGCAGGGCGGTGGCGGGTGCATTATCAATATGTCCTCGGAATGCGCCTTGATCGCCTATGAGAGCCTACCCGCCTATAGCGCGACCAAAGCCGCGATCGCCATGCTGACGAAGGTGATGGCAATCGATCACGCGCGCGATGGGATTCGAGTCAATGCCGTCTGTCCCGGCGATATCGACACGCCAATGACGGACATCGGTTGGCAGCAACTCAATTTGTCGCGCGAGGAAATCATGAAACGCTTGGGCGCGCACATTCCGATGGGTCGCATTGGCAAACCGCTCGACGTCGCGAACGCGGTGATGTTTCTTGCATCCGAGGCAGCGAGCTTCATCACGGGATCGCTGCTTCCCGTCGATGGCGGGACCACGGCCCGCTGAGCCGAGGACCCGGAGACGCCCCTTTAGTTGGTCCCACCAAACGTGGTCGTTTTGACGATATTGGTCTAGGTGTGAAGTTTCAACACGTTGTCCATCCGGCCTCTGCCGAAGGATAAGATGCACGTCGCGCCGACGCGGCCACGGGGCAAGCGATCGAAGGCCGTTCACACCCCGCCGCAATGTGGGGACGCGGGAAGGACCGGTATGGCGCGATGCCGCTTGAGGTTTGCTATGCGCCTTGAATTTGGGGCCGCATCGGGGGAGCACGCATGACACGCGAAGCCGGTTCGAAGGCAGCGGCCGCTGGCTCGCGCGCCGCGTTGTTGGGTCGCGCTCAAGCCTTGGTCGAGGCGATTCGCGAGCGCTCGGATGCGGCCGAGGAGGCGCGCCGTCTGCCGCTCGAGACCGTCGAGCTGATGCGCGCCGAAGGCCTTCACCGTATTCTGCAGCCCGGACGGCATGGCGGCGCCGAGGCCCATTTCGCCGGTATGGCCGATATTGTCGAGACGATTTCGCGCGCCTGCTGCGCGGCGGGCTGGTGCCTGACGCAATATTGTTCGCACAATTGCCTGCTCGGCTATTGGCCGGCGGAGGGACAGGACGAGATCTGGGGACCGATGCCCGACGCCGTGGTCGCCGGCGTCTTGATCCCGGCCTGCGGCAAGGCGCGCAAAGTATCGGGCGGCTGGCGCGTAAGCGGGCGCTGGCCGTTCGCCAGCGGCGTCTATGGCGCGGATTGGTTCATCGCGGCGGCCTTGGCTGAGAACGGCGATGGGCCGCCGATCGCCCAAATGCACGCGGTGCCGTTCAAGGATTATCAGATCATCGACACCTGGCATACGGCGGGCCTGCGTGGCACCGGCAGCGCCGATGTCGCGATCGAGGATTGCTTCGTGCCCGAGAGCCGCGCGCTGCCGATCGCGAAGACCAAGGGCGGCGGCGACGCGCCCGGCTGCGCGGTGAACGGGGCCGCACTCTACAAGCTTCCGGCGTTCGCGATGTTCTCGATCAATCAGAGCGTGGTCGCGCTCGGCTTGGCTCAAGCGGCGTTCGACGTCTATGTCGAGCAAGCCCGGACGCGGATCACGCGCATGTCGGGTAAAAGCATCGCCGACTATTCGACCGCCCAGGTCAAGGTCGCGGAGGCCGATACAGCGATCAAGATCGCGCGCATGCTGCTGCACGATGCGTGCGAGCGCGGCATGGCGGTCGCCGAGAAGGGCGAGATCGCACCGATGCCGCTCAAGACCGAACTCCGCGCCAAGGCGACCATGGCCGGCAAGCTTTCGGCCGACGCGGTCGATCTCGTGTTCCAACTTTCGGGCGGCGCGGGCCTCTACAATCACAATCCGATCTCGCGCGCCATGCGCGACATGAACTGCATCCGTGGCCACATCACCCAGAATTGGGACGTCAACGCATCGAACCACGGGCGCGTGCTCATGGGCCTGCCCTCGGCCGACCCTGCGCTTTGATGCGAGGCTCGGCGCGCCGATGCCGAGCCGGTAGGCCTCAGTTCTTCAGCACTTGTGCCAAGGCCTTGACGAAAAAATCGACATGCGCCTCGGCGAAGCAGAGCGGCGGGCGGATTTTCAAGATATTGCCGTAGCGGCCGGCGGCGCCGATCAGGACGCCGCGCTCGCGCATACCGTCAATGACGCGGCTTGCGGTTTCGGGGTCGGGCCGCGCGAGGTCGCCGTCATGGCTGAACTCGACGCCGATGAAGAGGCCGGCGCCGCGCACCTCGCCGATCACGGCATGGCGTTGGGCGAGCGCGGCGAGGCGCGCGCGCAAGTCGGCGCCGATGGTTCGGGCATTGGCCTGGAGACCTTCGTCGCGAATCACGTCGAGCACGACAAGGCCAGCCGCCGCCGCCACCGGATTGCCGGCGAAGGTGTTGAAATAGCCGACCTCCGCGCAATAGGCCGCAAGCAGTGCCGGCCGCGTCGCGAGGCCGGCCATCGGATAGCCATTGCCCATCGGTTTCCCCATGGTGACGATATCCGGCGTCAGGCGATGGCGCGCGAAGCCCCAGAACCGCTCACCGGTGCGGCCGAAACCGGGCTGCACCTCATCCGCGATGAAGAGGCCGCCGGCCGCGCGCATCGCCGCGACCGCCTGCGCCATAAAGCCCGGCGGGTCGGCGAACACGCCATCGCTTGAGAAGATCGTATCGCAGATCAACGCGGCGGGGCGCAGGCCATCGCGCTTGAGCACGGCGATCGCCTTGTTGACTGCCTTGGCGAAGCCGCCCGCGATATCCGCGCCATAGGCGGCGCGTCCCGGCGCGGGCACGGTCTTGACATGGCGCACACTCGTGCCGGGCTTCCGCGCCGAAGGCGAGATGTCGGTGACGGCCAGCGTGTTGCCATGATAGGCGGTCTCGGTCACCACGAAGCCTTGGCCGCCCGAGGCTTGGGCGGCGAGGCGCAGGGCAAGATCATTGGCTTCGCTGCCCGAACAGGTCAGCACGACGTTCGAGAGGCTCTTCGGCAGAGTCGCCTTCAGCCGCTCGGCATAGGTTTCGATGATGTCGTTCAAATAGCGCGTGCTTGTGTTCACGGCCGTGGACTGAGCGGCGATCGCCTCGGCCACGCGCTTGTGGCTATGACCGACCGAGGGCACGTTGTTGTAGGCGTCGAGATAGCGGCGACCGTCGGCCGCGATCATCCAGACGCCCTCGGCGCGCACGATGTTCAGCGGCGCGCGATAGAACAGCACCGAGGCCGCGCCGAAATTGCGCTTGCGACGGTTGAGCAAGGCGCGCGTCGCGGCATCCATCGCCGTGCGCTTCGCGCCGTCGAACGCATTCAAAGCAAGGGCGTGTTTGATCTCGATTCCCATGGTCCGGGCCTTCCTTCTCAATCTCGATCGACCGGCCGCAGGAGCCGCGGCCCACACTTTGTCAGTCAGCGGAAGCGGCCGAGATAACGCTCGGCGAGATCGCAGGTCACGCGGCAATAACCCGGGCTTACTTGTCGCGCGAGATCGGTGTCGGCGTGCGAGCCGAGCCAGGCGAACACGGTGAGGCGCCGGAGCATGAAAAAGGTCCAGAGCTCGGCCTCGTCGTTCGCCGGCAGTTCGCGCACGCGCCGATAGCCTTCGAGCCATGATGCGATGAGCGCATCGAGCTCGGGCTTGTCCTCGATCAACGAAACGGCGCTTGCCGCGTCGTAGAGAAACCAGCCCAGTCCGCAATCGTCGAAGTCGAGCACCCGCACGTCGCCATCGTGGATGAGCAGATTGCCCAAACGGAAATCCGCGTGGATGAGCCCGAAGCGATGCGCCGCCTTGCCGAAAAATCCAAGCCGCCACTCGATCGTATCGACGACGCGCTCGAGCAGCGCGCGACTTTCGGCGGTCAGTTCGGGCCCGTCGCGCCACGGTCCCCAATTGGGCGTCGCGCCAAGGCTATGCTCGAAATCCCAGATCAGCCGATCGAAAAAAGGCGGCCGCCGCCAGCGCTCGGTGTGGTTGTGCGTGCGCGCGGTGACCTCGCCGAGTTGCTTGAACGGTTCGATCAAATTTCGCTCGGGCGAGGGCTCGACCCCGTCGATGAGCTCGAAGAGAACGCAATGACGGGGTGCGGGCAATGAGGGGTGGGCGACCAGTTGGATATCCTCGCCGTCAAGACCGGGAATCGCCTGTGGCGTCTTGACCCCAGCCTCGGCCTGTAGCGCCCGCATCCAGGCCAGTTCGGTCTTGATGCCGTTGAGCGTGTGATAGCCCTCGCGGTGGACCCGGAGGACGACCGGTCTGCCGCCCCGCCGCGGCGTTACGCGATACATCGCGTTTTCCGACCGGCTCAGCAGGTGAAGCGCGCCGCCATCGAGCCCCCAGCGTGGCAGAGCCGCGTGCGCGAGGTTCTCGATGCCGCGCAGCATCGCGTGGTGGCTTTGGCCGACATTCATGACGGTGGCTGGCATGCTTCGCAATTCGGTCGTGAGCAAGGACGAACTCGGGTCGGAGAGGTGGTTGACGCAGGCATGACGGGTTTCCAAAGGCGGCGCGGCGTGCTCGGTGCGCCGGATTTTCTTGAGCGTGCTTGAACAAAAGGCACCCGAAAGGCCGGGCCAGCCGCCGTTTGACCAAGAAGGATATCGCACCGGGCGGCGACCGAGAAGCGCCGCGCAAACGATGCCTCCACGCTGGCTCCGCTGGTATGGCGGCGACGATGGCTCAGTTTGCCCATTCGTCGTTCGAGACGTCCTATCGTCTCATCCTGAGGAGGCGGCAAAGCGGTCGTCTCGAGGGTGCGAGGCGAAAAGGCTCCCTCAGGCCACTGGCTTGGGAGTCAAGCCTGTTGCCATGGCTGGGTGTCTCGGATCATCGCATTCAGGCAGCGTGCAGCGATCGCTCAATCCGCCGCCAATTTCGGCACGGTCAGTTTCTCGCCGAGCGGATGCACCTCGCCTGGGCCATAGCCACGGACGCGAGGCTTGCCGCGCAGCGTGGCGCGTCGGGTGGCCGTCGACGCCTCATCGATTTTGAGCGAGCCAGCCGCGCCGTTGGATGAGACGAGCGCCACGCCATAGATTTGTTCCGCCTTCTCGCGTGAAATCCAGCCGTTCTCGACATCGGCCAAGACCAGCGCCGGATCGCGCGACAGCGGATCGCCAAAACCGCCGCCGCCATTTGAGCGGTAGATCACATGATCGCCCGGCTCGAGCCTTATGCCCATGGCGTGCATGCCGAGATGCTCCTCCGAGCCCGGATCGGCGGCACGGCGCACCGAGAGCGTGTTCGGCCCGCCATTGGTACCGCCGGCCAAGCCGAAGGGCGTCACTTCCGCGCGGTCGCCGTGCATGGTCAACGTCATGGCGCCGAGGGTCTTGAAGCTGCGATCAATGCCGAGGCCGCCGCGATAGGCGCCGTCGCCGCACGAATCCTGCACGCCATTGCAATTGGTATAGAGCAGCGGATACCAACGTTCGAGAATCTCGATCGGCTGGTTGGTGGCGCCGCCGATGAAGATCATCATCTGGAACGAATTGCCATCCTTGTAGCTGCGCGCGCCCTGGCCGCCCTCGTTCCACAGATAATTGACATAATGCTTGCCGGTCTTCGGGTGTATGCCGCCAATGCAGAGATTGGCGAGATTGATGCCCGCCGCATACATGCGTTTTGGATTGACGCCCGAGAACGCGTTGGCCCAACACGCCATGGTGACCGCGGCGACCTTTTCATAGGCGCCGCTGGCATAGCCCGAGGCCGGCGTCGGCTCCTGGATATCGACGCAGCTGCCGGGCGTTGAAAGCACCGACACGGCGCGTGCGAGGCCGTGATTGAGCGGCGCCAAATAGGGAAAGCAATGCAGAGTGCCGTCATAGACCGCGGTCTCGAGCGAAGCGCGCGGAAAGCCGAACGGGCCGATCGGCGCCCTGTCGCTGCCGGTATAATCGAAGGTGACCTGATCGCCGGCGATCGTCATCTTGCAGTGGATGCGGATGCGCGGCGTATCGGGATGCATGATGTCCTTGTCCGAAAAATCCTCGAACTCGAAGCTGCCATCCGGTAGCTCGGCAACCTGCTTGCGGAACATTTCCTCGGTGTAATCGAAGATATCGCCAAACAGCGCATGGATCGTGTTGTCGCCGTGCCGATCGAACATGTCGAGCAGGCGTTCCTCGATCAGCCGCCCGGCTCGATGCTGCGCGTAGATGTCGGCGATCCGCTCGCGCCCCGTGCGCATGTTATAGGCGATCAACTGCATCACGGTCTTGTCGAGCTTGTCATTCTTGAAGATTCTCATCGGGGGAATGCGTAGGCCCTCGGAATAGCAATCGATCGCGCGCGGGTTGAAGCTGCCCGGCAGCGCGCCGCCGACATCGGGCCAATGGCCGGTCGACGAATTGAACGCCACCAATTTCCCTTTGTGAAAAATCGGGCGAATCAGCTTCACGTCGTTGCAATGCGTGCCGCCGCTATAGGGGTCATTGAAGATGTAAACGTCGCCGGGCTCGAATTTGTCGTCGATCCACTGGCGGACCACACGAACCGAGGGCTCGAACGAGCCGATATGTGGCGCCTGATCGCGATTGCCATGCGCTACCAGCCGGCCCTCGGCGGTCAAGAGCGCGCAGGAATGGTCGTGCCCCTCGCTGATGGTTGGCGCATAGGCAAGCCGCGCGATCATCTCGCTGCCCTCGTCGCACATGCTGGAGAGCGCGTTGCGCAACACTTCAAATGTCACGGCGTCGAGTTTCATGGCATCACCCGATGGTGCAGAGAAGGTTGAGTTGGGCATCGACCGTCGCCCGCGAACCGGGCACCAAGAGCGTCGTGGTATCGTTCTGTTCGATGATCGCCGGCCCCTCGACCGAATGCCCGATCGGCAGCGTCTCACGGCGCCAGATCGGCGTCTCGATCCAACCCGCGTCCTCGAAAAAGACGCGGCGGCGCGGCGCAGGCTGGGGCTTAGTGTCGGGCGGACGCGGGAAGACTGGATTTGGCGCCGCCTCGCGCAGGCCCTCGGCACTGACCCGCGCATTGACGATCTCGAGCTCGGCCAGATCCTCGGGCAGGGTGTAGCCATATTCCTCGGCGTGACGCTTGTGGAACAGGCCGAAGATTTCGCGCACATCGGCACCGACAAGCGCACCGGCCTTCACCGGCAGCACAAGACCGCCCGAGACCTGGCCATAGAACCGCACATCGAGCTGGCGCGTGAGGCGAATTCGATCCGCCGCGACGCCCTCGCGCTCGAGCCGCGCGCTGCCCTCCGCCTCGAGCTTCGCAAAAGCCTGGTTGATGGTTGCAACATCGAAGCGCGTGTTAGTGGCAAAAATCGATTGCACGAAATCGTGCCTGACCTCGACGTACAACACGCCGAGCGCCGAGCCGAGGCCGGGATAATAGGGCACGATGACCTCAGGGATACCGAGCTCGCGGGCGAGTTCGACCGCATGCAAGGGCCCCGCGCCACCGAACGCGACCAGCGCGAATTCGCGCGGATCATGCCCGCGCTTGACCGAGACGAGGCGGATCGCGCCTGCCATATTGGCCCGCATGATGCGCAAGATTCCGGCCGCCGCATCCTCGCGCTTATAGCCAAGGGGCGTCGCCACTTTGTCGACCGCCTGCGTCGCGAGGTCGTGGCGCAGCGCGACGCGCCCGGCTAGTCGCGTGTCCGGGCTTAAACGGCCGAGCACGAGATTGGCGTCGGTCACGGTCGGCTCGACGCCGCCACGCGCATAACAGGCCGGGCCTGGCCGTGCGCCAGCGCTATCCGGCCCGACTTTCAACACGCCGCCCTGATCGACACGCGCAATCGAGCCGCCGCCCGCGCCAATCGTCGCGACATCGACCGAAGGAAAATTGATCACGATGTTGAATTCGATGTTCCACTCGGCCCGGATCAGCGGCTTGCCATGACGCGAAAGCGAGACATCGGCGCTGGTGCCGCCGACATCGAGGCCGATCACGTTTGGCCGTCCCGCCGCCTTGCCGATCTCGGCCCCCGCGACGACGCCTGCCGCCGGGCCGCTTTGGCAGATGCGCGCCGGGATGCGCCGCGCCGCCTCGACCGACATCACGCCGCCGCCCGAGTGCGTGATCAATACGCCGCCCTTATAGCCAATGGCATCGAGCCGGGTGAGCAGCGCCGAGAGATAGCGCTCAAGCACCGGGCCGAGATAGGCGTTGGCGACGGTCGTCGAGGTACGCTCGAATTCCCGGATCTCGGGCAGGATTTCAGATGAAACACAGATGAAGCGGCCCGGCAGCTCGTCGTGCAGAATATCGCGCGCACGCTGTTCATGGGCGCCATTGATGTAGCTATGTAGAAATGACACGGCGACCGCTTCGGTGCCGCGCGCCTTCAGGGTCGCGGCCAATTTGCGCAAGGCGGCTTCATCGAGCGCTTCGACCACGTCCCCCTCATAATTGAGCCGCTCGCCGATGGTCAGCGTGTCTTGTCGAGTGACCAACGCAGGCGCCGGGTCCCAATCCGAATCATAGAGTGTCGGGCGTGCCGCGCGCGCGGCATGGATCACGTCCGTGAAGCCAGCCGTCGTCACCAGCGCCGTCTTGGCGCCGGTTCGCATGATGATCGTATTGGTCGCGATCGTGGTGCCGATCTTGATCAGCCGGATTTGGCTCGGGTCGTGACCGAGCGCCGCGATGCCATCGACCATGCCGTCAATGAAATCGGGCGGTGTCGAAGGCGTTTTCGCCGTGGTGACCGCGCCATTGGTCACGTCATAGCAGATCACATCGGTGAACGTGCCGCCGACATCGATCGCCAAAATATACCGTGACATCGCCGAACCCCCAAACCGCCCAAACCGCTTTAACGGACCTTAGCGCTCTGTCTATGTCCCGGTCCATATCGGACCAGGATTATTATCTGGCCCGACCCTCGATCATGGCGAGGATATCGGGCGGGCCGAAGGGGAAAGCGTTGATGCGCGCGTCATAGAGCCTGAGCGCGTCTTCGATCGCCGCCGCGAAGGCGGGGGCAACCGGCATCACGCCGCCTTCGCCGACACCCTTGACGCCGAGCGGATTCAGGCTTGAGGGCCGGTCGAGATGGTGGATCTCGATATGCGGGATCTCCATCGCGGTCGGGATCAGATAGTCCATGAACGTGGTGGTGAGGAGTTGGCCCGCCTCATCGAACACCAGTTTCTCGTAGAACGTGCCGCCAAGCCCCTGCGCGATCGCGCCGAGGATCTGGCCTTCGACGATCAGCGGGTTGATCATCACGCCGCAATCATGCACCACGACGTAGCGTTCGATCTTCACCATGCCGGTTTCGATGTCTACCTCGACGATCAGGCCATGCATGCCGCTCGAAAATGTCGCGCCTTCCGGGCGATGATAGTCGATCGCGCGCAAGCCCGGCTCGACGCCCGGTTCGAGCGTGATGATCGGGTTGGCGAGGGCAGCCAGTTCGCCAAGACTGACACCTATTTCCGGTACGCCCTTCAGCTCCACCCGCCCACGCACGATGTCGAGATCGGACGCGGCGGCCTCAAGATGATCGGCCGCAAGATCGAGCGCGCGCTGCCGCACGCGTCGCGTCGCCTTGAGCGCCGCCGTGCAGCCGACCACTGCGGCGCGGCTCGCGAAGGTGCCGACGCCCCAGGCGAAGCGGTCGGTTCTCCCGGCCTGCACATTCACCATTTCGGGTTCGACGCCGAGCGTCTCGGCGACGACCTGGATTAGTGTGGTCTGATGGCCTTGGCCTTGCGAGGGATAGCCGGTCGTGACGGTCACGAACCCGGTCGGCTCGACGCGAACCTCCATGCCTTCATAGGGCGGGATGCCGGTGCCTTCGACATAACAGCCAATGCCGATGCCCTTGTGCAGACCTTTGGCGCGCCAGCCTGGCTGGGCTTGGCGGAAGCCATCATAGTCGATTGCCGCGAGCAGCTTCGCGAGCAGAGCCGGATAATCGCAGTCGCGATGAATGAGCCGCGAGCCATATTGAAACACCGTGCCGCCGTCATAGGGGCAGTCCGCCGGCGTCACCAGATTGCGCCGACGCAGCTCGACCGGATCGAGCCCGAGCCGCTCGGCCAGCCGGTTCATCACGGTTTCCATGACGAAATTGCCGTGCGGCATGCCGGCGCCGCGATAGGGGCTAACAATCGGCGTATTGGTATAGACCGCGATGTATTCGGTATGGATGGCGGGAATCTTATAGGGTCCCGGCAAAATGCCCTGCGCGCATTCGGCGTTGATCGGGCCATAGGGGCAATAGGCGCCGCTGTCGTAATAGAAGACATCCTTGAGCCCGAGCAGCGTGCCGTCCTTCCGCGCGGCGAGCTCGACCTTGTGCACCATCAGCCGCTCATGGTTTGAGCCGAGGAAATGCTCGCGCCGGTCCTCGATCCATTTGACCGGGCGTTTCAACCGGCGCGCGGCAAAGGGGATCAGGAGCTCCTCGGGGTAGAGCAGCATGATCTTGACGCCGAAGCCGCCGCCGACATCGGGCGCGATCACCGTGACATTGGCCTCCGGCATGCCGAGCTTCGCCGCGATCAGGCCGCGCGCGCTGACGGGGGCCTGGGTCGTGTCCCAAACCATCAGGCTATCGCTCGAGGTGTCGTATTGCGCGACACAGCCGCGCGTCTCCATGGGCTGCGCGGCGCCGCGCTCGGGCCGCAATTCCTCGCGGATCACGATATCGGCCTTGGCGAAGGCGGCGTCGACATCGCCGCGACCATTGGTCGTGCGACAGGCGATGTTCGAATCCGTGTCGTCGTGCACGAGTGGCGCGCCGGATTTTGCCGCCGCCATGACATCGACCGCCGCCTGCGAGGGCGCGTAATCGACCTCGATCAGCTCGAGCGCGTCCTCCGCCCGGTAGCGGCTTTCGGCGACCACGAGCGCGACCGCCTCGCCGACGAAACGTACTTGGCCGGGTGCGAACGCGCGATGGGTGCGCGGATAAATAAAGCCGCGGTCCTGGTTGAGCAGCGGCATCGGGTCGTTCGCCGCGCCGAGATCCTCATGCGTGAGCACCGCGAGCACGCCGGGCAGCGCGAGCGCCTTTGAGGCATCGATCCGAAGGATGCGCGCTTTGGCGTGCGGGCTTCGGAGCACCGCGGCGTGCGCCATATTGGGTAGATGAATATCGTCGATGAACTGCGCCGTGCCGGTCAGGAGCCGGCGATCCTCGCGCCGCTTGACGCGCTCGCCGATCAACCTTGTGCTCATGGCGCAACCCTCGCGGCGCTGAGCAGGGCAGCGGCATGCCTGACCGCCTCGACGATCTGCTGATAGCCCGTGCAGCGGCACAAATTACCCGACAGCGCCACGCGGATTTCCGCCTCGCTCGGGTTCGGCGTCTCGGCCAGAAACGCCTTCATGGTCATCAGGATGCCCGGCGTGCAATAACCACATTGCAGGCCGTGCTTCTCCCAAAACGCGGTCTGCAAGGGATGCAGCGCATCGCCCTTGGCCAGTGATTCGATGGTTTCGAGCCGCGCCCCATCAGCCTGCACCGCGAGCATCAGGCACGAACGCGCCGGCTGGCTCTCGTAAAGAATTGTGCAGGCGCCGCATACGCCGTGCTCGCACCCGACATGGGTGCCGGTCAGTTCCGCTTCATGACGGATGAAATCGCTGAGCAAGAGATTGGGTGCGACGGCCCGCTCAAAGACCTGGCCGTTGATCGTCACGCGGATGGTGCGGCGCTCGTCATTCATTCGTCTGCCCCGCCATCCGCGTGATCGCATCGCGGCACGCCCGTGCGGCCATGACGCCGGCGATCTTCTTTCTGTACCAGGCGGGCGCATGAAGATCGTCAACCGGCTCAACCGCCGTGCTCACCGCCGCCGCCGCGGCGGTGATCGCCGCATCACTGAACTTGCCCTCAACAAGCGCCGCCTCGGCTTCCAAGATGCGTCGAGGGCCTTCGCCCATCCCGGTGGCGACGACACGCGCATGGTTGCCGCCGCGCGAGACGACGACCGCCGCTGCCGCGAGTGCGAAATCGCCATGGCGGCGCGCGATTTCGGCGAAGCCGAAACCTGCATGACGCGGCGGGTGGGGCAGGTGGATGGAAACCAAGAGCTCGCCCGCCTTGAGCGCGGTTGTCAGCAGCGACACAAAAAAGTCGGTGGCGGCGATCTTCCGCGTGCCTACCGCGCTCCGCACGATCATCACGGCATCGAGCGCGAGCATGACGGCAGGTAGCTCTGCCGCCGGGTCGTTGTGCGCGAGACTGCCGCCGACCGTGCCGCGGCTTCGGGTCTGGATATGGCCGACATGGCGGAGCGCTTCCATGAGCAGCGCCCAGTCGCGCGCGAGGCCGGCGTGGCGTTCGGCATCCCTCTGTCGTGTCATCGCGCCGATATTCACGCCGTCCGCGCCGATCACGATGCCCGCGAGTGCCGAGATTCGGTTGAGATCGACGATCATCGGCGGATGCACGAGGCGGAAATTGAGCATTGGCATCAGGCTCTGGCCGCCGGCAAGCGGGCGCGCGTCGGCGTTCGCGGCGAGTAGGGCAAGCGCGTCCTCAAGCGTCGCCGGGTCGCGGTAGGCGAAAGACGGCGGCTTCATGTCGGACCTCCCATGCCCGCCTTCCGATATATCAGAAAGCGCCCGCGAGCGCATATGTCCGGCCCTTGTTGGCTACGGTAGGGAGCCTGCCGGCGACACGACATTTACGAACCCGCGCGCGCGGGCTGCGCGATGAGCGCGGACCGGCACGGAGGTGAGGACTGGTCTTTTCACGGCTCTGGCTCGCCGGCGTCCTTCATCTCGGGCTTCGATTTGCGTTGGTCGCGGCTAGGTTCGGGTGCCGCTTGGGCTCGACCGAAGATGGTCTGTCGAAATGTGTCGTCGATGGCGACCGCCGCGATCAGTGTTACGCCGATAAAGACTTGCTGGAGGAATTGCGAGGTATCAGTCACCACCAGCCCGTTGCGCAACACACCAACGAAGAAGAGGCCGGCGACAACACCAGAAATTCGCCCAATGCCCCCGACGAATGCGATTCCACCGAGAAGCACGACGGTGAGTGCATTGATTTCGAGCCCTTGACCGGTGATGGGGGTCGCCGCCGCCAGCTTCGAGGCGAGCATCAGCCCCGCGAGCGAAGCGGCCAAGCCGACTTGAACAAACATCAGAAACTGAACGCGCGGGACGGCCACCCCCATCAGAAAGGCGGCACGCCGATTGCCGCCAACGGCCTTCAAACGGCGCCCACTTGGCGTCATCCGTGCCGTGCCGGCCTCGCGATGGGCTACGGTTTTTTCGCGGCGACGATTTCGACTTCAACCAGCATTTCCGGCCGCACAAGGGCGGGCACGAAATAAGCGGTCATGGCCGGACGGTGACCTGTGAGATAGGCCTTCCGCACGTCAACGTATTTCGGGAAGTTCTCCTTGCCGACGATGAACTGGGTGACCTTGACGAGGTCGGCTACGCCCATTCCGGCACCTTTCAAAATGGCCATCAGATTGTCCCATACCTGGCGCGCCTGGTCTGAGAAGTCAGGCGGCAGGCTGCCGTCCTTTCGGTTGCCGACTTGGCCGGACGAGAAAAGAATCTCGCAGCCCGGCGGAATTATCACGCCGTGGCTGTAGGCGTTGAACAACGGCTCCGCGACGTCGGCCGGGTTGATCAGTCTGAAGGTCATATTCGCGCTCTCCCTGTTTTCGTCCTTGAGGCCAACCGCACGTGGCGGACAGCGGCGCCATCATGTTTGTCGAGGCGGCGGCTGTCGACCACGATCGAGCGACGCCGTCGGACGCTGCAAAAATTCTCAAATGCCCAAAGGCATTGCTAATGCCGTTTCGACAAGTTTAAATGCACGGCAATCGACAACCCCCGCGTTGAAGCTTGGGTTCGCGCGTGATGGCGGCCGGCTCATTGGGCTTCACTCAAAGGGAATCCGAAAAGAAATGAAGCGCGAGGAAGAAGCCAACAAGTCGCCGCCTTTGCGCATGATCCAGTTTGGCCTCGGCGCGGCAGGGTGCGAAATCCTCCGCCTCGCGCGCTCGAAGGGAGTCGAACTCGTCGGCGCAATCGACAGCGACCCGGCCAAGCTCGGCCAAGACGCTGGCGAGCTCGCGGGTGTCGGCCCGCTTGGCGTGAAAGTCGAGCGGCCGGGAGCGTTGTGCCGGCAGGGCGTCGCCGATGTCCTGCTCCACGCGACGCGCTACGGCCCGAAGGAGAGCGCCGCGGATGTGGTGGGCTTCCTGCGCGCCGGGATCAACGTGATCTCGATCTCAGGCGTCAGCTTCTTGCCCGCGTGGGACGAGGCACTGGCGCGGCGGGTCGATCAGGCGGCGCGCGAGGGCGGCGCAACCGTCGTTGGCACGGGGCTCAATCCCGGCCTTCTGCTCGACGTCGTGCCGATCCTGATGTCGAGCGCATGCGAGAGCATCAAGCGGATTTCGGCGGCCCGCGTGGCCGACTTCTCGCCCTGGGGCCCCGAGACAATCCGGAATTACGGCATGGGCCTCTCGCCCGCCGAGTTCGACCAGCAGGTCGCCGCCGGTAAGATCGGTCTCCATGCCGAGATCTCCCAATCCCTCGGCATGATCGCCCACGCGCTCGGCGGCACGGTCGAGGGCTTCAAGCAGGAGCGCCTTTCGATCGTCACCTCGACCCGGCGCACCGGCGCCTCGGTCACCATCGAGCCCGGGCAGGTTTGCGGCTTCCGCCACATCGCGACCGCGCGCTGCTCGACCGGCCCGGAAATCCGACTTCAGCATTGCGGCGTCGTTCACCCCGACCCGGCGAGCGATGGCGTCGAGCCGGGCACGCATGTAACGATCGAGGGTGTGCCGGCCGTGCAGGTCTCGATCAAAGGCGAACTGAGCGAGGCCGGCGGCGTCTATGCCGCGACCGCCGCGCGGGCGGTCAACGCGATACCCTATGTGGTGGCGGCGGCGCCCGGCCTCGTCACTCTGGCCGATCTGCCGATGATGGCTTGGTGGGGCGGGGGCCGGCGCCCTTCCGCTTGAATGCCGGCGTAGGCCCGGTTCCAGGCCCGAATGAGCGCCCAAAGGAGAGATCACCGTGACGGGAGCCCTCAGCCGCGATGCCATTCAGGCGAGTGGTGAACAGCCGATCGACCCGATCACCTTCTCGGTGCTGCTCAATCGTTTCAACGCGATCGCCCGCGAGATGACGTTGACGCTCGAGTACACGGCGTGGACTTCGATCCTCGCGCTCGTCCGGGATTTTTCGTGCGCCATTTTTGATGGTCAGGCGCGTCAGGTCTGCATGGCTGATGCTATTCCGATTCACACGAACTCGCTGCATGTCGTCCTCAGGGAGATGACTCGCGTCTTCGAGGGTGACATCAACGACGGCGACGTTATTGTTTGCAACGATCCCTATAGTGGCAACACGCATGTTGGCGATGTCGTCACCGCGTGCCCGGTCTTCTTCGAGGGCCGCCACATGTTCTGGAGCGTGACCAAAGGTCATCAGCTCGACATCGGCTCCTTCATTCCAACCAGCACGCCCGCGACCGCGCGCGACATCTACCAGGAAGGGCTAACCATCCCGCCGGTGAAGTTCTACGACCGAGGCAAGGCGCGGCATGACGTCATTCGCCTGTATCTCGCCAATCTACGTTACAACGACCAGCTCTACGGCGATCTCATGGCGCAGCTCGGCTCGATCTGGAATGGGCAGCGTCGACTCCAGGAAATGACCGCCGAATATGGGGCGGACGAAATCTCCCGCTATGTCGATGCGATCCACGACTACGCGGACCGGCGCATGCGCGAGGAGATTCGCGCCATGCCGAAGGGCGAGTTCATCGGCGAAACCTGGATGGATAGCGACGGCCAGGGCAATGAAGATATCTACATACGCGCGGCGGTAACGATCGGCGAAGAGCACATCACGGTCGACTACACCGGAAGTGCCCCGCAAACACCCGGCGCTGCGAACGCTTCCATAGGCGTCATGCAGGCGGCAAGCGGCGTGCCGATTCTTTGCTGCATCGATCCCACCATTCCCCACAATGATGGCTGCCTCCGCCATATCACCGGCATCGCGCCGGTGGGGTCGGTCTGCAACGCGAAATATCCAGGCTCGACCGCGATCGCGACCACCGTGCCGGGCGATCCGATGCAGGACGCGGTGTGGAAGGCGCTGGCCGTGGCGCTGCCGGAGCGGGCGGTTGCAGGCTTTGGGCGAGTGCAGTGTGTGCCCGTCCTCTCGGGCACCGATCAGCGCGGTGATGTGGCAAAGGATTGGGGCGTTATGCTGTTCAATGGCGCGTCCGGCGGCGGTGCCGCGCCCCACGCCGACGGCTGGCCCCTCATGATGACGCTGTCGGCCTCGGGCGGACTGAAGTCGCTCGGCGTTGAGATGAGCGAGCTGCTCTACCCGATGCTGGTCGAGCGCATGGAAATCGAGCCGGATTCGATGGGCCACGGCAAGCACCGGGGTGGCGCCGGCATCAACATGGCGCTGCGCTCGATCAGCGGCCCGATGGAGTGCCACTTGTTCGGCGATGGGGCATCCAATCCGCCGCACGGAGTGCTTGGCGGCACGCCAGGTATCGGTGGCGGCAACTACCGCGAAAGTCAAACGACCGGCGTCCGCGCCTACTGCTCGGCCAAGGGCCACATGACGATCAGCGCAGACGAAACCTGGGTCAGCGTTTCGACCGGCGGCGGCGGCAACGGGGATCCGCTTGAGCGTCCTGCTGACGCCGTGTGCCGAGATCTACGGGATGGCGTGATCTCGGCCGGGACCGCGCGCGACGTATACGGGCTCGCGTGGGACCCGGAGACCTTCGCGGTCGATGAGGCTGCAACGCGTAGTCAGCGCGAGCGCATCAAGGCGACACGCGGGGTCCTGCGTTTGCTGACACCCGAACGGCCGTCAGCCTCTCCCTGGCTGAAGGAACACATGCGCCCCGGCGACGTGTTCCTATTGGACCCGCACTAGGCGGGGCGGTCGTCATGGGGCACGTGCTCGGCGTCGATATCGGCGGCACCTTCACCGACTTCTCGCTGGTGGATGAGCAGGGTCGCATCACACTTTGGAAGGAAGCCAGCACGCCGAAGGATCCTGCCCAGGGAATCAAGACTGGCCTCGCGAATCTGGCGAAGGCACGCGGGCTCTCGCTCGCCGCGTTCTTGGACGGGCTGGACCTGTTCGTCCATGGCTCGACCATCGCCACGAACACGGTGATTCAACGCAACGGCCCGGTCATCGGGCTGATCTGCACGGAAGGCTTCCGCGACGTCATCTTCCTCCGCAACGGCTTCAAGCCAGAGCGATTCAATTGGAACCTCAAACCGCCTGAGGATTTCGTGCCACGCTATTTGCGGCTTGGCGTCAAGGAAAGGCTCGACTACCGGGGCAACGTCGTCACCCCGCTCGACGCCGATTCGGTTCGGACAGCGGCAAAGGCGCTCAAGGCGGAGAACGTCAAAGCCGTCGCGGTCGCGTTGCTCTGGTCCATCGTCAATCCGGAGCATGAGCGCCTGGTCAAGCGGCTTGTCGAGCAGGAGCTGCCGGGCGTACCCGTCGTGCTGAGCTCCGACGTGCTGCCTGCGATTCGCGAGTGGGAACGCACCTGTGCCACGCTGCTCAGCGCCTATCTGCTGCCCGGCATCGCGGCCTATTTGCAGGAGCTCGAACGCTTTCTCAAGGAAAACGGGCTGCGCCGGCCCCTGTTGATCATTCAGCTAAATGGCGGTTGTGCGAGCGTCGAGGCCGTGCTCCAGAAACCGATCTACGCTTTGGCTTCAGGGCCTGCGGCCGGGCCGGCCGCGGCACTACATTGCGCCAAACGCGAGAATCTCGCCGACGTGATCGCCGTCGATATGGGCGGCACGAGCTTCGACGTCTGCATGGTCACCGGCGGCCAGGCCTCCATGACCAAGGAGATGCGGGTCGAGGACATGCCGGTCGGGGTTGCCGCCGTCGATGTTCACTCGATCGGCGCGGGTGGCGGCAGCATCGCGTGGGTCGACAAGGGCGGCGCCCTTCATGTCGGACCGCAGAGCGCCGGGGCCGACCCCGGCCCCGCCTGCTATGCGCAAGGTGGAACGCAGCCGACGGTAACCGACGCCAACGTCGTCCTCGGCTATATCAACCCGGACTATTTCCTGGGTGGGCGCCGCAAGATCGACCCCGTGCTCTCGCGCGCGGCAATCGAACGCGCCGTGGCCAAGCCGCTCGGCATCAGCGTTGAGGAGGCCGCCCAAGGCATCTTCCGGCTGGTCAACAACAACATGATCAGCGCCATTCGCGCTGTGTCCGTCGAGCGCGGCATCGACCCGCGCAACTACGCTATGGTCGTCGGCGGTGGCGCGGGCGCGATTCACGCCGCGAAAATGGCCGCCGACCTCGGCATGAAGAAGGCCATCATCCCGCGCTATGCCGGCGTTTTCTGTTCCTATGGAATGGTGGTGAGCGACGTCAAGCACGACCACGTGAAGACGATGGCATGTAACAGCGAGCGGCTCGACGTTGCGCGGATCAACGCCCTCTATGCCGAGCTCGAGGCGCGCGCCCGCGCCGAGCTCGAAGAGGAAGGCTTCGCGCCTGTCCAGATCGAGCTGCGCCGCTATGCGGACGCCAAGTATCCGAGTCAGGTCCATGAGCTGACCGTGCCGGTTCCGTCCAAGGCCGCGATCGATGCGGCGGACATGGCGCAGGTCCTTGAGGCGTTTCATGCGCTGCACGAGCGCATGTTCACTTATTGCGTGCGCCAGAGCTCGGTCGATTTCTTCCATTGGGGCGTCAGCGGCATCGGCCGCGCAGCCGAGGTTCCGGCTGAGGAGATGCCGCTCCAGACGAGGTCCGTCACATCGGCGCTCAAGGCGGAGAGGCCGGTCCTGCTGGAGAACGGATTTGCGCCGACGCTATGCTACGACGGCTCCCGGTTGGTCCATGGGATGACGGTCGATGGCCCGGCGATCATCGAGCAGGAGAATACGACAGTGGTGCTATTCAAGGACCAGAAGCTCGCGGTCAACCGCTTCGGTGACTTCATCGTGCGCCTCTGACGCAATTCGCACCTCGCCCGACCCGCCATGACAGCACTCGGCTAACCTCGCGGGTTCCGCGTCAGAAAATGCCAAGCGATCAGCTTGCGTTCCGCAAGGCTGACCGCGAGGAACAGCGACACGCCGATGACCGCGAGATAGAGAATCGCGGCGAAGACCAGATCGGTCTTGAACGCGGAATTCGCCGCGATCATGACCGGCCCGAGGCCGGCATCCGATCCGACCCACTCGCCGACGATGGCGCCGATCACGCTGATCACCGCCGCATTCTTGAGGCCGGTGAAGATGGCCGGAAGCGCGGCTGGAAAGCGTACCTTGAAAAAGACCTGTCGGGGTGTCGCGTCAAGCGAGTTCATGAGATTGATCACGTCGCGCTCGACCGCGCCGAGCCCAGCCATGGTGTTGATGGTGACCGGAAAGAACACGATCAATCCCGCGACGATAATCTTCGGCTCGATTCCGAAGCCAAACCAGATGACGAGAATAGGCGCGATCGCCAAAACCGGAACAGCCTGGCTCGCGATCACCAGCGGCATGATCGCTCGCCTCAAGGTCTCGACATGAAAGGTCGCAACGCCCAGCAAGAAGCCGACGATCGTGCCAAGAGCGAATCCGGCCATGATCTCCTGAACAGTGACCGACGTCGCCGGCAGGAGCTTGTCGAGCGAGCGGTCGACGGCCGTTATTAGAATCTTGTGAAGTGGCGGCAAGACGTATTCAGGCTCGCCGGTGATCTTTCCGAAGAACTCCCAAACCAAGATGATGACCGTAACCGTGATCAACAACGGCAAGGCGTGCTTCAGCCGAGTCACCACGCGATCGCGGCGCCCGCCTTCTACCGGCTCGACCACGGCGCCCTGCAATCCCTGCCCGAGATCAAACGGGTATGCCGGCGACGGCCTCGATTTCCACGAGCATGCCGGGGATCGCGAACTCCTTGATGCCGATCAGCGTGCTGGCGGGGCGGGTGCTACCGAAGAACTCCTGGCGCACCGGATTAATCTTGGCGCGATGATTCACGTCGACCAGGTAAACCGTCACCCGGAGGACATCCTTGAAGTCGCAGCCCGCGGCATTGAGGATCTTCTTCATGTTGAGAAGAGTTTGCCTGGTCTGAGCGGCCGGATCGTTGCCGCCGACGATCTTGGTGTTCGAATCGAATGGCCCGCAGCCCGAAACGAACAGCAGATTGCCGAAGCGCACCGCGTCGGTGTAGTGACTGATCGGTTCGTTCAGGTCGGCGACACGGATTTCTTCGCGCATGGACTTCGCCATGACATTTCTCCCTTGGTATTTGCGGGCGATGGCCACCAAGAGGCCGAAGGCGCATCTGCGCCTCCGGCTCAAGGCTGCGATCGATCAAGAGGATTACATGCCGCGCGTATAGGGCGCGAAGCCCGGCAGCGTCTCGATCTCATAATAGTCGTTGGTGAAGTATTGCGTCGGCTCAACAGGCACGGTGATCAGCTTCTGTGCCACCGCCCATTCCTGCGCTTTGCTCCAGATCCCGGCGTCCTGGACGAACACGGCACCTTTCTCGTCCGTCCAGTCGGCCACGCTGGCCTCGACGATCTGGCGATGTTGATCGCGCGTAAAGATCTCATTGGCCTTCGCCATGGCATCGATCACGGGATCGGGTTTGTCCTTGAACGATTTCACGCCAGCTGCCGTGGCCTTCAAGAAGTGACAGGTCGCGTTCGGATTCTTCTTGATCCAGTTCTCGCTGCCGACGAGGAGTTGGTAATAGAAGTTCGGCACGCCATAATCCGCGTACATCAGCCATTTCACCGCGGACTTGCCGTCTTTCACCAGAATATCGTTGGCGACCACGCCCTCGCCATAGGTGAGGCCATGGGCGGCAGTCACCTTGTTCTCGAGCACGAACTGGATGTGAGCGAAGACCGGATCGACGACCTTGACATCCTCCATCTTGAGCCCGCCGGCGGCGAGCAGCGTGCTCAGAAAGGCTTGGGCATCCTGCTTGGGGCCGACGCCGAGGATCTTGCCCTTGAGATCGGCGGGACCCTTGATGTCGCTGTCACCGAGATAGAAAAGGCCCGACACGAGCTTCCGGAGCGTTGTCGCCACTGCGACGACGGGAATACCGGTTTCACGCGCGAACATGACCTCGGGCACATAGGTGAGGCTGAACGCGACGCGCTCGCGCGCGACGAGCTTGATCGGATCGGCCGGGTTGGCTGGCGAGATCAGTTCGACCTCGAGTCCCGCATTCTTGTAGGTGCCGTCAAGTTGAGCGGCGATTATCGGGCCCTGTGAGGCCCAGGGCAGCCAGTCGCCCATCACCGTGAGCTTGTTCACCTCAGGCGGGCCCTTGCACTCGCCCGCCTGTGCGCGTCCGACGCCGACCACCGTCGCTGCCGCCGCGATGGCGAGAGCAATGATCGAAACCTTCAGTCCCCTCCACATAGTATCCCTCCCTGCTTGCTGGTTCGGATTCCGTCGTCAGGCGGATCAGCCCGCCTCGGCGGTACGTACGCTCTCCTCATAAATGTCGTCGAGCACCCGCTGTTTGAGCGCCGTGAACGCGGGCGTCGTTAGAATCGTGTGATCGCGCGGCCGCGGCAAGTCGACCCTGAACTCGTTTTTGATGCGGCCCGGCCGAGCCGACATGGTCAGGATCCGATCGGATAGGAAGACTGCTTCCTCGATGTCATGTGTGATGAAGATGATGGTGTGGTGGTGGCGCCCCCACAATTTGAGCAGCCATTCCTGCATGACGCTTCGGGTCAGCGCATCGAGCGCGCCGAACGGCTCATCGAGCAGCAGGATCTCCCGCTGGCAGAGGAGTGTGCGCATGAAGGCCGCGCGCTGGCGCATGCCGCCGGAGAGCTGGACCGGATACTTGTCGGCGAACCCGCCGAGCCCAAACTCGTCGAGGATGGTGCCCGCCATCTCACGTGCTTTGCGTTTCGGCACGCCGAGCACCTCGATGCCGAGCGCCACATTGGCTCGAATATTGCGCCAGGGCAGCAGCAGATCGCGCTGGAACATGTAGCCGAAATGCCGCCGACGGTTCGCCTCTTCCTGGCCGTCGATCAGGATGCGGCCGTCGGTTGGCTCGATGAGACCGGCGATGATGTTCAGCAGCGTGCTCTTTCCACACCCGCTCGGGCCGACCAGCGTGACGAACTCGCCTCGGCTGACCTTGAGGCTGGCATCGACCACCGCGACCACCGCGCCGCCATCGGCCGCACCCCCGAACTCTTTGGTGACGTGATCGGCCCATACGCGCACGTCAGGCAAGGGCTGGGCGCCAGGCGTTTCTGCTCGTGCTGCGTTGCTTGACGATGCGCTCATTGGCGACGTGGGCCCAACAAGGCACCACCATCCACCGGAATGCAGACGCCCGTCATCCAGCTCGCTTTGGCCGATGCCAGATAGGCGACCATGTCCGCGACGTCGGCGGGCTCGCCGACCCTTCCCAGCGGATATTCGCCTGCCCGCGCCACCATCAGCGCGTCAACGGCCTCTGGCGACATGCCGGCGGAGGTCCAGATATCGCTCCGGACCAAGGATGGCAGGACCGCGAGCACCCGAATGCCATCAGCGGCGAGCTCACTCGCCATGGCGCGCGTAAAGGCCTCGACTGCCCCTTTGGTCGCGGCATAGATGCTGACGCCGGGACCCGGCCGATGGGCCAGCGTCGAGCCGATATTGATCACCACTCCCTTGGATGCCCGGAGAAGGGCCAGCGCACCCCGCGTTGCGATGATCGTGCCGAACAGATTGACCGCGAGCTGCGCCTCGATCGCGGCATCGCTCTGGGCTTCGAGCCGCCCGCCAGAGACGACGCCGGCGCAGTTGACAAGCACGTCGAGGCCACCGAGATCGGCCTCGACCCGTGCGAACATGCGCTCGACATCATTCGTCTTTGTTATGTCCGTGGCGATCGCCGTGCCGCCAGCGCAAGGTGAACGCTCGGGATGTCGGCTTGCCGCCACGCAGTGAAAGCCGTCCCGCGTTAGGGCCTCGACGATGCCGAGCCCAATGCCGCTGGCGCCGCCCGTTACCACTGCTATTCGATGCTTCGTATGGTCGTTGGGCCGCGCCATCGCCAACGCTCAGAGCGGTGTTGCGAGCAGATTGATGATCGCCGCGGTGTCGATCACCACGATCTTCTCCTTGAAGCGTGGCACGCCATTCACGAAGGTTACCTTGTCGTCATAGGCCCCCACGCTAAACAGCATGGACACACCTTCAGCCGTGGTCTGATAGACGGCGTAATTGGCCTGCACCGGATAGACGCCGTTCTCCGGAGCCTCAATGCGCAGCCCGCTGATGAAGTGGCGATCGACGTGCAGGTTGTAGATGTTGGCTTCGCGGAGCGAGACCACGCGATCGCGCAGCATGTTGCGATTTTCGCAGAGCATCACCGACAGCGGCAGGCCGGCGGCCGCATTTTCGCGCGGAATGATCTTGTAGACGCAATCCGGTGTGAAGAAATCGAGCCACTCTTCGAGGCGATCCGCGTCGATATAGTAGGCATAGTTGGCGTAGAGATCGCTGATCGCCTGTCTTGTCTCGGTTGCGATCACATGTTGCTCCCGGGCGTGAAGCCCATCAGCTCGCAGTAATAGGTCCAGAAGCCCCGCATCGGCACGTCGGTGACAAGATGATCCTGATCGTGAATCGGTCCGCGTCCACCCATCTCGACGATCGAGTGGGCCTCGCGATCGCGCGCCGTGGCACGATGGACCAGCTCGATCGCTTCGCCATCCTCCATCGAGATCAACCCGGCTGGCCCCGCGAAATTGGCTTGCCGCAGCCTCAATTTGGTCATCTCGTCGTCGTCGTTCTGGTAACCGTAATAGGTCCAGTGCAGCTCGAACGCATCCAGGCCCTTCGGGCGAATCTGGCGGATCGCAAGGCTGTTCCGGATCTGCTGGAACACGACGTTCGGGAAGATCGACATGATGGTAAGCGTCAGGCCGTCCTTCCATTCATGGCGCATGTCGAGCAGCGAGTGGTCGGCGAGCTGATGCTTCGCCTGGCCGCGCGCGGTTTGCTCGTAGGCCTTGGCGCCGTCAGGGCTGTCGGTGCCTTCCGCGGTGTAGGAGATGTTGTGCCGGTGGCGGCGATCCATCATGGCGCCGCCCCGGTTGCTGAGGCGGGCGATGCCGAACGCGATCTGGAACATGTGCAGGAGGCCGCCATGATAGGGGTCGCGCAGATTGTCGGTGTAGAGTTTCCAGTTGCCGCGAATGAATTGACGCTGATAGCCGAGCACCCGGATCGGGCTGTGCATCAGACGCTCAAGATGGGCAACCACCGGCGCATCGAGATAGTCGAGCAGAGGCTCGGGTGTCTCCGCGAACGAGCCGAAGACGACGCCCTTCAAGCTCTGCACCTTGAGCTTGCGCAGCCCATGGCAGGCCGTATCGAAATCGGTCGCCAGCCCACCTTTGCCCTTCACGCCATTGCGGAAGGGGATGCCGGTCAGGTCGCCGGCCTGGTTGTAACTCCATTGATGATAGATGCAGGTGTGCGTGCGCGCATTGCCGCGCACCTCGCGCCGTACGACCGAGCCCCGATGGGCGCAGCGATTGACGAAGGCGTGCAAGGCGCCATCTTGGGCCCGATTGAGAATGACCGGGGTCTCGCCGACATAGGTGGTGAGGAAATCGCCGGGATTCGGCAGTTCGGCTTCGTGTCCCAGGTATGACCAAGTTGGACCACGGAATATCAGCTCTTGCTCGCGCTCATAGGTTTCCTGGTCGTGATATACCCCATAGGGGATGCGCGAGAGATCGGCCCGCGGGAAGCTGAGATCGGGCGCATTGCGCATTGTCATGCTCCTCTTGGCCGGTCGCCGCTGGCGGCACGGCATCTGAGGACAGTGAATAGTCATTCTGGAGATTGATCAAGAGCCGTGTGACATTGCTCGCGCGGCGTGGGCACGGAACAGAGACGGGGACAGGTTTACATGGCAATCCGTGAAATCGATTTCGAGGTCGATGGCGTGAGGGTCCACGCCTATGAGGGCGGCAGCGGCTTTCCGATCCTCATGATTCATGGCTCGGGGCCGGGGGCCTCAACCATGGGAAACTATCGACTCGTGCTCGAACCGTTAGCCTCCAACTACCATGTTCTAGCGGTCGACCTGATCGGGTTTGGGCTGTCGGGACAAAAGCAGGCCGAGCCATTCTTCGACATGGACTTGTGGCGTCGCCAAACGCGCGTCGCACTCGGCCGCCTGGGCTCCGGCCCCTGCGGCGTGATCGGTCACTCGCTCTCGGGTGCGCTGGCGCTTCAGCTCGCCGGCGCCGAGCCGCGCGTACGCAAGGTCATGACCACCGGCGCAATCGGCCGCTCCTTTAAGTTGAACCGCTACCTTGAGGCCGGCTGGACTTTTCCTGAGACCAAGGATGATCTGCGCCGGGTGGCGAGTTCGATCGTGCACGACGCCTCGCTCATCACGGACGCTTTTCTCGACGCGCGTATGAAAGTGCTGCACAGCAACAACTATGCCGACTATTTCCGCCGCATGTTCTCGGGCGATAAGCAGCGCTTCATCGAGGCTGCGGCGATTCCCGAGGCCGATCTGGCCGCGCTCGACTGTGACGTGCTGATGCTGCACGGGCGGAACGATCTGCCTGTGCCAGCCGAGGCGACCAGTTTGCCGATGAGCCGTGCGATCCCGCGTGCGGATGTCATGGTCATCGCACGTTGCAGTCACTCGATCGCGCTTGAGCACCCGGACAAGTTCCTCGCCGCAGCACGCCTTCTGTTCGGCCACTGACGCCAGACTCTCGCGCCGATCCGGGCAGATTTCCGAAAGTGCGGATTTCTCAGGCCACGTAGTTTCGCAAAACCGGCGACTCAAAAATCCGCACTGGTTTGGCGTGGTCCTGAGCTTTGGAGAGGACGGCCCCGAGAGAGATAAATTATCGAAGGCGCGGCGCGTTCAGGGTGAGGAAGCTTATGCTTCGACAGGCTCGAGCCATGAGGGTTCAGGTTTTCGGCCTCATCCTGAACCCCTCATCCCGAG
This sequence comes from Rhizobium sp. Q54, assembly GCA_945892755.1. Lineage (GTDB taxonomy): Bacteria > Pseudomonadota > Alphaproteobacteria > UBA828 > UBA828 > SHWC01. The sequence continues at coordinate 3,458 of CAMDDO010000003.1, read as the reverse complement.
CATGTCGAGGGACGAAGGATGAGGCGATCAGACGAGACAGTGCCGGCCGTATCACCGCACTTCCGATCCTCGGTGGGTTACACCATCGGAACATGCTCTAGTTTTCGACGGCGACAAGAGCGGCGTGCTATCGCGGCTGAACCGGCCTGCCGGTGCGGTTGGCGGCCGCGAGGACGATATGTTTCAAGGCTTCGTCGAGCGCCTGCTTCAGGATTCAGGCAGACGATAGTCGCCGAACATCTCGCGCAAGCGCGATTTCTGGATCTTGCCGGTCGCGGTCAGCGGGATTTCGTCGACAAACACCACGTCGTCCGGCAGCCACCATTTCGCGACCCGCGCGCGCAGATGATCGAGGATCGCGGCCTTGGTCGGCGTGCGCCCTTCCTTTCGCACCACGACAAGCAACGGCCGCTCTTCCCATTTCGGATGCCGAACGCCGATCACGGCCGCCTGCTTGACGTCCTCGTGGCTGACGGCCGCATTCTCAAGGTCGATCGATGAGATCCACTCGCCGCCCGACTTGATGACGTCCTTGGTCCGATCGGTGATGCGCATGTAGCCGTGCTCGTCGAGCGTGGCGACATCGCCGGTCGGGAAGAACCCATCGCTGTCGAGCCGACTGCCGCCATCGCCTTTGAAATATCCTGCGGCGGCCCAAACGCTCCTGACCCACATGTCGCCGAAGGTGACGCCGTCGCGAGGAACGGACGTGCCATCCTGGCCAATGATCTTGAGCTCGAGACCGAATTGCACTCGGCCCTGCTTTGCGAGCACGGCGCGTCGCGCCGTCTCAGATAGTGCATCGACCTCAGGTGTCGCGGTCGCCATGGTGCCGAGCGGGCTAGTTTCGGTCATGCCCCAGATCTGCACCACGGTGACGTCGTATTTTTCACGGAACTGTTTGATCATGCTGTCCGGCACCGCCGATCCGCCAATCGCCACGCGTTCCATGCTCGGCACCGCGCGCCTGGTCTTGTCGAGGTGATCGAGCAGCATGGTGAACACGGTCGGCACCGCGACGGAGAACGTCACGCGTTCGGCGTTGATCAGTTCCTCGATGCTGGCGCCATCCATTTTTGGGCCCGGCAGCACCAGCTTGCAGCCGGTCATCGGCGCCAGATAGGGCAACGACCAGGCATTGCCGTGGTACATGGGCGCGATTGGCATGATGCAGTCATGCGCCGAGAGCGCCATCGCGCTGTTCTGGCACGCCGCCATGGCGTGCAGCAGCGTCGAGCGATGGCTGTAGAGCACGCCCTTTGGATTTCCGGTCGTGCCCGAGGTGTAGCAGAGCGAAGATGCCGCCCGCTCGTCAAAGCGCGGCCACACATAATCGGCCCGCTCGCGCTCGATCAGTGTTTCGTAGCACATGGCATTTTTGAGGCTCGTCTGCGGCATGTGCGACGTGTCGGTCAGGATCACATAACCCTCGACGCCGCCAAGGCGATCGGCAATGCCCTCGACCAGTGGCACGAACGAGAGGTCGAGGAAGACGAAGCGATCTTCCGCGTGGTTGATGATGTAGACGATTTGCTCGGCGAAGAGCCGCGGGTTGACCGTGTGCAGCACCGCGCCGTGGCCGGATACGCCGTAGAACAGCTCGAAGTGCCGCCAGGTGTTCCAGGCAAGCGAGCCTACCCGCTCGCCCGGCTTGACGCCGAGCCGGATGAGGGCATTGGCGAGCTGCTTCGAACGCGCCTCGGCCTCGGCATAGGTATAGCGGTGAATCGGCCCTTCGACCGAGCGCGAGACGATCTCGCGTTGGCCGTGATAACGCGCGGCATAGTCGATCAGCGAGGCGATCATCAACGGAACATCTTGCATCAGGCCAAACAGCATCGCAGCGCCCCCCTGGACCGGCTAGACATTCCCGATATATGCCTGAGACCGGACCAGGCATAAAGCCAGGAACAATGGCACGACGGGGGTGGATGACATGGCGGGACGGCTCGAGGGCAAGGTCGCGATCGTCACCGGCGCGGGCGCCAGCGGCGCCGGCTTCGGCAACGGCAAGGCGTGCGCGATCCATTATGCGCGCGAAGGTGCCAAGGTATTTGCGCTCGACATCAGCGCAAGCGCGCTGGCCGAAACCGAGGCGATCATTAAACGCGAAGGCAACGCCGTTGCCGGGGCCCTGTGCGACGTCACCGATGGCGCCGCGATAGCGCGCATGGTCGAGGCCTGCCTCGGCGCGTTCGGGCGCATCGATATCCTGCACAACAATGTCGGCATTCTCGATCTCGATGGCCCGGTCGCGCTGCCCGAGGCGACCTGGGACAAGGTGATCGACACCAACGTCAAGAGCATGTTCCTGACCTGCAAACATGTCCTGCCAGTGATGGAACGCCAGGCCAAGGGTGCGATCGTCAATATTTCGTCGGTCGCGGCGATCCGCTATTGGGGTGCGCCGGCGGTTGCCTACAACACCTCGAAGGCGGCCATTCTCCAGTTCACCCGCTCGGTCGCGCTCGAATATGCGCGCAAGGGCATCCGCGCCAACGTCATCCTGCCTGGAGTGATCGATACGCCGCTGATCAACGAGCCGCTAAAGGCGGATCATGCGCCCGAGGAGATCGAGCGCATCCGCGCCGAGCGCCACAGCATGATCCCGATCGGCCGCATGGGCGACCCATTCGAGATCGCCAAGGCGGCCGCGTTTCTGGCCTCGGATGACGCCAGTTACATTACCGGCGCGGAGCTGGTCGTGGATGGCGGCCTGACCAGCAACTGTATCCCCTACTGGTAGGAGGCAAACGCCTGCCCCAATTGAATCGAAGCGGTCGACCGCGCCACTTATTGGAGGAGGGCCCAACAAGATCGTTCGACGACCGCGCACGCTGGCATTTCGTGGCGCCTCACGCGGCGCCGGAGAATTTACGACGCAGGGAAACTGGCGGAGGGAGAGAGTCTGCCGTCCAACCGTCTCCGCGTGTTGGAACAACGGGTCAGACTGTCAGATGCCTCTCTGATCGATGGACTTAAACTGAGCCTCGATCTCAGATGTAACAGACCGGTGAACTCGTTTCATTGCCGAAAAAAAAGTCGCATCGTCAATCTCTCGAGCCAGGGTCAGAGCATCTCGCGCAGCCTCGTCTACCAGAAATCTTATGTCGCTGGCGGAGTAACCCTCAATTTCGGCAGCCAATCTTCCAAGGTTGAGATCATTTGCTACCGGCCTCCCGTTAAGGTGAAGTGCAAGCATTTCCTGCCGCGCTTCTAGGTCCGGAGGTCCAACATATATTAATTTGTCGAGACGCCCAGTCCTCCGCACAGCGGAATCGATCTTCCCTGGTTCATTTGTCGCCGCTATTACGAATATGTTTCTTTCGGAACAGCCGTTTAGGTGAGCAAGAAACTCTGTAAAGGGCGGAGACAAAATGTGCCGGATGGCGGCGTGAATGTGTACCAGTCGGGTTACGAGAAAAGGGCATAACAGCCCCGATTTGGTGTTGTGCTAT